>DASUOK010000306.1:0-13475 GCA_036276675.1 Gaiellaceae bacterium | reverse complement strand
TGCCACCGCTGAGCGGCCCGAACAGCGAGGCCGCGACGGGGAAGGTGCTCGCCGCCATGGCGGTCCTCGGAACCGTGGTCTACGGGGTCAGCGCCGTTCGGTACTGGCGGCTCTTCCGCCATCGCCCCACGCTGCTCTCGACGGCGGTCATCGCCTGTTTCCTGTTGCTCGCCGAGGCGATGATCGGCGTCGCGATCACGGGGGAGCGCAAGTGGCACGCGAGCTGGTGGGAATGGCACGGCCTGATCGTCCTCGCCTACCTGCTCATCGGGTTCGCCGCCCGCCGCGAATGGCGCGACGAGCGCTTCCGGGATCTCTACCTGCCGACGACGCGGGAGCGCCGCCAGGACGTCAGCGTCCTCTTCGGCGACCTCGAGGGCTTCACAAGCTTCTCCGAGCGGTCCTCGCCGGACGAGGTGGCGGCGGTGCTCGACGCGTACTGGGGAGCCGCGGCGCCCCTGCTCACCCGCCGGTTCGGTGGCGAGGTCGAGAAGTTCATCGGCGACGGGATCGTCGCCACGTTCAACAGCCGGGGCGACCAGCCCGACCACGCCCTCCGGGCCGCGCGCGCGGCGCTCGCCCTGCAAGAGGCCGTCGCAGCCCTGGCGGACGAGCAGCCGGGCTGGCCGCGCCTGCGCATCGGTGTGAACAGCGGCGACGCGGTGGTTCGCGAGCTCGGCGGAGACGGTCACGTCGCGTACGCGCTCGTGGGAGACACGGTCAACACGGCCTCGCGCCTGGAGGGGCTCGCCCCGCCCGGCGGCGTACTGATCGGCGCCGGCACCCGCGCGGAGCTGCCGGCCGGCGCGGCGGTGGAGGCGCGCACCGGGTTGAGGATCAAGGGGAAGAACGAGCCCGTCGACGCGTACGTGCTGCTCGCGCTTCCCTGACGGCCGCTACGCCTCCCGGAACGAGATCGGCTGGGCGCCCTCCCACAGCGTCAGCCGGCCGAGCTCCTTCAGCTGCTCCTGGCCCTCGACGAGCGTGGCGAAGTGGTTCGCCCAGAGGTGTCCCGCCTTGCTCGCGAACGAGCAGTAGCCGTAGGGGAAGAGCAGCTCGGTCTCGCTCTCGCCGCCGGGATAGAGCGCGAGCTCCCCCGGGTGCGGGTAGCTCGTCGCGTTCTCGGGCCCGAGCCCGAGGTCGCGGTCGCCCCACGGGATCCAGTTCGACTCGCCGCTCCAGCGGCAGTGGATGATCCGGTCCTCCAGCGGCAGGATGCCCTTGAACGCGGCGACCGTGCGCGGCGCCAGCTCGTCCTCCCAGCGGGCCACGAAGCGCATCCCGGCTGCGACGATCTCGAGCACGCGAGGAACCTACCCTGCCGCGGCGGCCCAGGCGAGCAGCTGGGCGCGCTCGTCGTCCGTCATCCCCGTCGCGTTCCCGGGCGGCATCGCGTTGGCCCGCAGCTGGCGCTCGATCCCGGCCGCGTTCGCCCGCAGCCCCTCGACCGTGTCGAGCATCACGCCACCCGGCGCCGCCGCGCCGGCGTGGCAGGCTTGGCAGCGGGTCGTTGCGATCAGCAGGGCGTCGTCGTCCGCGATCGCCTGCGCCGGCGTGGGCTCGTCCTCCGGTGCGAGCACGACCGCGAGCGCGACCGCGCCGGCGGCGACCGCGGCCGGGATCCACCAGGCCCGCAGCCCGCGGTGCCAGAGGTTGAAGAAGTGCCGCACCGCCGCAGCGAGCGCGAAGATCGCGAGCAGCACGAGCCAGGCTCGCTCGGCCCCGAACGTCAGCGGGAAGTGCCCGGCGAGCATCGTGAACACGACCGGCAGCGTCAGGTAGTTGTTGTGCACCGAGCGCTGCTTCGCGCGCGCTCCCGGCGCCGGATCCGGCTCGCGCCCCTCCTGCTTCGCCCGTACGAGCTCCCGGTGGGCGGGGATGATCGTGAAGAAGACGTTCGCCGCCATGATCGTCCCGAGCATGGAGCCGACCTGGAGGTAGGCCGCCCGCGCGGAGAAGAGCTCACCCGCGGCCCACGCGGAGGCGACGACGAGCACCGCGACGAAGGCTGCGACCCAGCGGTCGTCGCGCAGCAGGCGGCAGGCGGCGTCGTAGAGCACCCAGGCGAGCACGAGCCCGCCGCCGGAGAGGACGACCGCCTGCCACGGCGCCAGGTCCGCGACCGACACGTCCACCAGGCGCGCGTCCGCGTCGAGCCAGTAGAGGACGACGAGCAGCGCGAAGCCGGAGAGCCACGTCGTGTACGCCTCCCACTTGAACCAGTGCAGGTGCGCGGGGAGCTCCCGCGGCGCGACGAGGTACTTCTGCGAGTGGTAGAAGCCGCCGCCGTGCACGCCCCAGTACTCGCCGGCGACGCCGTCGTCCGCGTCCTTCGCCTCCTTGGGCGGGGCCAGGCCGAGGTCGAGGCGGATGAAGTAGAAGGAGGCGCCGATCCAGGCGATTCCCGCGACCACGTGCAGGAAGCGCAGGACGAGGTCGGCGAGGTCTCTCAGGTACTCCGCGTCCATCGATCTCTCGCGATGCGACAGAGGGCCTGGAGGCCGGCGCGCAGCTCCTCCTCACGCGTCCGCGCGAGCCGCGCCCGCAGCACTGGGACGAGCTCGGCCCGCGTGCGGCCGTCCACGAACACGACGAAGGGGAAGCCGAAGCGCCGCTCGTACTCGTCGTTCAGGAGCTCGAGCTCGGCGAGCACGTGCGGCTCCTCGCCGCGCTGCTCCGGCGAGGGCGCGCCGATCCGGGGGTGGGTGGAGAGGGCCGCGAGCTGCTCCGCCTCCGGCAGCGCGAGCGCCACCTCCTCCGCGACCTCGAGCGGCCGCTCGCGCGCGGCGAGCTCCTCCACGAGCCGCGTGCGCCCCGAGAAGAGCGGCGCCAGCTCGTCGGCGCTCAGCTGCCGCGGTAGCTCGCGCACGAGTACGGAGAGACGAGGAGCGGCACGTGGTAGTGGCCGTCGCCGAGCTCGACCTCGAGCTCGACGCGGCGGAAGAACGGCGAGGGCGGGTGGAAGACGATCCGGTAGACGCCGCCGTCGAGGCCGTCGGCGAGGCGCGCGCGGCCGTCCGCGTCGGTGTGGACGAGGGCCAGCTCCTCGTCGCCGTGGTGGAGCGAGACGGCGACGTCGACCGCCGGGCGGCCGGTGCCGGTGTCGAGCACGTGGGTGGACAGCGAGGTCATGCGACGAATCTCCGGGCCTGGATTCGGTGCGCATGTGCGATCTCCGCCTCGTCGGCGCGGACGAGCGCCCCGCCGCGCACGACCGGCTCGCCGCCGACGTAGAGCCGGTCGACCCGGTGCGGGCCGGAGAGGACGAGCGCCGCGACCGGGTCCTCGGCGCCGCCGAGCTCGAGCCCGTCCGTCCGCCAGACGGCAACGTCCGCGCACGTGCCGGGCGAGAGCTCGCCGATGTCGTCGCGCCCGAGCACCGCGGCGCCGCCGCGCGTGGCGAGCCGCAGCGCCTCGCGTGCCGTCAGCGCCCCGGGGCCGCCGACCGCCCGGGCGACGAGCAGCGCCAGCTTCACGTCGTAGAAGAGGTCGCTGCGCTCGTTCGAGGCGGAGCCGTCGACGCCGAGCCCGACGCGCACGCCCGCGTCGAGCAGCTGCCGCACCGGTGCGATGCCGGCCCCGAGCCGCAGGTTCGAGGTCGGGCAGTGCGCGACGCCGGTGTCGGTCGCGGCGAAGCGGCCGACGTCGCCGTCCGAGAGGTGGACGCAGTGCGCGCACCAGACGTCCCCGTCGAGCCAGCCGAGGCTCTCCAGATACTCGACGGGCGAGCAGCCGAACCGCTCGCGGCAGAACGCCTCCTCCTCGACCGTCTCGGCCAGGTGCGTGTGCAGCTGCAGGCCGAGCGAGCGGGCGAGCGCCGCCGACTCCGTCATCAGCTCGCGCGTGACCGAGAACGGCGAGCACGGGGCCACCGCGATCTGGACGCGCGCGCCGTGGCCGGGCTCGTGCAGCGCCGCCAGGCGCTGCGTGTCGGCGAGGATGCGGTCGATCGTCTCGACGACGGAGTCCGGCGGCAGCCCGCCGTCCGACTCGCCGAGATCCATCGAGCCGCGCGAGGCGACGATGCGGACGCCGAGCTCCCCGGCCGCCTGCACCTCCGCCTCGACGATCCCCTCCGCCCCCTGCGGGAAGAGGTAGTGGTGGTCGAAGACGGTGCCGCAGCCCGAGAGCGCGAGCTCGGCGAGCCCCGTGCGGGCGGCCGCGTACTCGGCCTCGGCGTCGACGCGGGCCCAGGTCGGGTAGAGCTCGACGAGCCACTCGAACAGCGTCCCCTCCTGCGCGCGGGCGCGCGTGAGCGTCTGGTACAGGTGGTGGTGCGTGTTCACGAGGGCCGGCGTGACGACGGCACCTCCGAGGTCGACCCGCTCGTCGGCCTCCGGCTCCGGCCCGTCGCCGAGCGCCACCACGAGTCCCTCCTCGAGGAGGATCCAGCCGTCGCGCAGCTCCGTCCCCGCGTCGTCCAGCGCGAGAACGTGTGCGTGCGCCAGCAAGGATCGCATCGCCGGGGAGCGTACTCTTTGCGGCGTGGACGTTCTCACGCCCAGGACGCTCGACGAGGCGCTGCGGCTGAAGGCGGAGCGCCCCGCCGCGCGGCCGCTCGCGGGCGGCACCGACCTGCTGGTGGAGCTCAACTTCGACCGTTCGCGACCCGAGGCGATCCTCAATCTGGCGGAGGTGGGCGAGCTCCGGGAGTGGTCGCGCGAGAACGGCGTGCTGCGACTCGGCGCCGGCGTCTCGTACGCCGAGCTGATGCGGCCGCCGCTCGCGCAGGCGCTGCCGGCGCTCGCGGAGGCCGCCCGTACCGTCGGCTCGCCGCAGATCCGCAACCGCGGCACGATCGGCGGCAACCTCGGCACCGCGTCGCCCGCCGGGGATGCGCTGCCGCCGCTCCTCGTCGAGGGCGCCGTCGTCGAGATCGGCAGTGCCAGAGGCGTCCGCTCGCTGCCGCTGACGGAGTTCCTCGTCGGCCCCAAGCGGAACGCGCTCGAGCCGGACGAGCTCGTCCTCGCCGTGCGCGTCGACCCGAGCGGGCAGCCGCAGACCTTCATGAAGGTGGGGCCGCGGAACGCGATGGTGATCGCCGTCTGCTCGCTCGCGCTCGTCGCCGACCGCGAGCGCGGCGAGCTGCGGGCCTCGTACGGCTCCTCGGGGCCCGTCGCGGCGCTCGTCACCGCTCCGCTGGCTGCGGCGGAGAGCTTCCCGGAGCAGGTCGCCGCCGCTGCGTCGCCGATCGACGACGTGCGCGGCACCGCCGCCTACCGCCGCCACGCGCTTCGCGTGCTCGCGGCGCGGGCGCTCGAGCGGGTGCTCGCGTGAAGATCTCGGTCCGCATCAACGGCGAGGCGCGCGAGGCCGATGTCTGGGGCGGCGACAGCCTGCTGACGGCGCTGCGCGACGGCTTCGGTCTCCCCGGCTCCAAGAACGCCTGCGAGCAGGGCGAGTGCGGCTCGTGCTCCGTCCTCCTCGACGGCGAGCTCGTCTGCTCCTGCCTCGTCCTCGCCGCGCAGGCGGACGGGCACGAGGTGACGACGGTGGAGGGCCTGGCCGCGGGCGGCGAGCTGCACCGCGTGCAGCGCGCCTTCGTCGAGGCCGGCGCGGTGCAGTGCGGCTTCTGCACGCCGGGGCTCGTGGTCGCGACCGTCGACCTGCTCGAACGGGCGCCGAGCCCCTCCGACGACGAGATCCGCGAGGCGCTCTCGGGGAACCTCTGCCGCTGCACCGGGTACGCCAAGATCTTCGACGCCGTCCGGCTGGCGGCCTCCCCGTGAGCGCGACGCGCCCCCGCATCCTCGAGCTGGGCCGCGTGGGCGACCCGACGCTCCGCCACGACGGCGTGCCGAAGGTGACCGGCGAGTTCGCCTACTCGAGCGACCTCCACGCCGCCGGGATGCTCTGGGGCAAGACGGTCCGCAGCCCGCACGCACACGCCCGCATCCTCGAGATCGACGTCTCCGAGGCGGTGCGGCTGCCGGGGGTGCACGCGGTGCTCACGCACGAGGACGTGCCGGGCCGGAAGACGTACGGCCTCGAGTTCCCCGACCAGCCCGTGCTCGCGATCGACCGCGTCCGCTACTTCGGCGAGGCGGTGGCGCTCGTCGCCGCCGAGGAGCCGGAGCAGGCACGCCGCGCCGCCGCCGCCGTGCGCGTCACGTACGAGCCGCTGGAGCCGGTGACCGACCCGGAGCGCGCCACCGAGCAGGAGCCTCTGCACCCCGACCGGCCGACGATGCCACGCGAGGGCGGCCACGGCTACCGCAGCGACCCGCGCCCGAACGTCGTCCGCCACATGGTGATCCGCCACGGCGATCCTGACGCCGCCGGCGACGTGACCGTCAGCGGCGTCTACGACGTCGGCAGCCAGGACCAGGCGTTCCTCGGCCCCGAGTCGGGCCTCGCGGTCCCGGACGGCGAGGGCGGCGTCGACGTCTACGTGGCGACGCAGTGGCTGCACGTCGACCGCGACCAGGTGGCGCCCTGCCTCGACCTGCCGCCCGAGATGGTGCGGATCCACCTCGGCGGCGTCGGCGGCGCGTTCGGCGGCCGCGAGGACCTGTCGATGCAGGTGCACGGCGCCCTGCTCGCGCTGCGCACGAATCGCCCTGTGAAGATCGTCTACAACCGCGAGGAGTCGTTCGTCGGCCACATCCACCGCCACCCGGCGCGGATCTGGGCCGAGCACCGCGCGACGCGTGCGGGGAAGCTCGTGAGCGTCCGCATGCGCATCCTGCTCGACGGCGGCGCCTACGCCTCCAGCTCCACGGCCGTCACCTCGAACGCCGCCTCCTTCGCGGTCGGCCCGTACGCGGTCGCGAACGCGCTGATCGAGTCGACGTGCGTCTACACGAACAACCCGCCCTGCGGGGCGATGCGGGGGTTCGGCGCTGTGCAGACGTGCTTCGCCGCCGAGGCGCAGATGGACAAGCTCGCGGCCGAGCTCGGCATCGACCCCGTCGAGCTGCGCCTGCTGAACGCGCTCGGGCCGGGCGACGTGCTGCCGACGGGGCAGCGGCTGGCAGGCGTGCTGCCGGTGGCGGAGGTGATCCGCCGGGCGGCCGACCTCTCGCCGCCGGAGGCCGAGGAGCTGCCGCGCGAGGCGATCCGGCTGCCGGGCGGCGCCGGCAACACCACGCGGGGCGAGGGCGTCCACCGCGGTGTCGGCTTCGCCGTCGGCTTCAAGAACATCTGCTACTCGGAGGGGTTCGACGACTACACGGCGGCGCGCGTGATGCTGCACGCGGACGGCTCGGCGGAGGTGCACTGCGCCGCGGCGGAGGTCGGTCAGGGCGTGACCGACGTGATCCTCCAGGTCGCGCGCACGGAGCTCGGGACGGACGAGGTGCGGCTCGCACCGGTGGGCACGGCGCACGTCGGCTCGTCCGGCTCCGCCTCCGCGTCGAGGATGACCTGGATGGCCGCGGGGGCGGTGCAGCTCGCATGCCGCGCCGCGCTCGAGGAGCGCGAGCGCACGGGCCGCGCCGAGATCGACGTGGAGCGCATCTACCGCCACGCGACGACGACGCCGCTCGACCCGGAGACGGGCCAGATCACGGGCGAGCGCGCCCACGTCTCGTTCGCGGTCGCCGCCATGCGCGTCGTCGCGGAGGTCGACGTCGACCTGGGGCTGACGCGCGTGGTGTGGATCGGGACGGCGCAGGACGTGGGCACGGCGGTCAACCCGATCGCAGTCGAGGGCCAGATCGAAGGCGGGACCGCGCAGGGCCTCGGGCTCGCGCTGATGGAGGAGATCCAGACGCGCGACGGGCTGATCACGAACGCGAGCTTCACCGACTACCTGATCCCGACGGCGCTCGACATGCCGCCGGTCGAGTCCGTGCTCGTCGAGGATCCGGAGCCGGGCGCCCCCTACGGGGCGAAGGGCGTGGGCGAGCCGCCGACGGTCGTCTCCACCGCTGCGGTCGTGGCCGCGCTGCGCGACGCGACGGGCCGGGAGCTCACGCGCGTGCCGGTGCGGCCGGACGACATCTGCCTCTGACGAAAGCGGTACGCTCCCGCCCGTCGCCGAGCGAAGGAGGCCGCATGGTTCGCGTGTTCGTCGTCTACGAGGAAGTGCCCGACGCCGCCCGCTACGAGCAGCACGCCGAGTTGTGCCGGAAGGTGGCGGGGGCGACGTTTCGCCACGGCCCCGTCTTCGGTGCGCCGACCGGGGAGCCGCGCTACCGCTACTACGCCGAGTGGGAGTTCCCCGACCGGGACGCCTTCAAGGCCGCCGCGCGGACGCCCGAGTTCGCCGAGACGGGCAAGGATGCGATGGAGCTGGGCGGCTCCTTCCACGTCCACTTCGCCGACGTTGCCTGAGCCGGACGCGCCCCGGCCGCTCCCGCCCGACGAGCTCGGCTTCGAGCGGATCGTCTACGAGAAGGCGCCGCCCCGCGCGACGGTGACGTTGAACCGCCCCGAGGTGCTGAACGCCTTCGACTTCCGCATGCTGCGCGAGCTCGCGCGCGCCTTCGAGGACGCCTCCTGGGACGACGAGATCCGCGTCGTCGTCGTCACCGGTGCGGGCCGGGCCTTCTGCGTCGGCGCCGACCTGCGCGCCTGGGGCGCCGATCTGCTCGGCAACTCGAAGGAGTACTGGAAGTGGTTCGGCGCCTTCAAGGACATGCACGACCGGCTGCGCGAGATCGGCAAGCCGACGCTCGCGCGCGTCCAGGGGATCGCCGTCGGCGGCGGCAACGAGCTCCAGATGGGCTGCGACCTGACCGTCATGGTCGACGACGCCTTCATCCGTCACGTCGGCCTCGAGCACGGCTCCGTCCCGGCCGGCGGTGCGACGCAGTGGCTGCCGATCATGGTCGGCGACCGGCGTGCCCGCGAGATCGTGCTGCTCTGCGAGGAGATCCCCGCGCGGCAGGCGGCCGAGTGGGGGCTCGTGAACTGGGCGGTGCCGCGTGCGGAGCTCGACGCCAAGGTGGACGACGTGGTCGAGAAGCTCGCACGCAAGCTGCCCGAGACGACGCGCTACGCGAAGCAGCAGCTGAACTGGTGGCGCGACGTCTCCTGGCACGAGACGGTCGGCCACGCCCGCGACTGGCTCGCGCTCTCGATGCTCGGCGAGGAGGCGCAGGGCGCGGTGCGCGCCTTCCTCGACCGGAAGCCGTAGCGCCCTCGTGAGCCACGACCGCCCGCCCGGCACGGCGTGGGCGCGGGCCGTCGGGACCCCGCTCCGCGCGTTCGTCGCCACCGAGACGAGCGGCGCGGTCGCCATCGTCGCGGCGGCGCTCACCGCCCTCGTCTGGGCGAACTCGTCCTGGGCCGGGTCGTACGAGGACCTCTGGACGACCGAGCTGTCGCTCCGGCTCGGTGACTGGACGCTCGCGCACGACCTGCGGCACTGGGTCAACGACGGGCTGATGGCCCTGTTCTTCTTCGTCGTGGGGCTCGAGCTCCGGCGCGAGCTCGATCTCGGCGAGCTGCGCGAGCGGCGCCGGGTGGCGACGCCGGTGATCGCGGCGCTGGGCGGGATGATCGTCCCGGCGGCCATCTACCTGGCGCTGAACGGCCCCTCGGGCGACGCACGCGGCTGGGCGATTGTGATCGCGACCGACACGGCATTCGCCCTCGCGGCCCTGCGGCTGCTCGGCTCACGTGCGTCGCTGCGGCTGCGCGGCCTCGTCCTGACGCTCGTCATCGTCGACGACGTCGCGGCCCTGACGGTGATCGCGCTCTTCTACACGGACCGGATCGAGCCGCTCCCGCTCGCCCTCGCCGCGGCCGGGATCGTCCTCGTGCTCGTCCTGTGCCGGCTCGGGCTCGAGCGAGCGTCGCTGCTCGTCGTGCTGGGCGTCGGCGTGTGGCTGGCGATGTCCGAGTCCGGGGTGCACGCCACGATCGCCGGCGTGCTGCTCGGCCTTGCGATCACCGCATACGCACCCTCGCGCGACCGGCTCGACCAGGCTGCCGTGCTGGCGCGCCTCTTTCGCGAGCAGCCCACGCCGGCGCTCGCGCGCTCCGCGCGGCTCGGGGTCGAGCGCGCGATCTCGCCGAACGAGCGCCTGCAGGACCGGCTCCACCCGTGGACGAGCTACGTCGTCGTCCCGGTGTTCGCGCTGGCCAACGCGGGCGTCGACCTCCGCGACGGCGTCCTCGGAGACGCGCTCGGCTCGCGACTGGCGCTCGGGATCTTCGCCGGCCTCGTGGTCGGCAAGCTCGTGGGGATCAGCAGCGCCGCGTGGCTCGCGACGCGACCACGGCTCGGCGGCTTCCCGCTCGCGGTGCCGTTCACCGCGCTCGTCGGCGCGGCCGCGGTCGCGGGGATGGGGTTCACCGTCTCGATCTTCATCGCCGACCTCACCTTCACGGGCGAGCGGCTCGACCACGCCAAGGTCGGCGTCCTGCTCGCGACCGTCGTCGCGCCCCTCGTCGCCGTCGTCGTGGTGCGCCTGCTGGAGTGGCTGCCCGAGGGGCCGTTCGGCCGCCTCTCGCCGGCCGTGTCGGCCCCGCTCGTCGATCTCGCCGTCCCGGTCGACGGCGAGCGCGACCACGTCCGCGGCCCCGCCGAGGCGCCCGTGACGCTCGTGGAGTACGCCGACTTCGAGTGCCCCTTCTGCGGCCGCTCGGAGCCGGTCGTCCGCGCCCTGCTCGCCGAGTTCGGCGACGAGCTCCGCTACGTCTTCCGGCACCTCCCGCTCACCGACGTCCACCCGCACGCGGAGCTCGCCGCCGAGGCTGCCGAGGCTGCCGCCGCACAGGGCCGCTTCTGGGACCTGCACGACCTCCTCTTCGAGCACCAGGACGAGCTGGAGCCCCACGAGCTCGTGCGCCACGCCCGGGAGCTCGGGCTCGACGTCGGCCGGTTCGTCGAGGAGCTGCGCGCGCGGGTGCACCGCGGCCGCGTGCTCGAGGACATCGAGTCGGCGGACGCGAGCGGCGTCGCCGGCACGCCGACGTTCTTCGTCAACGGCCGCCGCCACCACGGCGCGTACGACTTGGAGACGCTCTCGCAGCTCGTGCGGGCGGCGGCTGCAGCGGCGGACAGCAGGCGGGTAGGGTCCGCGTCATGAGCGAGGTGCTGACCGAGCGCGACGGCGCCGTCCTCACGATCACCCTCAACCGACCCGAGGTCTTCAACGCCTTCAACGCGGCGCTGCATGCGGCACTCGCCGCCGCGCTCGAGGAGGCGGCCGACCCCGGCGTCCGGGCCGTCGTGATCACCGGTGCGGGCCGAGGCTTCTGCGCGGGCCAGGACCTGAAGGAGTTCTCGGAGATGCCCGAGTCGATCCGGGAGCGGCTGGAGCAGACCTACCACCCGAACATCCGCGCGATCCGCGGGCTCGCGAAGCCGGTGATCGCCGCGGTGAACGGGCCCTGCGCGGGAGCCGGGCTCTCGCTCGCGTGCGCGTGCGACCTCCGGATCGCCGCCGACACCGCCACCTTCGTGCCCGGCTTCATCGGCATCGGCCTCGTGCCCGACTCGGGCGGCTCGTGGTTCGTGCACCGGCTCCTCGGCTTCGCCCGCGCGTTCGAGTGGATGACGTCGAACCGCAAGCTGACCGCGGTGGACGCTCACGCCTGGGGTCTCGTCTCGGAGGTCACCCACGACCTGCCCGCCCGGGCCGCCGCGCTGGCGGCGGAGTACGCCACGCTCCCGACGCGGGGCATCGGCCTGACGAAGCGCCTGTTCGAGCACGCCTACACCGCCTCCCTCGACGAGCAGCTCGAGCTCGAGGCGGCGCTCCAGCAGGAGGCGACCGACACCGCCGACTTCGCCGAGGGCGTCGCCGCCTTCATCGAGAAGCGGCCGCCCGAGTTCCGCGGGGAGTGACGAACTAGGCGGAGCTGGAGGGCGCCGCGCGCAGCGCCGCGAGGATCTCGTACTCCTCGGGGAAGCGGCCCTCGCGCTGCTTCGAGAAGATGAGCTCCGCGCCGCGCACGACGTCGTACTGGCTCTTCTCGCCCTCGAGGGCGACCGCGTCGAACCCGCGACCCTTCAGCACGGCCGCGAGACTCGCGGCCCGGCGGTCGTAGCCGTTTCAGACGGGGCAGTAGTGGATCTCGACGCGCATCGCGGCGATCGTACCCGTCACGTCGCCGCCTCCTCGCACTCGGGGATCCCGGCAGCGCGCGCGGCCGCCTGGGCGTCCGCCGCGTCCGCGATCCGGCCCGAGATGCGACGCGCCTCCGCCTCGTCGCCGGCCGCGGCCGACCGCTCGAGCTCGCCGAGCAGCGCCACGACCTCGTCCGCCTGCTCCAGGTAGCTGTCGAAGCCGTCCTCGAGCTCCTCCGGCGGCTCGAGCTCGCGCAGGGCGGAGACGCCCTCCTCGGTGATCGCGCGCGCCTCGCGCGCGTACGTCTCGACCTCCTCGACGCTCTCCGGTTGCGCGAGCGCGCCGACGCGCTCCTCCGCGCGGGAGCAGATCGCGGTCGCTTCCTCGACGAACTCCTCCCGGGACAGCCGCTCGCCGCCGCCGGCGCAACCGGCCGCGGCGGCTGCGAGGGCGAGGGCCGGCAGGAGCACGCGCATGGTGTTCGCATCGCCCGCGTGCCGGCACCGCAAACGCGCGGTTGGCAAGGTTCCCGGCCCGGCACTAGAGTCCGACGGCGGCGAGGATCCGGGGGCGACATGGAGCAGGCGGTGCGGATCGTGGAGCTGGTGAATCTGGCGGCGTTCATCGCGCTCGCCGCGGTCGCCGTGCGGCAGTGGCGGATCAGGCGCGACGTCGCCGCCGCCTGGGCGGCCGCAGCCTTCGCCGCGCTCGCAGTCGTCCTCCTCCTCGGCAACCTGCTGCCGACCGACCCGGACTCGTGGCCCGAGCGCGTCGTGCTGCGGCTCGAGATCCTCGTGCTGCTGCTCTTCCCCTACCTGCTCTACCGCTTCACCGTCGCCTTCGATCCGCCCTCGCGCCGGCTCGCGCGCATCGTCGGCTCGGCGACCGCGCTCCTCGTGGTGTCCACGCTCGCGCTCCCGCGGCTCCCGGACGAGGGCGAGTCGCAGCCGTGGTGGTTCGTCGCGTGGGTGGTGGCGTTCGTCCTCCACTGGGTGACGCTCCTGATCGTCGTCGTCCTGCGCCTCTGGCGGGCCGGGCGCGGGCAGCCGGGCGTGGCGCGACGGCGGATGGAGATGCTCAGCTTCGGCGCCGCCGCGATGGCGATCGCGCTCGTTCTCGTCGCCGTGCTCACGGGCGACGAGCGCGGCGTCGATCTCGCCGCCCAGGTGATCATCTCCCTCAGCGTGGTCGCGTTCTTCCTCGGCCTCGCGCCGCCCGCCGCGCTGCGCTACAGCTGGCGGCGGCACGAGCAGGGACAGGTGCAGCGGGCGATCGGATCGCTGATGGCGCAGGCGACGAGCCAGCGTGAGGTCGCCGAGCGCGTGCTGGCGCCGATGGCGGCGATCGTCGGCGCGAGTGCCGTGACGCTGCGCGACGAGCGGGGCGAGGTGATCGGCTCGCACGAGGCCCACCCCGCGGCCGAGCACACGGGCGCCGAGGTCGAGCTCGACGTGCCGGGGGGCGGCTCCCTGACGGTCGCGACCACGACGTACGCGCCGTACTTCGGCG
>DASUOK010000305.1:0-3317 GCA_036276675.1 Gaiellaceae bacterium | reverse complement strand
CCCGCGAGGCCCGTGGCGCCGCGGTGGCGATCGCCTCGCGGAGCGGCAGCTCGTCGGCGCTCTGCCAGATGCGCCCGACGACGAACACGTTGTAGTCGGAGCCGAGCGAGAGGAGCAGCACCGCGACTGCGAACGGCACGTGGTAGGTCAGCTCGTCGTAGCCGAGGAAGCCCTGGAAGACGAGCGTGGTGAGGCCGATGCTCGCGACGAGGGCGAGTGCCGACGCCAGCACCAGGTAGAGCGGTGCGACGAGGGCGCGCAGGAAGATCGCCAGCAGCAAGAAGTTGACGAGGAAGGCGACGATGCCGATGCGGATCAAGTCGTGCGTGATCGTCTCGACGGTCTCCTCCGCGAGCGCCGTGTCGCCGGCGAGCCGCACCTCCACGTCGGCGAGACCCGCTTCCTCGAGCAGCGTCGGCAGGCGCTCCCGCAGCTGCTGGACGACCTCGATCGCAGGCCCGCCCTGCGGCTCCGCGTCGAGCACGAGCAGGTAGCGCGCCGCAGGCTCCTCTTCCGCGAAGACGAGCCCAGGGAGCTCGCGGGCGAGCTCGCTGGCGGGGCCGATGGAGCCGGCGACGCCCGGCTCGTCGTCGAGGGCGCGGCCGAGCCGGACGAGCGCGGCGAGGTCGCGACGGCGATCGACCCCCTCGACGAGCACGACGGTCGGGGAGAGGATCCCCGGCGAGAAGCCCGCCGCGGCGGCGTCCTGCCCTCGCCTCGGCCCGCTGTCCTCGGGCAGGCCCTGGATCTGCGTCAGCCCGAGCTCCGTCTCGAGGAGGCTGCGGCCCACGACCGCCAGCGCCGCCACCGCGACCACGGCGATCACGAGGGCCACCGGCCGCGCCGTCGTCACGAACGCCAGCCGGCTCGGCCGGGTGGCCGGACGCTCGCCCGACGGACGTCGCGGCCAGAAGACCTTCTGCCCGAGCACGGCCAGCAGCGCGGGCACGAGCGTGATCGCGACGACGAGAGAGACGAGCACGGTCAGCGCCATGCCGGGCCCGAAGGCGCGGAAGAAGTCGAGCTCACCCGCCATCAGCGAGGCGGTGCCGCCGGCGACGATCAGGCCGGCGGTGACCACGATCGGCAGGTACTCCGAGGTCGACTCCTGGGCCGCCTGCAGGCGCGGCTCGCCCGCGTCGAGCCGCTCCCGCATGCCGTGGAGGAAGAAGATCGCGTAGTCGGTCACGACCCCGAGCAGCAGCACGACGAGCACCGGCTCCGCGTCGCGCGGGATCCTCACGCCGAGCCATTCGCCCGCCCAGGCGACGGTGCGGAGGGAGACCAGGTAGGCGACGGCCGCCACGCCCAGCGTGACGAGCGGGGTGATCGGCGAGCGGAAGTGGATGCCGAGGACGAGCGCGATCATGACGAGCGTGGCGAGGGTGACCCAGGGCAGGCCGGCCTCGATCTCCCGCCACTCCTCCACGCGGGCGGGGACGGCGCCCGTGACGCCGACGAGCCCGGCGGCCGGTGCGCGGGCGTGCCGCTCCGCGTAGAGGACGCTCAGCTCCTCCTGGTCGCCGATGCCCGTCTCGCGCGGGTCGAAGAAGAGGTACGTGATCACGGTGGTGCCGGTCTCGCGCGACGACGGCACCACCCCCTCCGCGTTCACCAGCGGGAGCGCGAAGCGGACGCCCTCGAGCTCCGGGTCCCGGCCGCTCGAGACGTCGTCGGCACGTGCGGCCGCGCGGCGCACGACGGCCTCCGGGAGGCCGCGCGGGTCGCGCTGCACGACGTGCGTGTGCGTGACCGTCGGCACCGTGAAGAGCTCCGCGAGGCGCTGCCCGGTGGCGAGCGACTCCGCGTCGTCGGGGACGAGGCCGGTGAGCGACGTGTCGTCCCCGGCCTCCTGCAGGCTCGGGAGATAGACCACGACCGCGATCGCGGCCGCGATCCACGCGATCACGATCGGCCAGCGCAGCCGCACGATCGACCAGGCCATCGCGCGGGTGAAGGCGCTCACGGGCGCACTCTCGCCGGTCGGCGGCTGCGGGAAACGTCGAGGTCCGGGGCCGAGGCAGGATCGTCCGATCCCCTGCCTAACCTCTCTCCGTGAAGGTTCTCGGAATCGACCCAGGGACTGCTGCGTGCGGGTACGGGATCGTCCACGAAAGCGGAGGCCGGATCAGGTCGGTCGAGCACGGGTGCTGGCGCACCCCCGTCTCGGAGCGCCCGGAGCTCCGCCTCAAGACGATCTTCGACGAGGTGCAGCGGCTCATTGCGGAGCACGCGCCGGGCGCCGTCGCGGTGGAAGAGTCCTTCGTCGGGGCAGACGCCCGCATCGCGCTCTCCGTCGGACAGGCGCGCGGCGCCGTGCTGGTCGCCGCCGCGTGCGCCGGGGTCGAGTGTGCCGAGTACGCGCCGGCGCGCGTGAAGCAGGCGGTCTGCGGCTACGGCCGGGCGGAGAAGGCGCAGGTGCAGCGGATGGTGAGGGCGATCCTCGCGCTCGAGGCCCTGCCGACGCCGCATCACGCCGCCGACGCGCTCGCCGTCGCGATCTGCCATGCGCTCGCGCCGCCGCTGCTCAGGGCCGCAGGATGAGGCCGGCATGATCTCCCGGCTCCGCGGGCTGCCGGTCGGCCGCGCCACGGACGGGCTCGTGCTCGAGGTCGGCGGCGTCGGCTACCTCGTCGCGGCCTCCGCCGCGGCTCTGCGCAAGGCGGACGGGGCGGGGGAGATCGTCGTCGAGACCTACCTGCACGTGCGCGAGGACGCGCTCCAGCTCTACGGCTTCGCCGACGCGGGCGAGCGCGAGCTCTTCACGCAGCTCCTGACCGTGAACGGCGTCGGGCCGAAGGTCGCGCTCGCGATCGTCTCCGGCTCTTCCACGGGCGAGCTGCGGCGGGCGATCGCGCTCGAGGACGCCGCCCGCTTCCAGGCCATTCCCGGCATCGGCAAGAAGACCGCGGAGCGGATCGTGCTCGAGCTGAAGGGCAAGCTCGGCAGCGAGGAGGTCGTGCCGATCTCGGCGGCGGCCGGCACGCCCGCCCACCTCACCGCCCGCGACGCCCTCGTCGAGCTTGGCTACTCGGTGGCCGAGGCCGAGCAGGCGCTCGCGTCCGTCGACCCCGACCTGCCGGCCGAGGAGCGCGTGCGGCTCGCGTTGAGGCAGGCAGCGTGACCGCCGTCACGGCGGCGGCCGTCCTGCCGGAGGAGGAGGAGCTCGAGCGCTCGCTCCGCCCGCGCCGGCTCGACGACTTCGTGGGGCAGGAGAGCGTCAAGGAGCAGCTGGCGATCGCGCTCGCCGCGGCGAAGGCCAGGGGCGAGGCGCTCGACCACGTGCTGCTCGTCGGCCCGCCCGGGCTCGGCAAGAC
>DASUOK010000304.1:0-4923 GCA_036276675.1 Gaiellaceae bacterium | reverse complement strand
GATCGTCGAGGCCGCGCGCGAGCTCGGCGCCGTGCGGCCGTCGCTCTACAAGTGCCAGGTGCCGTTCGGCGGCCGGGCCGAGCCGGCGGCGATCACCGCCCACTGCCGCGAGCTCGACGCGGCGCTGCCCTGCCCCTGGGTCGTGCTCTCCCAGGGCGTGGAGCCCGGCGACTTCCCCGCTGCGGTCGAGGCAGCCTGCAAGGGGGGCGCGTCGGGAATGCTCGCCGGCCGCGCCGTCTGGACGGCGACGTTGCCGGCCGACGACCCGACGGAGCTGCTACGCGCGCACTCGGTGCCGCGGCTGCAGGAGCTCGCGGCGATCGTCGACGCGCACGGGCGCCCGTGGCGCGAGACGTGAGGATCCGCGGCGTCGTCGAGGGCTTCTACGGCCCGCCGTGGACGCACGCGCAACGGCTCGACCTGCTCGCGTTCTGCGGCCGCGAGGGGCTGACCACCTGGGTGCACGCGCCGAAGGACGATCCCTGGCACCGGCGCCTCTGGCGCGAGCGGTACCCCGAGCCCGAGCTCGGGCGGCTGGCGGAGCTCGCCGCGGCGGCGGCACGCCACGGCGTCGAGTTCACCTACGCGCTCGCCCCCGGCCTCTCGATCTGCTACTCGGACGACGCGGACCTCGAGGCGCTCCTCGCGAAGCTCGAGCAGCTGCGGGAGATCGGCGTGCGGCGCTTCCAGCTCCTCTTCGACGACGTCGAGCAGGAGCTCAACTGCCCCCGGGACGAGCGGCGGTACGGGCCCGAGGCGCGCCCGAGCGCGGCCGCGCAGGCCGACCTGTCCAACCGTGTCCTGCGCGCGCTTCCGCAGGCGGGGCCACTCGTCGTCTGCCCACGCGGCTACGCCGGCACGGAGCGGACCGACTACCGCGAGCGCTTCGGCCGGCTGCTCGAGCCCGACGTGGTCGTCTACTGGACCGGCCCGGAGGTCGTCTCCAGGGCGATCACGCGCGCCGACCTCGACGCGGCGGCCGACGGCTTCGGCCACGAGCTGCTGCTCTGGGACAACTACCCCGTCAACGACTTCGCTCCGGAGCGGCTCTTCCTCGGCCCGCTGACCGGCCGCGACCCGGAGCTCGCCGGCGGCCGCTGCGCCGGGCTGGTCGCGAACCCGATGCTGCAGGCGGTGCCGTCGAAACTCGCGCTGGCGACGATGGCGGAGTGGGCGCGCGCCACCCACACCTACGACCCGCTGGCCGCCTTCGAGCGCGCACTCGCCGCGCACGGCGCCGAGGTCGTCGAGGCGCTGCGCGCCCTCGCGCGCGGCGCAAGTGTTGGAACAACACAAAGTCCTCCGCCCGCCGACGTCGCCGGGCTCGTCGAGGCGCTCGCGCCCGGCGTCGACGCGGCGACCGGGGTTGCACTGCTGGCGCCGTTCGCGTGAGCGACGTCGCCGTCTACGGCGCCACCGCGTGCGGCGTCATGGCGGCCGTCGCCGCGGCCGAGGCCGGCGCGAGCACCGTCCTCGTCGACCCCGGCACGCACGTCGGCGGCATGGTCTCGGGCGGCCTCGGGTGGACGGACGTCGGCGACACCCGCGTCCTCGGCGGCGCCGCGCGGCGGTTCTATGCCGCGGTCGCAGACCACTACGGCGCGCCGCTCTGGGGCGTGAAGGGGCCGGAGCCGCACGTGGCCGAGCGGCTGCTGACGGAGCTGCTCGAGCGTGCGGGTGTGGAGGTGCGCTTGTGTTGGAACAACACAAGCTCTCCGCCCGCCGCCGCGGTCACGATCGACGCGAGCTACGAGGGCGACCTGCTACCGCGGCTCGGCGTCCCGTACGCCGTCGGCCGCGAGAGCCGCGAGCTCTACGGCGAGCGCTGGGCGGGCCGCCAGCCGGCGTACCGGCCGGGGAAGCACAACTTCGCGGCGGTCGTCTCACCCTTCGCGGCCGACGGGTCGCTGCTGCCGCACATCCGCGAGCCGGAGCTCGACGAGCGCGGCTGGCCGGCGGAGCGGCTCGGCGAGGGCGACGGCGGCCTGCAGGCCTTCGCCTTCCGCGTCTGCCTCACCGACCGGCCCGAGAACCGCGTCCCCTTCCCCGAGCCGGACGGCTTCGATCCGTCCCAGCTCGCGTTGCTCGAGCGCTACCTCGAGGCGGTCCCCGACGCACCGCTGCTGGGCCTCGTCCCCGACCTGCTTCCGAACGGCAAGTGCGACGTCAACTCGATCGGCCCGTTCTCGCTCAACGTCCTCGACGGCTCGAACCGCGACTACCTCGACGGCGACCGCGAGGCGGTGCGGGCGCACCATCTCCGCTACACGCAGGCGCTGCTCTGGTTCCTCGGCGAGTCCCGCCCCGACGTCGCCGGCTGGGGGCTGTGCGCCGACGAGTTCACCGACACCGGCGGCTGGCCGCACCAGCTCTACGTGCGCGACGGGCGGCGGCTGCTCGGCGAGTACGTGCTCCGCGAGCGGGATCTCGTCGAGGCGCGGCCGCAGCCGGACACCGTCGCGCTCGGCTCCTACAACATCGACCTGCGCGAGATCGAGCGCACCTGGCGCTACCTGCCGGAGTACGAGCGCGCGCCCGCGGTCTTCAACGAGGGCTACCTCTCGGTCGCGGTGCCGCCGTACCCGATCCCCTACCGCTCGCTCGTGCCACGGCGCGAGGACGCGGAGAACCTGCTCGTGCCGCTCTGCCTCTCGGCCTCGCACGTCGCGTTCGGCTCGGTGCGGATGGAGCCGACGCTGATGCTCCTCGGCCACGCGGCGGGGCTCGCGGCGGCTCAGGCCGCGCGCCGCGACGTCGCCGTGCAGGACGTCGACGTCGCCGCGCTCCAGCGCGACCTCCGCGACGCCGGCCAGGTGCTGGCGCTGTGAACACGATCGCCTTCATGACCGCGAATTACGTCGCGCGGGAGACTGGGTGGGCGATGCGCGACTGGGGCCACGGCGACCGCGCGACGAACGAGGCGTTCGCGCCGCTCGGGACGTATCCCGAACGCATCGACGAGCTGCTCGGAGACATCGGCGCGCTCGGCTTCGACGCCGTCGACCTCTGGGGCGCGCACCTGAGCCCGGCCTGGGCGACGGACGGGCACGTCGCGGCGGTGCGGGAGTCGCTGGCGCGGTACGGGCTGCGCGTGGCGACGTACGCGGCCTGGATCGACGCCGCCACAGCGGCGCGCGCGTGCGAGCTCGCGCGCGGGCTCGGAACGACCACCGTCGGCGCCGGCTGCTCCGGCGAGCCGGAGGCTATCGCCGCCGTGCTGCAGGAGCACGGGATCCGATTGGCGGTCGAGAACCATCCCGAGCGGACGCCCGCCGAGCTGCTGGCGACGATCCGCGCCGGCGGCGACACCTTCGCCGCGACGGTCGACACCGGCTGGTGGGCGACCCAGGGCTACGACCCGGTGCTGGCGATCGAGGAGCTCGGCGAGCACGTCGCGCACGTCCACCTCAAGGACGTGCGCGCCGTCGGCGAGCCGCACGTGACCTGTCGCTGGGGCGAGGGCATCGTCGACGTCGAGGCCTGCGTCGCGGCGCTGCGGCGGGCCGGCTACCGCGGCGCGTTGACGGTCGAGCACGAGCCCGAGGACCACGACCCCGGTGAGGCGTGCCGCGCCATGCGCACGCAGCTCGAGGGGTGGCTGACGTGAGGATCGGGCTCGTCGGCGCGGGCAATATCGCCGGCCGGTACGCGGCGGCGATCACCGCGGCCGCGGAGCTCGAGCTCGCCGGCGTCACCGACACCGCGCCGGGCCGCGCCGAGGCCCTGGCCGCCGAGCGCGACTGCGTCGCCTACCCGAGCCTGGCGGCGCTGCTCGCCGACGACGGCGTCGACACCGTGGTCAACCTGACCGTGCCGCACGCTCATGCCGAGGTGACGGCCGCCGCGCTCGCGGCCGGCAAGCACGTCCACAGCGAGAAGCCGCTCGCGCTGCGCCACGCCGATGCTCAGGGGCTGGTCGAGCTCGCCGCCGCCGCGGGCGTCCGGCTCTCGAGCGCGCCCGCGACGCTGCTCGGCGAGGCACAGCAGACAGCGTGGAAGCTCGTCCGCGAGGGTGCGATCGGCCGGGTGCGCGCCGTCTACGCCGAGGCGAACTGGGACCGGCTCGAGCGCTGGCACCCGGATCCTCGCAGCCTCTACGACGTCGGGCCGCTCGTCGATGTCGGCATCTACCCGCTCGCGATCCTGACCGCGATGTTCGGGCCGGTGCGGCGGGCGCAGGCGTACGCGACGACGCTCGAGCCCGAGCGGACGCTGCTCGACGGCACCTCCTTCACGCCCGAGTCGCCCGACTTCGTCGTCGCCGTGCTCGAGCACGCCGACGCGGTCGTGACGCGGCTGACCGCGAGCTTCTACGTCGGCCCCTGCCGCCAGCGCGGGCTCGAGCTCCACGGTGACACCGGCTCGCTCCACCTGCCGACCTGGGCGGAGGCGGACTCACGCCTCTTCCGGCAACGACGCGGCGGCGAGTACGAGCAGCAACCGCTGCTGCGCCAGCCGTTCCCCGGCATCGACTGGGCCTCCGCCCTCCTCGACCTCGCCGACGCGATCGCCACCGGCCGCCCGCACCGGGCGAGCGCCGAGCACGCCGCGCACGTCGTGGAGGTGCTCGAGGCCGTCGAGGCCTCGGTCGCGGCGGCCGCACCAGTCGACGTGGCCTCGGACTTCGTCCGGCCTGAGCCCCTGGAGTGGGCGCGGTGATCGCCGTCCGCGCCCCCGGCCGCGTCAACCTGATCGGCGACCACCCGCACTACAACGAGGGCTTCGTGCTGCCGCTCGCGATCGACCTCGAGACCGTCGTCCGAGCGCGGCCGAGGGACGACGCGGAGATCCGGCTGCACTCGGCGACGTCCGGGTGGGGCCGGTACGCGGCGGGCGTCGCGGAGGTGCTGGCGGCGCGCGGCCGCGCCGACGTCGGGATCGAGGGCACGATCTCCTCGTCGGTGCCCGTCGGCGCAGGCTTGT
>DASUOK010000303.1:0-11765 GCA_036276675.1 Gaiellaceae bacterium | reverse complement strand
GGGTGCAGGTTCTCGCGCCCCCGGAACATGATCGTGACCTTGACCTTCGCGCGCTGGTTCAGGAAGCGCACGACGTGGCCCTTCTTCGTCTCGTAGTCGTGAATGCCGATCTTCGGCCGGAACTTGATCTCCTTGATGTTGATCTGCTGCTGGTGCTTCCGCGCGAGCTTCGCCTTCTGCTCCTGCTCGTAGCGGTACTTGCCGTAATCCATCACCCGCGCCACCGGCGGATCCGCCTGCGCCGCGACCTCGACGAGATCGAGCCCCAGCGAGTAGGCGTACTCGCGGGCCTCGTCGGTCGTCTTGATCCCGATCTGCTCGCCGTCCTCGCCCACCAGGCGCACCTGGGGGACGCGGATGTTCTCGTTGATCCGGTCCTGCGGCTGTGGAACGCGCCGGTCTTCCGGACGGCGTCTCGGCCTCAAAGGCTCTTCACCAAGCTCGTTAGATCCTCCTCATGAACGACAGAAACCGCTGCGAGCAGCGGCCACTTTTCTCGTCCAACCGGCTCGGTTGAACCCTCACGAGCTCCAATCGGCGATTGCGCTCGGGAAGGTGAGGGGCAGTGGTCCGCTCCTGCTTTCAGGCGCTGATCGTAGCAACACTCGCGCGCAACTCCGAGACGAGCTCGTCGAGGCTCCTCGTCGACTGCCCGCCGCCGCGCTCCCGCACCGCGAGCGACTCGTCCGACTCGCGGTCGCCGTAGACGACGACGTAGGGCACCTTCTGCACCTCCGCCTCGCGGATCCGCTTACCGAGCGTCTCGTCCCGGGCGTCGAGGTCGACCCGGAAGCCCTCCCCCTCGAGCCGGTCCCGCAGCGCGGCGACCGCCGCGCGGTGGTTCTCACCGACCGGGATCAGGCGCACCTGGACGGGCGCCAGCCAGAGCGGGAAGGCGCCGCCGTAGTGCTCGATCAAGATGCCGAGGAAGCGCTCGAACGAGCCGAAGTACGCGCGGTGGATGACGTAGACGGGGTGCTCGACATTGTCGGCGCCGACATAGGTGAGGCCGAAGCGGGCCGGCATCTGGGCATCGAGCTGGATCGTCCCGAGCTGCCACGACCGCCCGAGTGCGTCGGTGATGTGCAGGTCGATCTTGGGCCCGTAGAACGACCCCTCCCCCGCCCCGACGTAGTACGGAATCGCATGACGGTCGAGCGCGCGAACGAGCGCGCCCTCGGTGAAGTCCCACTCCTCGTCGGCACCGAGCTTGTTGTCGGGCCGGGTCGAGAGCTCCGCGCGCGGCTCGATGCCGAAGAGGCCGTAG
The DNA here is from genome assembly GCA_036276675.1 of Gaiellaceae bacterium. Classification (GTDB taxonomy): domain Bacteria; phylum Actinomycetota; class Thermoleophilia; order Gaiellales; family Gaiellaceae; genus Gaiellasilicea. The sequence goes on along the minus strand of DASUOK010000303.1, from coordinate 10,498 downwards.
AGCCACTTGAGGTAGTCGAGGCAGCCGTCGAGCTCGGCGTCGATCTGCTCCTCCGTGCAGAAGATGTGCGCGTCGTCCTGCGTGACGTAGCGCACACGGGTCAGCCCGTGCAGGGTGCCGACGAGCTCGTTGCGGTGGAGCGGCGCCGCCTCGGCGTACCGCAGCGGGAGGTCACGGTAGCTCCGCATGGCACTGCCGTAGAGCAGCATGTGCCCCGGGCAGTTCATCGGCTTGATCCCGTACACGTGCTCCTCGTCGACCGGGATCAGGAACATGTTCTCGCGGAACTTGTCCCAGTGGCCGGAGGTGACCCAGAGCGCCTGGTCGTAGATCAGCGGCGTCCTGACCTCCACGTAGCCGCGCCGCGCGTTCTCGCGGCGACGCAGATCCTCGAGCACGTTGAAGAGCACCATTCCCTTGGGGTGCCAGAAGGGCGAGCCGGGTGAGTGCTCGTCGAAGTGGAAGAGGTCGAGCTGCGCGCCGAGGCGGCGGTGGTCCCGAGCCTTCGCCAGCTCGAGCTGCTCGAGGTGGGCGTCCAGGTCGGCCTGCGAGTAGAAGGCGGTGCCGTAGATCCGCGTCAACTGCGTGTTCCGCTCGTCGCCGCGCCAGTAGGCGCCGGCGAGCGAGGTCAGCTTGATCGCCTTGATCGGCCGCGAGTCCTGCAGGTGCGGCCCGCGGCAGAGGTCGGTGAAGTCGCCCTGGCGGTAGAGGGAGATACGGCCCTCGGCGGTCTCGACGAGCTCGACCTTGTACGGCTCGTTCTCCTCGAGGAAGCGCTGCCGGGCCTCGGCGGCGGTCGTCTCCTCCCGCTCCCAGGCGCGACCCTCCTCCAGCTCGCGGCGGATCTCGGCCTCGATCCGCTCCAGGTCGTCCTCGCGGACGGGCTCCGGGAACTCGAAGTCGTAGTAGAAGCCGTGCTCGATCGGTGGCCCGATCGCGATCTTCACGCCCGGGTAGAGCCGGCGCACCGCCTCGGCGAGCAGGTGGGCGGCGGAGTGGCGCAGCACCGCGAGCGCGTCCGGATCGGCCGAGTCGCGCGTGGTCAGGATCTGGATCGGCTGCCCGTCCTCGAGCGGCGCCCGCAGGTCCTGGACGGCGCCGTTCGAGCGAACGAGCACCGCCTGCTCGGCCAGCTTCGGGCCGATCGCGCGGGCCGCGTCGAGGCCGGTGGCACCATCCGGAAGTTCGAGTTCGGTGGAGTCGGGCAGGACGACCTTCATGACCGATCAGGATACTCAGCCCGCCGAGCGGCACCCCCGCGACGACGACCGCAACGACGAGCTCGCAGGCTCGCCCGTGCCCGATCCCGAGGAGGAGCAGGGCGACGCGGAGGACGTCCCCCAGGCCGACTGACGTCGTTTTTCGGGCGTCGGCGCCGGGTAGATCGACCCGGACGAACGAAGGAGGGAGCACGCATGCACGAGACGCGAGCGATTCGCGAGGTGATGACGCCGGACCCGACCACCGTCGAGCCCGGCACGAGCGCGCAGGACGCGGCGCGGAAGATGAAGTCGGAGGACGTCGGCTCGCTGCCGATCGTGGACGGCGGCAGGCTCGTCGGCATGATCACGGACCGCGACCTCGCCCTCCGGCTCGTCGCGGAGGGAAAGAGCGCCGACACAGCGGTCGGCGAGCTCGGCTCGAGGGAGCTCGTCACGATCGACCCGCAGCAGGATCTCGGTGAGGCCGCTCGCCTCATGTCCGAGCACCAGCTCCGCCGGCTCCCCGTCTGCGAGGAGGACGGCAAGCTCGTCGGCATCCTCGCCCAGGCGGACGTGGCGCAGGCGGGCCACGACACGCTCACGGGCGAGGTCGTCCAGAAGATCTCCCAGTAGCCGAGCGTGGCGCCCGCCCCGCGCGGCGGGCGCCACCTCGTCATCGTGCTGGGTCGTCCGGCGACCGTGACCGCTTGACTCCGGTCGCCGAAACGGTCTCAATTGCCATGCGGCGGTCTGCGGCTTCCCGACCAGCGGGCCGGCGATCCATGGGGCCTCCGTTGCGGCGGGGGCCCCACCTTCGTACGATCGGCTCTCACCCCCGCTCTGGAAGGAGCCGCCCGATGTCGTTCATGGACAAGCTCAAGTCCTGGTTCTCCGGTGGATCGGAGAGCACCGCCGCGCACGAGCCGGCGGACCTGCCGGCCGACGCTCCGATGGACATGCCCGCCAGCGCGCCGGAGGCCGCGGAGCCGGCGGACCTGCCGCCGGCACCGGTCGACCCGCTGGGCACGCCGATGCCCGGCACGGGCACGGCGACGTTGCCACCGACGTCCGGCGACGAGCCGGACGAGCAGACCTAGGGAGGGACGGGACCGCGGGAGGCGGCTCGTGAGCGCCTCCCGCGCGCCGCTCCGGAACCGCGTCTCGCCGCTCGGGGCGCTCCTCGCCGATCCCGCCCGTGGGCTCGTCTACGGCAACCGAGGCTGTCTGCACGACGAGCACGGACGGATCCGCCGGCAATGGGGTGTCCGGCGCTGGCTCGCGTGCCGGCTCGAGTTTCGTGGGTGGCAGCGAGGCCCGCTGCTGCAGCCGGGCCGCTTCACCGAGCTGTTCTTCCTCGACGAGGCGACGGCGCTCGCCGCCGGCCATCGCGCCTGCGCGCTCTGCCGGCGGGCCGACTACGTGCGCCTCACCGCCCTCTGGCGCGAGCTGCATCCCGGCCGCGTGGGAGCGGACGCGATCGACGCGCAGCTGCATGCCGAGCGGGTGACCGGGGGCACGCGGCGGCTGCACGACGCCGCGCTCGACGACCTCCCGGACGGAGCCTTCGTGCTCGACGGCGGCGCACCGCGGCTCGTGCTGGGCGGGCAGCTGCTCACGTGGACGCCCGCCGGCTATACGGAGCGCGTGCCGCGTCCGGCCGCGGCACGCGTGCAGCTGATCACGCCGCCGTCGCTCGTGGCCGTGCTCCGCGCCGGCTGGGAGCCGCTCGTGCCCCTGCTCCATCCGTCCGCGGCGGCCTAGCAGGCCCCGCGACCGAGAGGACGAGCTCGCGGGAGGGGGACGGCGCTCCGGCGCGAACGGGAGAGCGGGCGCGCGCCCACAAGCGACCGTGCCGCCCGAGTCGTACTGCCCAGTGCGGACACGGCTCGTGGTCGACGATCGCCTTGGGGAGAGCCGCACTCCCACGGGCGCGCGCCCTCTCTGCACGATCCGCTCGGGCGATCGGCCGCGGCTCAGGCCGCAGGCGTCTCGAGCTCGCGCCGCAACACGGAGGCGGTGGCGCGAAGGGCGACGCGCGTCTCGTCGAGCGTCGGCTCACGCGTCGTCAGCCGCTGCAGCGCCAGGCCCGGCAGCAGCAGGCCGCGCAGCCAGCCGGACGGGTGCTGCACCGCCTTCCAGAGCTCCATCGTCGCACCGAGCGACAGCACCGCGACCAGGGCCCCCGAGAGCGCGGGGAGCGCGGCGATCGGCCACAGCCGCTCGACCAGCACGGTGACCGGGAACGCGAGCGCCGCGAAGTTCGTGCCACACCGGGGTGCGAAGCGACTCGGGCGCACGGCCCCCTCCCAGGTCGCGACGAGGAGCCCGCGTTCGGCGGCGCCGATCGCCCGGTGCTCCGCGCCGTGCAGGCGCAGCGTCCGCCCGCGCATCAGCCAGGCCACGAGCAGGATCGAGACGGCCGCGACGAAGGGTGCCTGCAGCGCGACCGGCAGCCGGGAGACGAAGAAGAGCGGGGCGACGAGGGCGGCGAGGAGGAAGATGCGCTCACCGCCGCCCGCGACTCCGCCGCCGCTCAGGAGCGGCCGCAGCGACGAGCCGAGCTGCACGAGGCCTCGCACGAGCGGAATCCTGGCGCTGAGCCTCGTCGACGCGGGCATCGTGCCCTCACGCAGCTCTCCCGACGTGGTCGCGAACGCCCAGAAGCGCTCGCTGACGATGACGACCCCGTTGGGCCGCGCCATCCCACCGAGCCGCGGCCCGCCGCGCCTCGCGTCGGCGCGTGCCAGTGCGTCGGGAGCCGACTCGCTCGCCACACCGACACGGTGCCGCAAGAAAGGCCGCTCGGCAAGTGCCGAGCGGCCCAGTTCGCGGTTCGAGTCGTCCTAGTGGCTAGAAGCGGCCGCGGCCGACGAAGCCGAGCAGAGCCAGGACGAGAATGACGATCAGGATGATGTAGAGCAGGTTCATGCGCTCTCCTTCCGTGTCTGTAGAGCCACAACGACCGAATGCCGCCGTCGGTTACGGCCCGAGGCGCTACGGTTCCGGCGTGGGTCGCAACGTCCTCGTCGTCAGCACCGTCGAGCATCCGGAGGCCGTCCTCCGCGAGCACCTCGACGAGGCCGACACGATCAAGGTCGTGGTGCCGGTCGTCCGTCAGGGCGTGCTCGACTGGCTCGCGAACGACGAGAAGGCTTTCGACGAGGCCCAGCAGGTCGCAGAGCGCACGGCCGAGCAGCTCCCGGGCGAGGCCGCGGACACGGCCGCCGGCGAGGCCGACGTGCGCCTCGCGGTCGAGGACGCGCTCGCCACCTTTGCCGCCGACGAGATCATCGTCGCCGTCCGCCCCGGCGACGAGGAAGGCCCGGTCGAGTCGGCGGCGACGGACGCAGCGCCGCGCCACGCGATCCGCGGCGTGCCCGTCCGCTACGTCGTCATCCGCGAGTGATCACGAGCTGCCGGCGCGCTCCAGCAGGTTGCGGACGGCAGCCGCGAGCTCCACGGGGTTGAACGGCTTCACGAGGTAGTCGACACCGCCGCCGCTGTCGTCGGCACGACTCCAGAGCTCCGTCCGCTCCGTGAGGAAGACGATCGGGATGCCGCGGGTGGCCGGGTCGTCGAGCAGGCGCTCCGCCACCCGCCAGCCGTCCGGCTCCGGCATGACCACGTCGAGCACGATCGCGTCCGGCCGCTGAGCCCTGGCCGCGGCCAGCCCCGAGGGCCCGTCGGCCGCCTCCAGGACCCTGATCCCCTCGGCCTCCAGGTTCACGCGGCACAGCAGCCGGATCGGCAGCTCGTCGTCGATCACGAGGACGCGCGTGCTTGCGGTTGCCTGAGGCACGGTCGCACCTTCGTACCCCGGTGGGCGCCAAAACAGTCGCGGTGGCGGTTTGACCGGCGCGGCACCGGACACGATCCTTTCGGCAGGAGCCCGCGCACCGTGCGGCGTGCGCGCGGTCGACGAAAAGGAGATCGACATGCACAGGTCGTTACGCATGCTCGCCCTCGCGCTCGCAGCCGTGGCTGTGATCGCGGCGGGGACGGCACAGGCGATCACGTTCGGCGAGCCGGACGGCACACGGCACCCCAACGTCGGTGCGCTCGTCACCGACTGGAATCCCGAGAGCCCGGGGCCGGACCAGCTCTGCACCGGCACGCTCGTCAGCCCGACCCTCCTCCTGACGGCGGCGCACTGCCTGTACGGCCAGCCGGAGGACGAGCCGGTGTGGGTGACCTTCGAACCGACCTACGACGAGGACGCGACGGCGCCGGCCGGCCTGCACCTCGTCACCGGCTGGACGCTGCACGAGGGCTTCGCGGTGTCGGGCGGTGGTGCCGACGCGTACGACATCGCGGTCGTGACGCTCGCCAGCGCACCGTCCGTGCAGCCGGCGGAGCTGCCGACGCTCGGGCTGCTCGACACCTACAGCCAGCAGGAGCTCCGGCAGCTCGGGTTCACGACCGTCGGCTACGGGCTCGTCCGGAACACGAAGAAGGGCGGCCCGCACGCGTTCGTCGACGAGGGGATCCGTCTCGTCGCCCAGCAGACGCTGCTCTCGCTCCAGCCGACGTGGCTCACCCTGAACATGAACCCGTCGACCGGCAGCGGCGGCACGTGCTACGGCGATTCCGGCGGTCCGCACTTCCTCGGCGGCATGACGAGCAACCTGCTCGTCTCCCTCACGGTCACCGGCGACGCGATGTGCCGGGCGACGGACAAGACCTACCGGCTCGACACCGCCGCGGCGCAGGAGTTCCTGTCGCGGTTCGGGCTCGTTCCGTAGCTCCCGAGCGAGGGGCGGCGGGTGCGCCGCCCCTCGCTCGAGTTGGCCGAGCACCCTTCACCTCTGCGCGGGCACGTCCTAGGGTGGAAGGCGGGCGCGCGCCACACCCTGCGGCACCGCCGAGGAGCATTGGACGCCGAGCGCTCTTCGGTGGTCGGTGCCGGGGTTCGAGGAATCCCCCTCCTCGCGGCGCGCGCCCACTCTCCATGACGCGAGATCCGGGCCGACCTTGCGCCGCCGGTCGGCCGGTGTCGGTCAGTCGTCGCAGCCCCTCGGGGGGCAGGTGACGGTGACGGTGACCGTCTCGGGCGGCAGGGTCACGGCGGGCAGGGTCACCGTCTCGGTCAGCACCTGAGTCGCCGTCGCGGTCGCGGTCTGCGTCACCGCGACCGTGTCCGTGACGGTGCGGACGGTCGTGACGGGAACCGTCACCTCCTGCGTGCGCACGTCCGTGACGGTGCGGTCGTTCGTCACCACGCGCTCGTTCGTCACCACCCGCCGATCCGTCACCACCCGCTCGTTGGTGACCACGTCCGTCCGCGTCACCCCGTCGCGCGTCTGCACCGTCGTCCGAGGCGTGCCCGCAACGGTGCGCACCACCGACTGGAACGTCGTCACCACCTTTTCGCCACCCGGCGTCGTGACCGTCCCGACGACGACCCGCGTCTCGATGCCGCTGGAGACGGGCCCCGTCACGCGCCGCACGACGCTCACCGGCCGCGTGACGACGCGCTCCTGCCCCTTGCTTCGGATCGTCACCACGCGCTCCACCGTGAACGTCTCCAGCCGAGAGGCCGCCTCGACGTCCGTCGGCAGGCGCCCGGCCAGGACGAAGCCCAGCAGCGCGAGCAGGAGCACGGGCGTGAGCACCGTGAACAACTTCGCCTCCGGCCCCGCGCGGTAGTTCCACCACCAACGCCAGTAGCCGGGCTTGTTCCAGTTGGCCATCGCGCCGTGGGTTTCCGCGTCGCCCGCCCGAAGAAACCTCTGTCGACCCGGCGTGGCCCGCGTGGTCGTCTCGTCTCGAACGCACAGGCCTGGTGGCGTACCCTTGTGCATCCCGCCCACGAGGTGCTAGTGATGGGGTTGCGGTTCCTCCCAATCCCTGCGGCTTCAGGAGGACATTCAGTGACACGAGTGGTCATTGCGGACGACCACCCGATGATGGTCGAGGCACTTCGGGCGTCGCTCACCAGCGAAGGTCTCGACGTGGTCGGCTCGACCCAGTACGGTGCCGAGGTCGTCGGCCTGGTCGAGGCAACGCAACCGGATATCCTTCTGCTCGACCTCGTGATGCCCGATCGAAGCGGGCTCGATTGCCTCGCCGCCCTGCGCGAGCGGACGCCGGATGTGAAGGTGATCGTGCTCTCCGGCCTCGAGGACCAGGCCTCCATCGACGCCGCCCTCGCGACGGGAGCGATCTGTTACGTACGGAAGGACGTCGACTCGCGCGATCTCGCCGCGACGGTTCGGATCCTGGCGACGAACGCGCCGATCTATGCGGCCGGCAGGCTGGGCGCTCCGACTCCGATACGCGAGTCCTCCGCGGCGGTCGCACCTGCTGCCGATGTCGGTCTGACGCGCCGCGAAGTCGAGATCGTCGAGCTCGTCCAGACGGGAATGTCGAACGCGGAGATGGCGAGCACGCTCTTCGTGACCGAGCAGACGATCAAGTTCCACCTGTCGAACATCTACCGGAAGCTCGGTGTCAGCAATCGCACGCAGGCGGCGGCCAGGGCACGTGGCCTGGGGCTGACGAGCGCAGGCCCTTCCGACTAGCTCGGCGTCCTCAGCGTCGTCTCCACAGTGACCTCTTGCGCCCTCGCGCTGGGTCGTTGGGGGCATCGACTCGCTCGCGCGTCTGCGGCTCGTCGTCGGCCCCGCCTCGATCCTTGCGCCGGCCTGGAGCGAGTGCGTCTTCGAGGTCTTCAGGGACGTCCGGCGACGGTGAGCCCTCCACCGGCGGCGACGCTGGGGCCTTGAGCGAGCTCGGCTCCGGCATGTAGCGATAGATGCCGTCGCCCTCCGTCACCCACGACTCCCCCAGAGCGCGCCCGAATGCGTCCGTGCGCAGCCGAGCTCGACGGTCCTCGAGCTCCTCGCGCTCGTGGTGCTCCTCGTGCTCGTCGTGCTCGTCGTGCATGACGGGGACGCCTCCCATCCGATGCAGTCATTCACACTTTGCAGGCCCGCTACACACGAATCAACGCTAGCGCGGCCCAGCGCCCTCCGCCGTCTCCCCTTGAGCGCCAACGCAGCCGCAGCCGAGTCAGTCTGATTTGCTGAACCGATGCGAGGCGAAGCAATCCGTTCGTGGCTGATGGACATGGACGGCGTGCTCGTTCGCGAAGACACGGCGATCCCCGGTGCCGACGACTTCATCGCACGACTTCGCGAGCGCGAGCTCCCGTTCCTCGTCCTGACGAACAACTCGATCTACACCCGTCGTGACCTCGCCGCCCGTCTCGCCCGGAGCGGCCTCGATGTTCCAGAGGAGGGAATCTGGACCTCGGCGCTCGCCACCGCCGCGTTCCTCGAGAGCCAGCGTCCGGGCGGCTCGGCGTTCGTGATCGGGGAAGCAGGCCTGACAACGGCGCTGCACCAGAGCGACTACACCCTGACCGACCGCGACCCCGACTATGTCGTCCTCGGCGAAACCCGCACCTACAGCTTCGAGCGGATCACACAGGCGATCCGCTTGATCGCAACGGGCGCCCGCTTCATCGCCACCAATCCCGACCCGACCGGGCCGACCCCCGACGGGCCGTTGCCGGCGACGGGGTCGGTCGCGGCGCTGATCAGCCGCGCGACCGGCGTCGACCCCTACTTCGTCGGCAAGCCGAACCCGCTGATGATGCGATCCGCCCTCAACGCGATCGGCGCCCACTCGGAGACGACGGCGATGGTCGGCGACCGGATGGACACCGACATCGTGTCCGGGCTCGAAGCCGGGATGCACACGGTCCTCGTGCTCACCGGGTCGACCCGGCGCGAGGAGGCGGATCGCTTCCCCTTCAGGCCGTCCCGAATCGTCGACTCGATCGCCGACCTGCTCGACGACCTCGGCGGGTGACCCGAGCTCGAGGGCCTCGGAGGGCGGAGCCCGTGTCAGGCAGCGCGTCGACGAGGGCGGTCGGGCGGAGGCTGAGCGCCGGCCGGGAGGACATCGGTGCCGGCCGGATCGCGCACGTACGTGCCACCGTGCGAGCCGCGCACGAACCGGAACCCCGTCGCCCGGGAACGATCTTCGCCTCCGCGCCAGAGGCGCTCCTCGAGCACTTCGACGATGTACGTGCGAACTGCTCCCGGCTCTTCCTTCAGGAGTGCCGCCAAGGCGGCTTCCACCCGTTGCGCTTCCTCCGAGATCATCAACGCGAAGTGAAGCGGCCGGAGCGGACGACAGACGCCAAGGATTCGGGACGGCTGCGTATCTCCGAGCCGCAGATTCCCGTTGAACCACCGAACTTGCGGCATCTTGCCGCATCGAATCCATGAACCGGACAGGAGGCCCCAGACGATGGCAGGTATCCAGAAGTTCTCAGCGCACGTGATCGACTACGCGGAACGGCTGTCCGGCATGGCCGACGTCGCGGAGGGGAAGCACCCGCAGAAGACCGGTCGCGCCACACGCTGGCTGCTGCTGCCGGCTTCGGGCGCGGCGCTGTACGCGCTGGTGAAGAGCGACTCCTTCTCGCGCCAGGCCAAGGGCGTCGTGGACGAGGCGAAGTCGCGCGCGTCCGAGCTGCCGGAGGACCTGCTCACCCGCGTCCGTCAGACTGCGGGCGGCTCGTCCAGCCGGTCGTCGAGCCAGAACGGCAGCACGCAGAGCCGCCCGGCGGCGACTCGCAAGCGCAGCTCTGCCCGCAAGACGAGCTCGTCTCGCCGCACCAAGGCCTCCGCCCGCTGAAAATGGAACGAACGTGGGCGCTGGCCAGGCTGGCCGGCTCCCACGTCGTCCCGTCGGGGCTCGTTCTCAGACGTCGTGCTGCCGGAGGAACTCCGCGGCCTGGGGCCTACCTTGCACCCCGCCTTCTTGAAAGATCGCCGGAACCTCGGGGTCGGAGACGAAGTTCTGCCAGCCCTCCTGATCCCAGTCGAAAATCGCCCAGACCCGGTCCTTTTCGTCGAGGTCGCGGAAGAGGTGCGCACCCTTGCAGCCGTGCTGCCTTCGCTTCTCAGCTCCCTTGGTGGAGAAGGTGTTCCAGAAGCGGTCGAAATCCTCGATCTTTGCCGTTACCAGGATCAAGTCTCTCCTCCTCTGTCGTTCGTGTCACGCGACATGGCCTGCGGAGTATCGCAGCGCACGTCCACGTGCTGAGCCAGAGCCAGTGGAGCGCTCCACCGACAAGCGTGGGTCGGCGCGGCTACCTTCGCGGATCCACGCCTCGCGCGCCTGCATCGATGGACTGAACGCGAAAGCCCTGCCGGAGCAGGGCTTTCGTTTCATGGGCGGCCGCGCTTCGACGAGTACCGCGAGCGCCTCGAGGACGACCGGCGGCTCGCGCGAATCCTCATCGAGGTCGGCGAGCCGGCACGCGCGACCTTCCCTCAGCC
>DASUOK010000302.1:0-7816 GCA_036276675.1 Gaiellaceae bacterium | reverse complement strand
TCGCGCCGTCGGCGACGCCGGCGCGCGAGGCCGGTGGCGGCGGGGCCTCGGCGGGAGCGGCGGAGCGGGCGCGGGAGACTTCGTGTTGTTCCAACACGAAGTCCGAAACGTCTTCGCATGGCGACTGTCCCACGGCCGCGACCAGCGCTGCCGGCGCGTCTTAGGATCGCTTCGTGAACGAGCAGTCCGCCTGGCGCCGCGTGTTCGCGGAGCGCTACCTCCAGCCCTACGGCGAGCACGCCGCGGCACGGATGGGCGTGCTCGGCGGCTCCGTGGCGCAGGGCGTGGCCGACCGCTGGTCGGACTGCGACACGCTCGTCTACTGGGATGCGATCGACTCCGACTGGCTGGAGACGCCGCGTGCGGCGATGCCGGCCGGTGGCGGCGAGCGCTTCACGTGGGTCGAGAGCTTTCCCGGCAACGCGTGGCTGGAGCAGTACCGCTTCGGCCGCCTGAAGGTGGACGTCGCGCACGTGCGGCTCGGCTGGCTGCACGAGCTGATCGACGGCGTGCTGGCGGGCACCGACACGGACACGACCAGCCTCGACGTCCTCCGGGGCGTGGAGGAGGCGATCGTGCTCTTCGGCGAGGACGAGTACGAGCCGATCCGGGCGCGGGTGCAGGACTACCCGCACGAGCTCCGGCTCGCGCTGGTGCGCAAGCACCTGGCGATCACGCCGAGCTGGATCTACGACGGGATGGGCCGCGACCGCGGCGACCTCGTCGTCTTCTACGAGTACGTGCTCGCGGCGCTGCGGAGCCTCGTGGGCATCCTTGCGGGGCTGAACAGCGTCTACGTCGCGCCCGACAAGCTGAAGCGGGTCGGCGCCGTTGTCGGCCGAATGGAGCTGGCGCCGCCCGACGCCGCGGCACGGCTCGACGCGCTGCTCGACCTGCCGCGCGAGCGCGTCAAGCCGGAGCTCGACGACCTCGTCGCCCGCACCTACGAGCTCGTCGAGGCGCACCTGCCGGAGGTCGACACGGCGCGCGCCCGCGCGATCTGGTCGCTGCCGGCGGAGCCGTGCGAGGAGCCGCCCTGGTGACGGAGACGTGGCGGATCGCGCTCGTCTCGATGGTGCAGCCCATCGTCGAGCGGCTCGTGCCCGTGCTGCGCGAGCTGGGCCACGAGCCCGTCGGCCTCGTCAGCGCGCGCGTCGAGCGCAACCAGCCGGCCGACCTCCTGATCGGCAACGAGACGGTGCCGCCCGGGCTCGACCTCCTCTTCGCGGCCGACAAGTGGCGGGTGGAGCCGCTGCTGCGGGCGCTCGAGCCCGACTTGATGGTCTGCTGGGGGTTCCCGTGGAAGCTGCCACAGGCGGCGCTCGACGTGGCGCGGCTCGGCTCGATCAACCTCCATCCCGGCCTGCTGCCGCGCCACCGCGGCCCCGTACCGCTCGCGTGGGCGCTGCGCGACGGCGACGGTCGCTTCGGGCTGACGTGGCACCGTATGGACGCGGAGCTGGATACCGGCGGCATCCTCGCGCAGGGCTCGATCCCGATCGAGGACGACGACTGCGAGATCACCGAGATCGGCCCGAAGCTCGGCGCGGAGGCGTTCAGGCTGCTGCCCGCCGTGCTCGAGCGCGTCGCGGCCGGCGATCCGGGGGAGCCGCAGGACGAGGCGCTCGCGACCTGGGCGGGGCACTTCGAGGACGACGACTACGCACGGGTCGACTGGTCGTGGCCGGCGCGGCGGATCCACGACCAGGTGCGCGCCTGGCACCTGACGTTCGGGATGACGCCGGTCGTCGCGCCGGTGGCGGAGCTCGACGGCGACCGCCTTCGGCTCGTGCGGACGAGCCTGCGCGACCCCGGCGGCGCCGCGCGGCGCGTGGAATGCGGTGACGCCCCGCTGTGGATCGTCGCGAGCGAGATCGTCTAGACCGGCGCGTCCCGCCGCGGAGATCGCCGCGCTACCGTGAGCGCATGCTCCGAGGTCTCGCCGCCGCCGTCGCTCTCGCCGCTCTCGCCGCCACGGCGGCCGGCGGAGCCGCGCGGCCGCCGGCCGAGCCGACGCTCGCGTTCTCGCGCGGCGGCGATGTCTACACGATCGCGGCCGACGGCACGCAGCTGCGCCGTCTGCTCCGGAACGCCTACGCGCCCGCGTGGTCGCCGGACGGCTCGCGCCTCGCCTTCGTCTCGCGCCGCTCGGGCGACGAGGAGCTCTACGTCGCGCTCGCGAACGGCACCGGTGTCCGTCGCCTCACCCGCAGCCCAGGCCCCGACCTCTCGCCGGCCTGGTCGTCGGACGGGCGCCGGCTCGCGTGGAGCCGCAACGCCGAGATCTGGACGATGAAGGCGGACGGCTCGCTGCAGCGCCGCGTCGTCGCGAGGACGAAGCGGTGGCACGAGCACCACTCGCCCACCTGGCACGGGCGGACGATCGTCTACTCGTCCAACCGCGCCGGCTTCTTCAACCCGGAGCTGTACGCCGTGCCGGCCGAGCGGCTCACGTTCACGAAGGGCTCCGACGGCGTGCTCGGCGACGACGGCATGCCGGACTTCTCGCCCGACGGCCGCCGGATCGTCTTCACCTCGAACCGCGATCGGCAGGGCGAGATCTACGTGATGAACCGCGACGGCTCGGGTCAGCGGCGGCTGACGAGGCGCCCGGGCGACGACTTCATGCCCCGGTTCTCCCGCGACGGCGACCGGATCGCCTTCACCGCGCTGCCCGGCACCGTGATGGTGATGAACGCCGACGGGAGCGGCCTCCGCCGCGTCGCCGCCGGCACCGAGCCCGACTGGCGCTGACGCCCACACAGCGGCCGGAGGCAACGTGCCTCCGGCCGCAGTGGTACCTAAGTCCCTGCTAGCTGTCGCCGCCGTCGCCGCTGACGGTGACGGTCTTGACGATCTCGCAGTTCACGTGCGTGTCCTGCTCTGCCGCGTTCAGCCACACGGTGTCACGGCCGGGGCCGCAGTCGATCTGATCCACCTGACGGTCCCGCGCGAGCGCGTGGAGGCGGTCGTCGCCGTCGCCGCCGCGCTGCACGTCGGCGCCACGGCCGACCCAGATCACGTCGTTGCCGGGGCCGCCGTCGACGACGTCGTCACCCTGCCGGCCGCGAAGCACGTCGTCGCCGTCGCCGCCCGTGATCGTGTCCTTGCCGTGGCCGCCCCAGATCCGGTCGTTGCCAGGGCCGCCGTCGAGCGTGTCGTCGCCGGCGTTGCCGTGGACACGGTCGCGGCCGTCGCCGGCCGAGACGCTGTCGTCGCCGCCGCGGGCGAAGATGCGGTCGTTCGCGGGAGTGCCCGTGAGCGTGTCGGCGCCCCTCGTGCCGTTGATGGTGACGATGCGGTGCGCCGCCGCCGTGGCGACGAGCGCCAGTGCGAGTGTCCCGACGAGCGTCAGGACGGAGAGCTTCTGCATGGGGATCCCCCTAGTGGTGGTGCTGCTGCTGGTCGCCCGAATCCTGGCCGGGCGCCGTGAGGCCGCGATTCGGACGACGCAAGGATTCGGTAAAGGGCTACGTGGCGCGGGCGACGCGGGCGAGGGCGGCGTCGCGCCGCTGCTTGAGCTCACGGCCGGCCACGAGCGTCATCAGGAGCCCGGTGGCGCCGGCGACCGTGAAGCTGAGCGCCGTTCCGCCGAGCTCTGTGAGCCAGCCCGCGAGCAGGCCGCCGACGGGCGCGAGCCCGGCGAACGCCCAGAGGTAGATGCTGACGACCCGGCCGCGCAGGTGGTCGGGCGCGCCGAGCTGGAGGATCGTGTTCGCGTTGGCCGTCCAGAGGCTGAAGCACGCGCCGGTGACGAAGAGCAGCGCCGCGGCCGGCCAGACCGCGGTCACGGGGGCGAGCGCGAGCAGCGAGAGGCTGAACCCGCCGGTGCCGGCGACGAGCACCTTCCAGCTCGCGCGGCCGAACGCGGCGGCGAGCAGGGCGCCGGCGAGTGCACCGGCCCCGAAGCAGGCGGACAGGATCCCGAACACCTTCGGCCCGGTGTCCAGGGTCTCGGACGCGAGCAGCGGCAGGATCACGTGGAAGTTGAAGCCGACGGTGCTGACGACCGTCACGATTGCGAGCACGAGCCGAGCCTGCGGCGTGCGACGGACGTACGACAGGCCCTCGCGGATGCCGCGCATCAGCGTCGGCGGGCGCCCGTCCCGGACGAGCGGCACGAGCTCCGACGACCGCATCAGCAGCAGGCTGGCGAGCACGGCGAGGAAGCTCACCGCGTTGACGGCGAAACAGACGCCGACCCCGAACGCCGCGATCAGCACGCCTGCGAGGGCGGGGCCGACGACCCGCGAGGCGTTGAAGAGGCTGGAGTTCAGCGCGACCGCGTTCGGCAGCTCCTCGCGCCCGACGAGCTGGAAGGTGAGCGCGTGCCGTCCCGGTGCGTCGAAGACGAGCGCGGTGCTGGAGAGGACGGCCAGCACGTAGATCAGCCACAGCGGCGGCGGCCCGGTCAGGACCAGGACCGCGAGGAGCGCCGAGAAGGCCATCGAGGTCGCCTGCGTGACGATCACGAGCCTGCGGTTGTCGAAGCGGTCGGCTGCCACCCCCGCGAAGAGCCCGAGCACCGTGAAGGGGATGAAGCGACAGAACGCGAGCAGGCCGACCGCGAGCGGCGAGCGGGTCAGCTCGACCACGAGCCAGGCGAGCGCGATGTTCTGCATCCACGTGCCGACGACCGACACGAGCTGCCCGGTGAAGAAGAGCCGGTAGTTCCGGTGCCGCCTCAGGCTCGCGAAGGTGCGCCGGTTCAACGCCAGCAGCATCCGGCTCACAGCAGCCTCCCGAGCGGCTCGATGGCGGCCTCGATCGCGTCGATGTCGCCGGGCTCGAGCTCGCGGAGGTGGTCGGCGAGCCAGGAGGTGCGGCGCGCGCGCACGCGCCGCAGCAGTCGGGTGCCTTCCTCCGTGAGCGTGAGCCCGACCCGGCGCCGGTCGTCCACCTCGCGCACGCGCTCCAGCAGCCCCGCCTTCACGAGCCGGTCGACGTGGCCGGAGAGAGCCGGGGCGGAGATCCGCTCCTCGGCGGCCAGCTCGCGCAGCGAGAGGCCCGGCCGGCTGCGGATCAACCAGAGCAGCGTCACCTGCCGGCTCGTGACGCCCAGATCCTCGGACTCGCGCCGAAGCTCGCGGGCGAGGCGCAGCAGAACCGGCCGGAGCCGGTTCGCGACGGCGAGCGGGTCAGCGGTAACGTCGTTAATCATTAACGTCGTTAACCTTAACACAAGCGCTACTTGGCCCCGCGCAGGTGCCGTTGTAGCGTCGGCGTCGTGACCGAGAAGCTCGCCCGCGCCGCCGCACGCCACCCGAAGCGCACGGTCGGCGTCTGGTCGGCGGCGTTCGTCGTCGCGGTCGCGGCGATCGCGCTGCTGCTCCCGTCGGCGATCACCACGGAGGCCGACGTGACGAGCGACTCGGAGTCGCGGCGGGGCTACGACCTGATGTTCTCGCGGCTGCCGCCACGGCCGCCGGTCGGCGGCGAGGAGGTCCTGGCGGTGAACGAGGTCGTGATCGCCCGCTCGCCCGGCCGGAGCATCGAGGATCCGGCCATTCGCACCGAGGTGGAGCGTCTGGCCTCGGCGCTCGAGGCGACGGGCGCGACGCGCGCGGTGCGGACCGTCTGGTCGACCGGCGACCGCAGCCTGGTCTCACCCGGCGGCGACGCGACGATGCTGACGATCGCGACCGGCCCCGACGCGGAGGATCGGATCGAGGAGCTGATCGCGGTGGTGGAGCAGGCCGATGCCGGGCCGCTCGAGGTCTCGATCACCGGCGAGTGGACGGCCGACCGCGACTTCCTCGCGATCTCGAACAAGGACCTGAAGGAAGGCGAGCTCTTCTTCGGCCTGCCCGCCGCCCTCGTCGTGCTGCTGCTCGTCTTCGGCGCCGTCGTCGCCTCGCTCGTGCCGCTGCTGCTCGCGATCGTCGCGATCACCCTCGCCCTCGCGCTGGTGGCGGTGATCGGCCAGGTGTGGGAGCTCTCGTTCTTCGTCGTGAACATGCTCACCGGGATGGGCCTCGCCCTCGGCGTCGACTACGCGCTGTTCATCGTCTCGCGCTTCCGCGAGGAGCGTGCCGCCGGGATCGAGAAGCTCGACGCGATCGCGGTCACGGGCCGGACCGCGAGCCGCGCCGTGCTCTTCAGCGGGTCCGCCTTCGTGATCGCGCTGACGGGGATGCTGCTCGTGCCGGACACGATCCTGCGCAGCCTCGCCGCCGGTGCGATCCTCGTGGGCATCACCGCGGTGGCGGCCGCGATGACGCTGCTGCCCGCGGTGCTCTCGCTGCTCGGCGACCGCGTCGATGCCCTGCAGCTGCCGTTCGGGCGCCGCGGCACGGCGGGGGAGAGCCGCTTCTGGGGCTGGGTCGTCGCGCGCGTGCAGCGGGCGCCGGTGGTGAGCCTCGTCCTGGCCACCGGGTTCCTCGTCGCGCTCGCGCTCCCCGCGCTCGAGCTCCGCACCGGCTCGGCCGGGATCAGGACGCTGCCGGACAGCTACGCCTCGAAGCAGGGCTTCCTCGCGCTCGAGCGGGAGTTCGGTGCCGGCACCGTCGACTCGGCGATCGTCGTCGTCGAGGGAGCGCTCGGCGACGCGGGCGTGCGTGCGGCCGTCGACGACCTCGCGCGGGCGATCGACTCCGATCCCGCCTTCGCCGAGCCGGAGACCCGGATCACGCCCGACCGCGAGCTCGCGATCGTCGAGGCGCTCGTCGTCGGCGACAGCCGGGACGAGAGCGCGGTGCAGGCGATCGAGCGCCTGCGGGCCGATGTCGTGCCGGCGGCGCTCGCCGGCGTGGACGCTCGCGGGCTCGTCACCGGCGAGACGGCCGAGATCGTCGACTACCGCGAGCTGATGGAGGACTGGCTCCCGGTCGTCTTCCTCTTCGTGCTCGCGTTCAGCTTCGTCCTGCTCACCGTCGCCTTCCGCTCGCTCGTGGTGCCGGCGAAGGCGATCGTCCTCAACCTGCTCTCGGTGGGCGCCGCCTACGGAGTGCTCGTGCTCGTCTTCCAGAAGGGCGTCGGCAACGAGCTCTTCGGCTTCCCGCAGGTGGAGTCGATCGAGGCGTGGCTGCCGCTCTTCCTCTTCTCCGTCCTCTTCGCGCTCTCGATGGACTACCACGTGTTCCTGCTCTCGCGGATCAGAGAGCGCTACGGCCAGACCGGCGACACGCGCGACGCCGTCGCCCACGGCGTGCGCTCGACGGCCCGGCTGATCACCGGCGCGGCGCTGATCATCATCGTCGTCTTCGCCGGCTTCGCCACCGGCGACCTCGTCATGTTCCAGCAGATGGGCTTCGGCGTCGCGATCGCCCTCCTGATCGACGCGACGGTGATCCGCTCGGTGCTCGTACCGGCGGCGATGCAGCTCCTCGGCGACCGCAACTGGTATCTGCCGCGCTGGCTCGAGTGGCTCCCGCACATCGAGGTCGAGGCCTCGCACGCGGAGCGCCGCGAGGAGGAGCCCGTCGCGCTGATCGACTAGCTCGTCTCAGCGACGAAGCGCGCGATGCGGGCGCCGACCTCCGGGCCGGCGTCCTCCTGCAGGAAGTGCCCGGCATTCGCGACGATCTCCGCCTCGCCGGCGCCCGGGATCAGCTCCGCCATCCGCTCCGCGTCCCGCGTCGAGAAGATCGGGTCGGAGTCGGAGAAGAGGACGAGCGCGGGCTTCTCCCAGCGCGCGAGCTGCTCCTGCAGGCGGCGGAGCGGCTCCGCGTTCGGATGCTCCGGCTCCGCCGGCACGAGCTCCGGGAAGGCGAGCACGCCGGCCTTCGACTCCGGCACGGGCCAGGGCGCGCTGTAGGCCTCCTCGACCTCCTCGGCGAGCGGCCGCACGCAGGAGAGCCGGACGAGCCGGCCGGGG
>DASUOK010000301.1:0-2094 GCA_036276675.1 Gaiellaceae bacterium | reverse complement strand
GATCCGATCCGCGCCGGTCAGGACGCACTCGACCTCACCCGCTGCGACGAGCGACGCCGCCGCGCCGTCCGCGATCACGGCGAACGGAATGCCGAGCGCATCGAGCTCCCACGCGGTCAGCCGCGACCCCTGGAGCAGCGGACGCGTCTCATCGACCCACACGTGGCTGACGAGCCCGCGCTCCCAGCCGGCGCGGACGGCTCCGAGCGCCGTCCCGTACCCGCCGGTGGCGAGCCCGCCCGTGTTGCAGTGCGTCAGGATGCGCGAGCCGGTCTCGAGGAGCTCGAGCGCGTGTTCGCCCATGCGCCGACACCGCTCGACCTCCGCCTCGTGGAGCGAGCGCGCCCGCTCGGGGGACGGATCGTCGCGCATCTCCTCGAGCGCCCAGACGAGGTTCGCCGCCGTCGGCCGGGCCGAGGCCAGGGTGTCGTAGGCGGCGTCGAGGTCCTCTCCACGCGCGGCGGCGAGCGCGTACGCGTACGCCGCGGCGATCCCGATCGCGGGCGCGCCCCGGACCGCGAGCGTGCGGATCGCCTCGGCGACCTCGGCGGCGCTGCCGCAGCGGAGCTCGACCTCCTCGTCCGGAAGCCGGCGCTGGTCGAGGACGACCACGGCGCCGGCCTCCAGACGGAGGAGGCGGTCGGGGCTTAAGTCCCCTCGTCCCACGAGGCCAGGTACTTCGCCTGCTCCTCCGTGAGGCTGTCGATGTCGATGCCCATCGTGGCGAGCTTGAGCCGGGCGATCTCGTCGTCGATCTCCTTCGGCACGACGTACACCTTCTTCTCCAGCGAGGCCGCGTTCTGCACGACGTACTCGGCCGAGAGCGCCTGGTTCGCGAACGACATGTCCATCACGATCGCCGGATGCCCTTCGGCGGCTGCGAGGTTCACGAGCCGCCCGTCGGCGATCAGGTAGATCCGGCGCCCGTCCGCGAGCGTGAACTCCTCGACGAACTCGCGCGCCTCGCGCACGTCGCTCGCGAGCTCACGCAGCGCGCCGATCTCGATCTCGACGTTGAAGTGGCCCGTATTGCAGAGGATCGAGCCGTCCTTCATCCGCTCCATGTGCGCGCCGGTGACGACGTGCTTGTCGCCGGTGGCGGTGCAGAAGATGTCGCCGACCGCCGCCGCCTGCTCCATCGGCATGATCTCGAACCCGTCCATCGCCGCCTCGAGCGCCCGCATCGGGTCGACCTCGGTGACGATCACGTGCGCGCCCATGCCCTTCGCCCGCATGGCGACGCCGCGCCCGACCCACCCGTAGCCGGCGATGACGAAGCGCTTCCCGGCGAAGAGGACGTTCGTGGCGCGGATGATCCCGTCCACGGTCGACTGGCCGGTGCCGTAGCGGTTGTCGAAGAGGTGCTTCGTGCGAGCCTCGTTGACCGCGACGACCGGGAAGCCGAGCTTGCCGTCCCGCTCGAGCGCCTTCAGCCGGATCACGCCGGTCGTCGTCTCCTCCGTGCCCGCGATCACGTCGCCGAGCTGCTCGCGACGGGCGCTGTGGAGGACGCCGATCACGTCGGCGCCGTCGTCCATCGTGATGTGCGGCTTGTGGTCGACCGCCGCCTCGATGTGCTGGTAGTACGTGTCGTTGTCCTCGCCCTTGATCGCGAAGACGGAGACGTCGTACTCGTCGACCAGCGCGGCCGCCGTGTCGTCCTGCGTCGAGAGCGGGTTCGACGCACAGAGCACGACGTCGGCGCCGCCCGCCTTCAGCGTGCGCATCAGGTTCGCGGTCTCCGTCGTCACGTGCAGGCACGCGGCGACCCGGTAGCCGGCCAGCGGCTGCTCGGACTCGAACCGCTCGCGGATCGCGGCGAGCACGGGCATCTGCCGGTCGGCCCACTCGATCTTGCGCTTGCCCTCGGCGGCGAGCGCCAAGTCCTTCACGTCGTAGCGTTTCGTGGTTGCCATTCAGTCCCTTTCGTTAGGCCACGAGCAGGAGTCGCTCGTGCTTCCGTTGCTCCCAGTCGACCCAGTCGGCGGCCGGCCCGCTCGTGGCGAGCCAGGCGTCGACGGCGTCGCGGAGGTCGGGCTCGCGCCGCAGCCGGTTCGCGAACGCGAGCTCGTCGAGCTCGACGCCGAAGCGCTC
>DASUOK010000300.1:0-6636 GCA_036276675.1 Gaiellaceae bacterium | reverse complement strand
CATCGCGCTCGGGCTCTACGGCGTCGGCTTCTACTCGGTGCCCAACTTCATCCCGCGCTCGGAGGCGTTCGCGATCGGCGGAGTCAGCGTCTCCTGGAACAAGCTCGCGGTCATCCTGATCACCCTGCCGGTGCTCGCGCTTCTCACCTGGTTCGTCCGCTCGACCAAGCAGGGCAAGGCGATGCGCGCGGTCGCACAGGATCGCGAGGCCTCGGCGATGATGGGGATCAACGTCAACCGCACGATCTCCGTGACGTTCGCGATCGCGGGCGCGCTCGCCGCCGCCGCCGCGATCGTCTACCTGCTCCAGTTCAACATGCGCTTCAACACGGGCTTCGAGCTGGGTCTGATCGCCGTCTCCGCCGCCGTGCTCGGTGGGATCGGCAACCTCGCCGGAGCGGTGCTCGGCGCGCTGGTGATCGGCTTCATCCAGGCGTTCAACGAGGGGCTGACGTGGTACACGCCCGGGAGCGACTGGACGCGCTCGATCGTGTTCGGGATCCTGATCGCGATCCTCGTCTTCCGGCCGGAGGGCCTGCTCGGCGAGCGGACGCCGGAGGGGCAATGAAGCTCCCGCGCCTCGCCGACCTGGGGAGTGGTGCGTCTGCGCGCGCGCGCTCGTGGGCGCTGCCGGCCGTCGTGATCGCGCTGGGTGCTCTCTACCCGTGGTACGTGGAGAGCCTCCAGGACCTGCCGGTGATCGGCACCTTCGTCCCGGCGCTGGGCTCGATGGTCGTGATGATCGGCTTCACGATGATGGCGGTCGGCCTGAACGTCGTCGTCGGCTACGCCGGCCTGCTCGACCTGGGCTACGTCGCCTTCTACGCGGCCGGCGCCTACACGGCCGCGTGGTTCGCCTCCCAGCACTTCGAGCAGTGGACGTTCCACTTCGGCTCGGTTGGGATCTCCCAGGAGCTGCCGGGGATCCACCTCTCGATCTGGCTCGTGCTGGCGATCGCCGGCATCTTCACCGCGGTGACCGGCATCCTGATCGGCCTGCCGACGCTGCGGTTGCGCGGCGACTACCTGGCGATCGTGACGCTCGGGTTCGGCGAGATCATCCCGCAGTTCGTGCGCAACGGCGACAACCTGTTCGGCTTCGACCTGACGCACGGCAGCTTCGGCATCAGCCCGATCGACGCGCCGGGCTTCGGCGAGTCGCTGAACAGCGCGATCGGGCTGCCCGCGAGCTACCAGCAGTCGTTCGACCGGGCGCGGCTCTTCTACCTGACCGCGCTCGGGCTGCTCCTCTTCACCGCGTTCTGCTGCGTGCGGCTGCGCGATTCCCGGCTCGGCCGCGCCTGGATCGCGATCCGCGAGGACGAGACCGCCGCGGCGGCGATGGGCGTGCCGCTGATGCGCACGAAGACGTGGGCGTACGCGATCGGCGCCTTCTTCGGTGGCATCGCCGGCGCGTTCTACGCCACCTTCAAGAGCGGCGCCTTCCCGGCGGACTTCTACTTCAACATCTCCATCTTCCTGCTCTGCATGGTCATCCTCGGCGGCATGGGCAGCGTCTGGGGCGCCGTCCTCGGCGGGATGATCCTCGGCTACCTCAACGTCGAGGGCCTGGCCACGCTCGGCTCCGAGCTGCAGCAGGCGGGGATCAACTTCGACCCGACGAAGTACCAGTTCGGGATCTACGGCGCGATCATCGTGCTGATGATGCTCTTCCGGCCGAGCGGGCTGATCGCCGAGCGGCGGCACAAGCAGGAGCTGGAGGAGGGCGTGCACGACACGCCGATGTACGACGTCACGCACGAGGGGACGCTGACGCACCGGGACAGCGATGAGTGACCTCTTGACCGCGGCCGCGCTCCGCAAGGAGTTCGGCGGCCTCGTGGCGGTGAACGACGTCGACTTCACGATCCCGCAGGGAAAGATCGTCAGCCTGATCGGGCCGAACGGGGCCGGCAAGACGACGTTCTTCAACATGCTGACGGGCGTCTACCGGGCGACGAGCGGCACGATCGAGTTCGCGGGTACCGACGTCACCGAGAAGCCGCCGCACGCGATCACGCACCTCGGCATCGGCCGCACCTTCCAGAACATCCGTCTCTTCGAGCACATGACGGCCCTCGAGAACGTCCTCGTCGGGATGCACGGACGGCTGCGAGGCGGCATCGTCGGCTCCATCCTCAGCCTCCCGCGCGTGCGGCGCGAGGAACGGGAGGCGCGGCGCCGCGCGAGCGAGCTGCTCGAGTTCGCCGGTCTGCGCAACCGCGACGACCATCTGGCGCGGAACCTCCCCTACGGCGATCAGCGCCGCCTGGAGGTGGCCCGCGCGCTCGCGACGTCGCCGCAGCTGCTGCTGCTCGACGAGCCGACTGCGGGCATGAACCCGCAGGAGACGGCGGCCTTCACGGCGTTCGTCTCGCGGCTGCGCGACGAGGAGGGGCTGACGATCCTGATGATCGAGCACGACATGAAGGTCGTGATGGGCATCTCCGACCGGGTCACAGTCCTCGACTACGGCGAGAAGATCGCGGAGGGCTCGCCGCAGGAGGTGCAGCGCGACGAGCGCGTGATCGAGGCCTACCTCGGCACGGGGGCGACGAGCCAGTGACCGAGGGAGCCGCGAACGGGCCGATCCTCGAGCTCGAGGACGTCCACACCTACTACGGCGCCATCCACGCGCTGAAGGGCATCTCGCTCACGGTGTACGAGGGCGAGGTCGTGACGCTGATCGGGGCGAACGGCGCCGGCAAGTCGACGACGCTGCGGTCGATCAACGGCCTCAACCACCCGCGGCGCGGCCGGATCCATTTCCGCGGCCGCGACATCACCCACGCGCCGCCGCACGGGATCGTGAAGCACGGCATCGCGCAGTCGCCCGAGGGCCGGCGGTTGTTCCCGCGGATGTCGGTCCTGGAGAACCTCGAGATGGGCGCCTTCCAGCGCTCGGACCGCTCCGGGCTCAAGGACGACATGGAGCGCGTCTTCCAGCTCTTCCCACGGCTCCACGAACGCCGGCTGCAGAAGGCCGGGACGCTGTCGGGGGGCGAGCAGCAGATGTGCGCGATCGGCCGCGCGCTGATGGCGCACCCGAAGCTCCTGCTGCTCGACGAGCCCTCGATGGGCCTCGCGCCGATCTTCGTGGAGAAGATCTTCGAGATCATCGGCGAGATCAACGCGCAGGGCACGCCGATCCTGCTCGTGGAGCAGAACGCGCTGATGGCTCTCGACGCGGCGAGCCGCGGCTACGTGCTCGAGACGGGCCGGATCGCGCTCGCCGGGCCGGCGAAGGAGCTGCGCCAGAACGAGCAGGTCCGCAAGGCCTACCTCGGCGAGGAGTGAGCGGCTAGCTCCCGTTCGCCGCGCCGACCTCGAGCGGGAAGTACGGCGGCGCCAGGAGGAGGCCGATGCGGGCGCGGCCGCCCGCGCGGCCGTGGGCCATCTCGAGTGCCGGCGCGATCCCGTGGGTGGGGACGAAGCCGAGCGTGCGGGCGGCCTGGTGGTCGCGGCAGCCGGCGACGACGACGGCTCCGAGCCGGTCGAGGGCGGGGCGGCAGGAGTCCCAGTCGGCGTACGGCTGGAGCGGATGACACGCGCGTCCGGCACGGTAGGCGTCGAGCGCCGCCTCGTCGTGGGCGGCGGCCCGCTCGTCCTCGAGCAGCTCGCGCGGCGTCCGTCCCTCGCGGAGCGCGTGGAAGAGCTGCCGGTACGGATCCTGGGTCGCGTGCGCGAAGTGCCGCGTCAGCCGGTGCAGCACGATCGCCGTGCCACCCTCCTGCACGGGGAAGGCATCGCGCCAGAGCCGCAGCGCCAGCCCGAGGGCGACGGCGGCGACCGTGATCGGGTTGAGGCGCTCGCGGGGGTGGTGGTGGTGCTTCCAGGGCATCCCGATCACGACCGCGTCGAGCGGCTGCTCGAGCCGGACGGCGCGATGCGCGATTCCACGCAGGAGCGCCTCCGCGTGGGCCGTCGACGGAGCCCCGGCGAAGGCCGCCGCCGCTGTCACCTCCCGTGCGAGGCCCTGCAGGATCGGGCGCCGCAGGATCGCCGGCAGGAGCGAGAACCGGCGGAGCGGCGACCGGACGAGATGCTCGAGCGAGTCCCGCTCGTACGGGTAGTCGCGGAAGGCGCCGGTCAGCCGCGGCGGGTTGAGCACGAGCGAGGCGCCGATCACGGGCACGCGGGTCGCGAGCGCCCGCTCGAGCGCGAGCCCGAGCTGCCAGCCGCGCGAGGCGGCCGTCTCGAGCAGCGAGTACGCCCCCGCGAGTCTCGCCGTCCCGGCCGCGGCCGAGCCCACGAGCGCGCCCGGCCCGCCGTGCAGCACCGTCTCCGCAGCGGTGAGGGTCACGACGGCGTCGGTCTCGACGAGCAAGCGGTTGACGGCGAGCTGCGCGCGGCCGGCGGCGCCGAGCGAGACGAGCTCGCCGGCGGCGTCGTGCACCTCGACGCGGCCGCGAAAGCCGCGGCGCGCTGACGGGGCGAGCAGCGCCTCGAGCTCGCGGCCGCCGGCGCGGCGGCCGAGGCCGCCGGCGACGAGCACCGTCTGCCGCTGCGGGGCGACGCCGAGCCGCGTCAGCTCGTCGATCGTCGCCGCGAGCGCGGCCTGACGGGGGTCGACAGGCGCGCCGGGAAGCGGCAGGGACGGTGGCTCGACGACGATCGTCGCCGAGCCACCGCGCGTCACGATCGCCTCGAGGGGCTGCCCGGAGAGCGGGAAGCGGAGCGCGTCGCGGACGGCCACGCCGACGTCGGCGATCGCGTCCGGCGGCGTTGGTGGCCGCAGCAGCGGCGTGTCCTCGGGAACGTTGAGGACGGCCACGCGCGAGCCCGACGGGATCGGGACGCGCACCGTTACGGGACGGCGCGGTAGAGCCTGAGGTACGTCGGCCGCCAGCCGCGGTTCGGCCAGAAGCGCGACGAGAGCAGGTTGACGCTGCGCCAGTCGGTCGTGATCGAGCGGAAGCCGTGCTCGTGCGCCCAGGCGAGGACGAACGCCGTCAGGGCGAGCCCGGCACCGGAGCCGCGGGCGGCAGGATCGACGACGGCGTGCGCGAGGTCGACGTTCTCCTCCGGCACCCGCAGGTCGCCGGTCGGGCGGCGGTACAGGAGGGCCTCGCCGATCACGTCACCGGCACGCTCCACGAGAAACGGCCAGAAGGTGTCGGGCGAGTCGAACGTGTCCTCGCGCCAGTCGTCCTCGAACTCGGCGAGCTCCGGCACGTCGAGGCCGGAGAAGCTGGGGGAGCGAGTCTGGTGCAGCCAGAGCTCGCGGTCGAAGCGCGCCAGGTGGACGAGGTCGTCCGGCGTCCCGGGCCGGATCGACACGTCGGCGTCGACCGGCGATTCGGCCGTCGCCTCGCGCACGGCGGTCGCGAACTGCAGGCCGAAGCCGACCCGGAACCAGGCGTCGACGAGGGCGGCGTCGTGCGCCGGCACCACGACCGCGAAGCGATCCTGCCCGTCCTCGTGCCAGCGCTCGGCCGCGGCGGCGAAGAGGTCGCGCGCGAGCTCCGGCTCGGCGCTCGCATGGCCGGCGATGTCGGCGTAGATGCGGGTGCCGCCACGGTTGTCGTTCGAGGCCGGCGCGCCGATCAGGTAGCCGGCGGCGGCGCCGTCACGGAGGGCGATCGCGCCGCTCGAGCCCTCGCGTTCCCACTGCCGCGCCACCTGCTCGCGGTAATCGTCCAGGCGCCCGAGCAGTGGCTCCGCCGCACGGTGGCGGGCGTGTGCGTCGGCGAGCAGTGCTGCCGCCGCATCGAGGTGCTCGTCCGAGAAGGGGAGGATCTCCAGCGGCATCGGTGCGGGACGATACCGTTGGCGCATGCCGAAGACGCTGACCGGACAGGAGCTGCAGCTGGACGACGGACCGGCGCGCGAGTCGGAGCTCTTCCTCGTCGACGGCAACAATCTCGCCTACCGCGCGTTCTTCGCGCTCCCGGAGGAGCTCGCGACGAGCGACGGCTTCCCGACGAACGCGCTGCTCGGTTTCACGAACATGCTCTTCAAGCTGCTCGGCGACTACAGGCCGAAGGGGGTCGCCGTCGCCTGGGACTCGCGCCCGACGCACCGCGCCGCCGTCGCCGAGGCGGCCGCGGTCGTCTACAAGGAGGGCCGGCGGCCGATGCCGGACCTCCTGCGGGAGCAGTTCCCGCACTTCCGCCCGATCGTCGAGGCGTTCGGCTACCGCAACCTGGAGTTCGAGGGCTGGGAAGCGGACGACGTGATCGCCACCCTCGCGACGCGCGCCGACGAGGCGGGTGTCAGGACCTGCGTCGTCTCGACCGACCGCGACGCGTTCCAGCTCTGCTCGGACAACGTCTGTCTGATGATGACGCCGCGCGGCGTCGCGGACGTGCACGTCTACACGCCCGACCGCGTCGAGGCCCGCTACGGGGTGCGGCCCGACCAGGTGCCCGACTTCATCGGCCTCAAGGGCGACACCTCCGACAACATCCCGGGCGTCCCGGGGATCGGCGACAAGACGGCCGGCCAGCTCGTCGCGCAGTACGGCTCCCTCGAGGGCGTGCTCGAGCACGTCGAGGAGCTCTCGCCGGCGAGGCGCAAGAACCTCACCGAGCATGCCGAGCAGGCGCGGGTCTCGAAGGA
The DNA here is from genome assembly GCA_036276675.1 of Gaiellaceae bacterium. Classification (GTDB taxonomy): domain Bacteria; phylum Actinomycetota; class Thermoleophilia; order Gaiellales; family Gaiellaceae; genus Gaiellasilicea. Next base: position 75 of record DASUOK010000300.1, on the reverse strand, counting down.
GCTGGCGACGATGCGCCGCGATCTCGACATCGAGCTCGACCCCGCCGAGCTCGTGCTCTCGCCGCCCGACCGCTC
>DASUOK010000299.1:0-2781 GCA_036276675.1 Gaiellaceae bacterium | reverse complement strand
CGTCCGCTCGAAGCCCAAGCGCCGCGGCTTCTCCAAGGGCACGAAGCCCGGCTGGAAGAAGGCCATCGTGCAGGTGCAGGCCGGCGACAGGATCGACATCTTCGAAGGAGCCCAGGTTTAGCCATGCCTCCGAGGAAACTGAAGCCCACGAGCCCGGGCCGGCGCTTCCGCACGGTCTCCGACTTCGGCGAGATCACGAAGACGGAGCCGGAGAAGACCCTGCTCGAGCCGCTGACGAGGAAGGGCGGCCGCAACAACAACGGCCGGATCACGACCCGCCACCAGGGCGGCGGGCACAAGCGCCGCTACCGCAAGATCGACTTCAAGCGGACGAAGGACGGCGTGCCGGCGAAGGTCGCCTCGATCGAGTACGACCCGAACCGGTCGGCCCGCATCGCGCTCCTGCACTACGCGGACGGCGCGAAGGCGTACATCCTCGCGCCCGCGCGGCTGCGGGTCGGCCAGACGGTCGAGTCCGGGCCCGAGGCGGACATCAAGCCGGGGAACGCCCTCCCGCTCGCGAACATCCCGACCGGGACGCTCGTGCACAACGTCGAGCTCCAGCCGGGGCGCGGCGGGCAGCTCGCGCGGAGCGCCGGCTCGGGCGTCCAGCTCGTCGCGAAGGACGAGCCGCATGCCGTGCTGCGCCTCCCGTCCGGGGAGATGCGCCGCGTGCCGCTCGTCTGCCGGGCTACGATCGGGCAGGTCGGCAACGTCGACCACGAGAACATCTCGAGCGGCAAGGCGGGGCGCAGCCGCTGGCTCGGCAAGCGCCCGACGACGCGCGGCTCGGCGATGAACCCCGTCGACCACCCGCACGGCGGGGGCGAGGGGAAGTCGAAGGGCGGCCGCCATCCCGTGACCCCGTGGGGCGTCCCCACGCTCGGGAAGCGGACCCGCCGCAAGCACAAGGAATCGGACCGGCTGATCGTCCGCGGTCGCCGGAGGGGCAAGGAGCGCCGCTAGATGAGCAGATCCGCCAAGAAGGGACCGTTCGTGGACGAGCGCCTGATCGCGCGCGTCACGGCGATGAACGAGTCGGGTGAGAAGCGGCCGCTGCGCACGTGGTCGCGCACGTCGACCGTCTTCCCCGAGATGGTCGGGCACACGATCGCCGTGCACGACGGGCGCAAGCACGTCCCGGTCTTCATCACGGAGTCGATGGTCGGGCACAAGCTCGGCGAGTTCGCGCCGACGCGGACGTTCCGCGGGCACTCCGGTGACCGGCAGGCGAAGGTGGCGAAGCGGTAGTCATGGCCGTCGCGGAGCAGGAGCGGACCGAGGTGCGCGCCGAGGCGCGCTACGTGCGCGCGGCGCCGCGCAAGGCCCAGCTCGTCGCGGAGCAGATCCGCGGTCGCACCGTGCCGGAGGCGCGGACGATCCTCGCGTTCATGACGCGCGACGCCGCGCGCGACGTCGAGAAGGTGCTGAACTCCGCCGTGGCGAACGCGGAGCAGAACCACGGCCTGGTCGGCGACGAGCTCGTCGTGTCGGCCGCGTTCGTCGGCGCCGGCCCGACGCTCAAGCGCTGGCGCGCCCGCGCGCGCGGCCGCGTCGCCCGGATCCGCAAGCGGACGTGCCACATCACCGTCCGGCTCGCACAGCCCGACGGCGCGGTCATCCCGGTCGTCGAGGCGACGCCGGCGGCACCGCCCGCCGAGGAGGGTAAGCCGAACCGCGCGCAGCGCAGGAAGGCCGAGCCCGGCGCGGCGCCCGAGACCGCCGAGAGCGAGACCGGGGCGGAGACGGAGCCCGAGGCCGAGGAGAAGCCGAAGCGCGCCGCGAAGCCGAAGGCCGAGACCGCGGAGGAGAAGCCGAAGCCGAAGCGGGCCGCGAAGCCCAAGGCGAAGGCGGACGAGAAGACCGACGACAAGCCGAAGCGCACCACGCGCAAGAAGACGACCGAGGAGGACAACTAGCTTGGGCCAGAAGATTCATCCCGGCGGTCTGCGCGTCGGCGTCATCCACGGCTGGAAGTCGAACTGGTACACGGGGACGAAGGAGTTCCCGGCGTACCTGATCGAGGACGTCAAGATCCGCGACCACATCACCGGGAAGCTCGGTCACGCGGGCCTCTCGGACATCCTGATCCGCAAGGACAAGCAGCGGATCACGATCGACATCTACACGGCGCGCCCCGGCATCGTGATCGGGAAGTCGGGCGCCGAGGTGGACGCGCTGCGCCGCGAGATCCACGCGATGACGCAGAAGAACGTCCACATCAACATCAACGAGATCAAGCGGCCCGAGCTCGACGCGAAGCTCGTGGCCCAGTCGATCGCGGAGCAGCTTCAGAACCGCGTGTCTTTCCGGCGCGCGATGAAGCGCTCGCTCGCGTCGGCGATGCGCTCCGGCGCCCAGGGCGTCCGCGTCCAGTGCGGCGGCCGGCTCGGCGGCGGCGAGATGTCGCGCTCCGAGAGCTACTCGGAGGGCCGCGTCCCGCTGCACACGCTGCGCGCGGACATCGACTACGGCTTCGCCGAGGCGAAGACGACGTTCGGCCGGATCGGCGTCAAGGTCTGGATCAACAAGGGCGAGATCATGCCGGAGGGCTACGGCGACGGCGGCGACGGCGAGACGTCGCGGCGGCGCACGAACCTCGAGGGCCTGAGCGCCGGCCGCGAGGGCGGCCGCCGCGCGCCCGACCGCGAGGGTCTCGGCCCGGTCCGGCGGCGCGGCTCCGGCCGCGGGCGCGGCGGCGGCGGGCGGCGCGGTCCGGGCGGCCAGGGCGGTCCCGGCGGCCAGACGGAGCGCCCGCGCACCGACGCGCGCGGCGTCTCG
>DASUOK010000298.1:0-8386 GCA_036276675.1 Gaiellaceae bacterium | reverse complement strand
GCCTCGCGCACCGCCGCTTCGTCCGCGGAGGCGGGCGTGACGAGCACGGGCACCGCGTCGACGCAGCCGAGCGCGATCCGCACCTGGCCGTCGAGCGCCGCCGCGGCGCTGACGATGCAGGTGCCGTCGGCGCCGAGGGTGATCGCGTCGAAGGCGGCCCGGCGTCCCGCGGGGACCACGATCTTCGTCAGCAGCTCACCCGGTCCGGCTGCGGTCATGTAGACGCCGAGGAAGAACTCGGAGGCCGGCACCGTCCGCTCGCCGTCGGCGCCCAGGATCACCATCTCGGCACCCAGGGCCACCATCAGCGGCGGCAGGTGGTTCGTCGGGTCGTTGGAGCAGACGTTGCCGCCGAGCGTGCCGCGGTTCCGCACCTGCACGTCGGCGATCATCGCGCAGACCTCCGCGAGCACCGGACGCGCCACCTCGACCTCCGACGACGCCATCAGCTGCGTGTAGGTCGTCATCGCCCCGAGCTCGAGCGAGTCGCCGGTGACGGCGATCCGCTTCAGGTCGTCGAGCCGGTTCAGGTCGACGAGGACATCCGGTGCGGCCGCGCGCGCCTTCATCACGTTCACGATCGTCTGCCCGCCGGCGAGGGCGCGGGCGCCGTCGTTGGCCCCGAGCAGCCGCACCGCCTCGTCCACCGAGGACGGCCGCACGTACTCGACCTCACGCAGAAGCATGGCGGGACCCTAACGCACCTGGCTCCTGACATGTCAACCGAGTAGAGTCGCCTGCGATGGCGGGATTCGACGCGGTCTTCGTCGGCAGCGGCATCAACTCGCTCGCGGGCGCGGCCTTGCTCGCGAAGGCCGGCTGGAAGGTGTGCGTGCTCGAGCGGAACGACTGGCTCGGCGGCGCGATCAAGACGGTCGACGGGCTGATCGAGCCCGGGTTCACCCACGAGGTCTTCAGCTCCTGGCATCCGCTGTGGACCGGCTCACCGGCCTATGCCGAGCTGAAGCCCGACCTCGACCGGCTGGGCGTCGAGTACCTCAACACGGACCTGCCCACCGCGACCGCTTTCCCGGACGGCTCGAGCGTGTTCCTCTCGACCGACGGCGCCGAGAACGCGGCCGAGCTCGGCGACGCGTGGCAACGCCAGTTCGACGAGTTCATGGGGAGCGCCGACATCGCGTTCGGCGTCCTCGGCACCGAGCTCTGGTCGGGCGCGGGCCTCTCGCTCGGCCGCCGCGCGTACTCGCAGTTCGGCCGTCGCGGGCTCGTCGAGTTCAGCGGGCAGGTGCTCACGAGCGCCCGCGACTGGCTGACGGAGACGTTCGACGACGAGCGCGCGCACGGGCTGCTCGCGCCGTGGGTGCTGCACACGGGTCTCGGGCCGGACCAGGCGACCTCCGGCTTCATGACCCAGGTGATCGCGTGCGCGCTCCAGCTGGGCGGCATGCCGGTGCCGAAGGGCGGCGGCGGCACCCTCGTCGAGGGGCTCGCGACGATCGTGCGCGAAGCCGGAGGCGAGCTGCGGACGGAGGCGGACGTCGAGCGCGTGGTCGTCGCCGACGGCCGCGCGACGGGGGCCCGCCTCGCCGACGGCGAGGTCGTCTCGGCCGGGCGCGCCGTGCTCGCGTGCGTGACGCCGACGCAGCTGTACGGGCGGCTGCTCGGCGACGGCGAGGTGCCGCCGAACGTCCGCGAGGCGGCGGCGCGCTTCCGCTACGGCCGCGGCGAGATGCAGATCCACCTGGCGCTCGGCGAGCTGCCGCGCTGGCGCGGCGACGAGCGCCTCGCCCGCACGCCGATCGTCCACGTGACGCCGGGGCTCGACGGCGTCTCGCGCGCCGTCAACGAGGCCGACCGCGGCCTGCTGCCGGCGGAGGCGACGATCGTGTGCGGCCAGCCCCTCGCGGTCGATCCCTCGAGAGCGCCGGACGGCTCGTGGATCGTCTGGATCCAGCTCCAGGAGGTGCCGTCGCGCGTCAAGGGCGATGCCGCCGGCGAGCTCGACGTCGGCGACGGCGCCTGGTCGGAGGCGCTCCGTGAGGCGTACGCCGATCGGATCGTCGCGCGGCTCGGCAACCACATCGAGAACCTCGCGGACGCGACGATCGGCCGCGTCGTGCTCGGCCCGGCCGAGCTCGAGGCGGCGAATCCGAACTGGGTCGGCGGCGACATCTACGGCGGCTCGTGCTCGCTCGACCAGAACCTGCTCTGGCGGCCGACGCCGGCGAGCCCCGGTCACGAGACGGCCGTCGACGGCCTCTTCCACATCGGCGCGAGCACGCACCCCGGCCCGGGCCTCGGCGCTGGCTCCGGCTACCTCGCGGCGAAGCGGCTGACACGGCCGCCGCTGCCACGGCGCCTGCTCGCGAAGCTGCCCGGAGTCGGCAGCTGAAGCTCTCCCTGAGCGAGATCTCGACGGTCGGCGCGAGCTTCCGCGACGACCTCGCCGCCTACCGCAGCGCCGGCTTCGGCGGGATCGGGATCTGGGAGATGAAGCTCGGCGACGACGACGCCGATGCCGAGGCGCTACGGGACAGCGGTCTGCGCGCGACGAACTGCGTCCCGCTCGTGCCGTCCATCCTCCCGAACGCGGTGATCGAGGGCCCGGCCGACGTCGAGGAGCGAATCGTCTCGATCTGCGCCAGCATGGAGCGTTTCGCCCGCTACGAGCCGACGTCGGTCCTCTGCCTGACCGGTGCGGCCGGCCAGCTCGGCGAGGACGAGGCGCGGCGGACCGTCGTGGACGGTCTCAGGCGGATCGCCGCGGCCGCGGACGCGGCGGGCGTGCGCCTCGGACTGGAGCCGATCCATGCCTCGCAGCGCGACGCGCTCTCGATCGCCACCTCGATCCCGGAGGCCCTCGACCTCCTCGACGAGGCGGGCCTGCCGCAGGTCGGCGTGATGCTCGACCTCTACCACGTCTGGGACACGCCCACGGTCGAGGCGGACCTGCGGCAGCACGTCGGCCGCTTCACCGGGCTGCACGTCGCCGACTGGTTCGCTCCGTCACCGTCGGGGCAGCGGCCGGATCGCGCGCTGCCCGGCGAGGGCGTCTCCCGCACGCGCGAGCTGCTCGCGCTCCTCGTCGAGAGCGGCTGGGACGGCTGGGTCGACGTCGAGATCTTCGGCGACCCCGAGAACGCGGAGTCGTTCTGGTCGCTCCCCGTGGAGGAGGCAGCGCGGCGCGCCTACGACGCCGCGGTCGGCGTGCTCCCGTAGGTGCGGCGGTAGTAGAGGATCGGCACGCGCTCCGGGTCGGGCGGACGGCCCGCCTCGACGACGCCGGTGAGGATGAGGTGGTCGCCCGCCTCGAGCTCCTGCTCGGTGCGGCACTCGGCGATCGCGAGCGCCTGCTCGACGAGGCACGGGACGCCGCCGAGGCCCGGCTCCCAGGCGACGGCGGCGAACTTGTCGTCGGCCTTCGAGGCAAACAGGGCGCACAGGTCGGCACAGCCGTCGCTCATGAAGTTGACGACGAAGCGCCGTGCGTGCCGCAGCGCCGCGAGCGTGCGGCTCGTCCTGTCGACGCAGACGAGCAGCATCGGCGGGTCGGCAGAGACCGAGCAGATCGCGTTCGTCGTCAGTCCCTTCGGCTCACCGTCCTCGTCCAGCGTCGTCACGATCGCGACCCCGGTCGGGAATGCGCTCATGATCTCCCGGAACGTCGTGAGGTCGACGGCCACGTGCTGATCGTACGCACCACCCTCGCGTGAGGGCCACGTTGCGCGGGTGCGCCCGCCCGCGTAGCATCCGCCACATGCGCGTGCGGTGGTCTGCGGCCGCCGCCGCGATCGTCGCGGTGGTGCTCGCCGCGCCCGCATCCTCGACGGGGGCGGCGCCGTCCCTGCGCGCGCAGGCCGCGGCGTGCGCCGCGGAAGGACGCTCGTCCTACGCGGCGATCCTCGACACGATGCGCCGCGGCGACCCGCTCGCGCTCCAGCGCGCTGCCCGGCGGCTCGCCGCGCGAGCCGAGGCGTGCGCGCGCACGCTTCACGCGACGCGCGCCGCTGGTCGTGCCGCCTGCGGGCGAACGGTCGTCGTCCGCGGCGCACGCTTCTACCGGGACGGCGGCCGCATCATGGACGCTGCTGTGACCGCGGGGCTGCGCGGTGGCGGCACCGACGCGTTCAGTGCGTCCATCCTGCGCGGCGCCGCCTTCATGCGCGCCGCCGACTCCGAGCTGGCGGTCGGCGTCGAGGTCCTCGCCGGCAAGCGCGGCTGCGCGAAGGGGGTCGCGGCCGCCCGGCCGCTCCGCCCGGCGACGCTGCGACTGCTGCCGGGGCTGGCGCGGGAGGTCGCCGCCATCATGCTCCAGGCGCAAGGCTCGCTGCTGCCGGAGGACCGGGTCGCGTTCGGGCTCCTCACCGTGCAGCTCGACACCGGGACGCCGCCGCCGGCGGCGGCCGTCGAGGCGCAGATCGTGAACCTCACGAACAAGAACCGCGGCATGCAGGCCTGGCGGCTCGCGGGGCTGCGCACCTTCTGGGTGAAGCACGCGACCGAGGTCGATTGGCGGCGGTACCCGTTCACGGCCGCGCGCTTCCTGCAGGCGTATCGCACCTATCTCACGTGGAAGGTCACTGCGCTCCAGAACCAGCGCAACCAGTTCCTCGGCGGCATCGTCGGATCGGAGGAGGCGTGGCAGCGCGCCGTCGCAGGGTGGCGCGCGTGGGAGACCCGCTGGTACACCCGCGAGCAAGCCTCGGTCGCGGCCTACGACGCGTGGGAGCGCTCGTTCAAGGCGGAGCGGGCGCTGCTCGAGGCGGAGGCGGCGCTCAAGCGGACGCCCTGACGAGCTCCCCGGGTTGGACTCGAACCAACAACCCTTCGGTTAACAGCCGAATGCTCTGCCAATTGAGCTACCGGGGAAGGACGGGCCGGATTGTAGCCGACCCCCGGGAGCCGGTCAGCGCCGCGAGACGCCCTTCTTCTTCGGCTTCGGCGCGGCCTTGAGCGTGACCACGCCGGGTACGACACGGAGCGTCTGCTTGCCCGCCCGGACGAGCACGACGGCGCGCGCGCGGATCGTCCCGCGTTGCCGGAGCAGCTTCAGGCCGCGGGCCGAGAGCTTGATCGCGACGGTGACGCGCTTCCCCTTCCGCGCCGTGAACTTCTTCGTGCCGAGCTTGTGCTTCGGCTTGACCGTCGTCTCCAGCGAGACGCTGCCGGCGCACGTGAGCGGTGAGGCCTTCGCGCACCTGACGGTCATGCGCGCGACGCCGGCGCGGCTGACGGCCACGACGCGCGGCCCGAGCGTCATCCGCGGCAGCGCGCGCGTCGTCGGTCGCGGCGTCGTCGGCGTGGTCGGGCGCGGAGTCCCGCTCGGGGTCGCGGCCACCGAGTCGCTGGCCTCGATCGTCGCCGTGCCGCGGCTTTTCGAGATCGCGGCGTTCGTCGGGTTGCCGAGGCCGAGCGAGAACGTCTCGGCGGGCTCGACCGCCGCGTCGTCGACGATCGTCACCGCCACCGTCTTCGTCTTTTCGCCGGGCGCGAACGAGAGCGTGCCGACGCGGGCGAGGTAGTCCAGGCCCGCCCGTGCGCTGCCGTCGCTCGTGCTGAACCCGACCGTGACGGTGCGCAGCGTCGTCCCGAGCAGCTCGATCGTGAACGTGGCGCCGCTGCCCTCGCGTCCGGTCGGGTCGCTGACGGCGAGCGTCGGCGGCGCGTTCTTGTCGACGATCGTGCCGAGCCCCTCGGCGTCCGCCACGGCGGCGCCTGCGGCGCCGGCGAGCGTCAGCCGCACCGTCTCATTCTCCTCGTTGAGGGTGTCGCCGAGCACCTGGACCGTCACGGACTGCGTCGTCGGCCCACCGGGGGCGAACGTCAGGGAGCCGCTCGCGGCCGTGTAGTCCGAGCCGGCGGCCGCCGTCCCGTCACCGGTCGCCCAGCCGACGGAGACGGTGCGCGCGCTCGCGGGCGCGAGCGTCACCGCAAACGTCAGCGTCGCGGTGCCGGAGCTCGGCTCGTCGACGGACGCGTCGGAGACGGAGAGGAGCGACGTGTTGTCGTCGTCGGAGATCGTCCCCTCGGCCCGGTCGATCTCGGCGCCCGCCCCGTTCAGGAGCACGACCACGACCGTCTCGCCCGGCTCGTCGAGGAGATCGTCGTTGACGACGACGACGAACGTCTTCGAGGTCTCACCCGGGGCGAACGTGAACGGCTGGCTCTTCTGCTGGTAGTCGCTCGGCGCCACGGCGGTGCCGTCCTGCGTCAGCGCCGTCACGCTCACCGGCTGGCCGCTGGCGCCGCTCAGGCTCAGAGTGAAGCTCAGCTCGACGTTGCCGGTGTCGGTGTTGCGTGCGCCCTCGACCACGCTCGTGTCGGCGATCGAGGCAGTGGGTGCGCCCTCGTCGTCCTCGATCGTCGCCGTCGCCTGCGTCGGGCTGCCGAGCGTGCACGTCGCGCCGCAGGGATTCAGCACGACGGCGAAGGCGACGTTGCCGTCGCTGGCCTCGTTCTCGTTCGTCTGCACGGCAATCGCGCCGGTCGTCTCACCCGCCGGAATCACGATCGAGCCGGTCGTCGTGCCGACGAAGCGCCCGGACGTCGCCGGGACCGTCTGGTAGCTCACCTGCACGGGCCGGCCGCTGGCCGACGAGAGCGTCACGGGGAAGCTCGCGACCTCGCCCTCCTGCACCGCCGCGGCCGGCGGCGCGACCGAGACGGAGGGCGGCGCGTCGTCGTCGGTGATCGTCGCGGTGGCGGTCACAGCAGGCGCGCCCGACGAGTGCGTCACGTTGACCGTGAACGCCTCGTCCGCCTCGTCGAGCGCGTCCTGGAGGATCGCGACGTCGAGCTTCGCCTCGTCCGCGCCCGCCGCGATGGTGACCTGCCCGGCTTCCTCGGTGTAGTCGGCGCCGGCCGACGCCGAGCCGGCGGCAGTCGCCCAGTTCAGCACCTCATCCGCCTCGGCGGCGGCCGCGAGCTTGACGGTGAGCTCCACCGCGCCGCCCGCCTCGGCCACTGTGACGTTCTCGACGGTGAACGCAGGCCCGTCCGCGGCCGCCCGCCCCGGCAGCAGGACCGCGACGGCGAGGAGTGCTGCCGCCGCGATCAGCCGACCCCTGCTGCTGCTCTTCATGTGTTTCCCCGCACCCCCAAAGGTGACGTGCTACGCGCGAGGTCTAGCACCGGGGCGGAGCAAAAGGAAGAGATCGAGCCGGATCCCACCCGTCGGGCAGGTTCCGACTTCACGACCGCCGACGTTCTGACGATAATGGAACCGGCAAGCGGATTTCGTGTGTTTCCCCGCTTGTCACCCCAAAGCACTGAGGCGCCCCGGGACGCATCTCGTTTCGGGGCCCTCGGTGTGCCCTCGTGACATGTCACCTATTGTCGTGACATGCCAGCGAGCCGCTCTGACATGCCACAAATCCTGTTCTTGTCTTCTCGGGCCGGGTCTGGTAAGTGACAACGGCGACAAGAGTTAGGGGCACGCCTTTGATCGTCCATTGGGGTGAACGATGCAACCGGCGCAGGATCCTGAGGCTCGCCGCGATCACCGGGCTCCTCATCGCGCTTGCCGTACCCGAGCTCGCTGCGGCGAACGACGGCGGGGCTCCCGCGGGCGACGGCACCGAGCCGGCCACCACGGAGCCGACCGACCCGACCGAGCCGGCCGACGCGCCGCCCCCGGACGCCGATCCCACCGCCCCGCCACCCGGCGACCCTGCGCAGGAGCCGCCCGAGGCCGGTGCCGCACCGGACGGGAGCGCGACCGACGACTCGGCCGTGACGGCGCCCCCGCCCGAAGCGGCCGAGTCGCCTCAGGAGCCCGGCGCCGACACGACGTCGGAGGCCGCGGCGACCGAGCCGCCGGCCTGCGTCGAGGGGGAGGCGTGCCCGGCGCCGACCGAGCCTGCGACCGATCCTGCGGCGCCCGAGAGCGAGGCGTGCCCCGTCGCCGCCGACGCGGCGACGTGCACCGACGCCGCTGCCGCCGAGACGCTGCCGACGGCGCACGAACCGGCGGCGGCCGCGCCGGCCGCGCCCGCCCCGCTTCCCCAGCCGGAACCGCCGCGGCCCGAGCCCGCCGCCACGAGCATCGTGATCATCGTCGCGTTGCCCGCGCCCGCACCGGCCGAGGAGCCCGCGCCGGCAGTCCACCCGTCGGGCGCGGGCACGGTCCGCGCGCCGGCGCCGACCGAGCTGGTCGTGATGCCACTCGAGGCGGTCGTGCTCGCTCCGCTCGAGCTGGTGGCGCCCCCGCGGTTGCCGAAGCCGCGGGCGACGTCCGCCGCCACCCGCCCCGGTCCAGTCTGCGGACGCCTCGCTGCCCGTGTCCCGCTCTCCGAGACCTGCACGCAGCAGCGCTCGCTCACCGCCCTCGTCGCGGCGTTCGTACGCACACCCATCACGCCCGTCTCGCGTCCTGCGCAGACGCAGGCGGCGCGGCACCATGAGAACGCCATCCGGCCGTTCGTGC
>DASUOK010000297.1:0-10834 GCA_036276675.1 Gaiellaceae bacterium | reverse complement strand
AGGCGCGGCGGCGCGGCGGGATAGAGGACGTAGCCGGTCAGCGCCAGGCCGGTGCTGACGATCAGCGTCGTGCGCAGGTGGGCGAACGCGTACGGGTGGCGGCGGTGCACCCAGATGAGCGCGGCTGCGGTGCCGCCGAAGTGGAGGGCGACGTAGAGGAAGCCGAGCACCGCCGGCGCGCCTGCGATCGCCGAGAACGCCGCCTGGACGTCGCGCTCGACGAAGAGGCCGACGCGGCGCTCGAGCGCGACGATGTCGGCCGTGTTGGCGCGGGCCGAGACCCAGTCCTCGCCGCCGAAGCCGCGGACGAGCTCGTAGACGCCGTAGAGGACGGCGAGTGCTGCGAGCTCGACCCGGCCCGAGTGCGGGCGGGCGGCGGTGCGAAGGATGTGGCTGGCGGACATGACGCAACCCTCGCAGCCTGGAGAGCCCGGGAGGATGCGGCGTGCCAGCGTTGCGAGGTGCGGTAAACCACACTCTTCGCGGGGGGTTCAGACCTACTGCTGCAGGTAGGTGAGCACCGCCAGCACACGGCGGTGATCGTCGCCGCTCGCCGGCAGGCGGAGCTTGTTGAAGATGCTCGTGACGTGCTTCTCGACCGCGCGGAGCGTCACGAACATGCGCTCCGCGATCGCCTGGTTCGAGCGGCCCTCCGCCATCAGCTCGAGCACTTCCCGCTCCCGCGCGGTCAGCTCCTCCAGCGGGTCGTCGCGGCGGCGCCGGCCGACGAGCTGGTCGACGACAGCCGGGTCGAGCGCCGAGCCGCCCTCGGCCACGCGCCGCACCGCGGCCGCGAACTCGTCCAGGTCCGACACGCGGTCCTTGAGCAGGTACCCCACCCCCTCGGCACTCTCGCCGAGCAGCTCCATCGCGTAGGCGGGCTCGACGTACTGGGAGAGGACGAGGACGCCGACCTCCGGGTGCCGCTGCCGGATCTCCTGGGCCGCGCGCAGGCCCTCGTCGGTCTGCGTCGGGGGCATCCTGATATCGGTGATGGCCACGTCCGGGTTGTGCATCGCCACGTGGCGCAGGAGGTCCTCGGCGTTGCCGGACTGCGCCACCACCTCGAACCCCGCCTCCTCGAGCAGCCGCGAGAGGCCCTCGCGCAGCAGGATGGAGTCGTCGGCGAGGACGAGCTTGACCGCGGCCGTGCCGGGCCGCGCGCGCAGCGCCGGAAACTCGCCGGCGCCGAGCTGGAAGATCCGCTCGACGTCGGGGATGTCCGGCAGCGCGTAGAGGCCGAGGTCGCGCAGCTCGTGCTCGTCGCCGAGGTCGGCTCGCGTGCGCTCGGAGAGCAGGATCTGGCCGCCGTGCCCGGCGTCGGAGATGCGGCTGGCGCGGTGCACGTCGATGCCCACGTAGCCGTCCTCGGTGATCAGGGGCGATCCGGTGTGCAGCCCGATCCGCACGCGAACCGGCTCTCCTGCCCACGGGTGCTCTCGATGGCTGCGCTGTACCGCGACGGCTGCCTCCGCAGCCGCCGCCGCCGTCGGGAAGGCGGCGAAGAGCTCGTCGCCGCGCGTGTCGACTTCGTGCCCGCCGCTGGCGGCGACCGCCTCGCGCAGGAGGCGACGTACCTCTGCGAGCACGTCGCCCCAGGCGCCGTCGTAGTCGCGGGCGTGCCGTGTCGAGCCCTCGACGTCGGCGAAGAAGAGCGTGACCGTCCCGCGTGGTAGCTCGCTCACGCCCCAGAGTCTAGGAGCGGACGGCCTCGGACCCCAACGGGAACAGCTCCGGCTGGCGCCGCGCCGCGTGCGCGAACGGGTGGTAGAAGGCGTCGAGCGCCTGCGCGGGGTCGACGGCGAGCTCGAAGCGCGAGTCGTCCGCCAGCTGCAGCACCTCGACGGCGACCGTGTTCTCCGCCGGCGACCACCACAGCGTCACGTCGATGCCGTCGTGACAGCGGTTCGCGAGGTCGATCTTGTCGGTGGCGTTCATGACGATCCCTCCCGGTGTGTGTGCGGTGCCTTGTGAGGCCAGGTTCCCACGCGGCCGCCGAGCCGCCGATGCGGCTCGCAGGTGTCCACCGGTGCGGTCTCCCCTACCCCTGGGGGGCGGGTTGCAGGGGCAGCTCGGCGCGAACGAGCGTCCCCGCGCCGGGTTCGCTCTCGACCGCCAGCGAGCCGTCGAGTGCCTCGACACGGTCGGCGAGGCCCCGGAGCCCCGTGCCGGCGGCGGGGTCGGCGCCGCCGACCCCGTCGTCGGCGACCTCCACGGCGACCGACTCCTCGCCGTGGACGATGCGGACGGTGACCGCCGTCGCCTGCGCGTACTTGACGACGTTGGCGAGCGACTCGGCGACGACGTAGTAGGCGGCCGCCTCGATCGCCTCCGGGAGGCCGTTGACACGGGCTTCGATCTCCACCGGCACGGGCGAGCGGGTCGCCAGCGCCTCGAGCGCGGCGGCGAGGCCCCGGTCGGTGAGGATCGCCGGGTGGATGCCCCGGGCAAGCTCGCGCAGCTCGTCGAGCGCGAGCGCGAGCTCCTCGCGCGCCGACTGGAGCACGGCGCCGGCCGCCTCGGGGTCGGAGGAGAGCTTCGCCTGCGCGAGCCGGAGCGCGAGCGAGAGCGAGACCAGACGCTGTTGCGCGCCGTCGTGGAGGTTGCGCTCCAGCCGCCGGCGGGCCGCGTCGCCCGCCTCGACGATGCGGGCGCGCGATGCGCGCACCTCCTCTTCCTGCCGCTTGCGGTCGGTCACGTCGGCTCCGGAGACGAGGACGAGCGTGCGGCCGTCCATGCCGAGGATCTGCTGTGCCGTCCAGACGATCGTCCGCTCCGTGCCGTCGCGGCAGAGCCAGCGCGACTCGCGCTCGGCGGCCGGCACGCCGTTCGCCGCCGAGCCGACCGCCATCAGCGCCAGGTAGCGGTCGTCCGGGGCGATCAGGTCGAGCAGGCTGCGGCCCACGATCTCCTCGTCCTTCCAGCCGAGGATCTTCTCGAACGCCGGGTTCGGCCCGTGCTCGTTGATCGTCGCGTCGTCGTAGACGCCCACGAGCAGGATCGGGATCGTGTTCGCGACGGTGCCCGCGAAGTCGCGCTCCACCTCGAGCTCGAGCTCGCGCTGGCGCCGGAGCGTGATGTCGAGCCCGCCGAGCACGATGTTGCTGATCTCACCGCGGTCGTCGCGGATCGGCGCGCCCGACCAGGCGATCGTCACGGGCTCGCCCCGCCGGTTGACGAACGAGCGCTCGATGCTCGCCGGCTCGAAGTCGGGGGCGGCGGCGGCGAACAGCTCGAGCACCTCGTCCCGCTCCTCGGGGGCGATGAAGACGTCCCAGAAGTGCTGCCAGCGCAGCTCCTCTTCGTCGTCGGCGCCGGCCGCGACGCAGCAGGCCTCGTTCAGGTTGACGATCCGGCCCTCCAGGTCGAGCGAGCAGAGGAGGGAGGGCGCCGTGTTCACGATCGTCTCGAGGAACTCGAGCTGCGCGCGCAGCTCCGCCTGGAGACGCTCGTTCTCGAGCCAGAGCCCCGCCGCCTCGGCGACGGCGTCGATCAGCTCCGTCTCCTCGGCGAGCGACGGGTCGTGGAGGAGCGCGGCCACACGGCGGCCGTTCCGCGCCACGTAGCGGGCGATGCGCGGGCCACCCTCGTCGTGGAACTCGGTGCCGTCGTGCCAGACGAAGCGGTCGCGCTCGGGCAGCCAGTAGACGACCTCGAGCGTGGGGTCGTGCAGGGCCCCCGCGAGCGCGTCCCGGAGCGCGACGCCCCGGCCGAGGGCGAGCAGCAGGTCGGCCACCGCGCTGCGCGCGAGCTTGCTGCGCAGGATGCCGGCCAGGAAGACGAAGGGGATGGCACCGAACGCCACGAGGGCCGCGAGCGCGAGCGGGCGCGCCGCGTCCTCCGAGAAGAGCCGCGAGACGAGCTCGACCAGGGCGAGGAGCGACAGCATGATCGCGGCCGTCGCGAACACCGGCCCGAGCGCCCGCCGGAGCGCCGGCGTCGCTTCCCGCCAGCGCTTCACGAGCACGGCGAGCACCGCCACCACGATCGCGATCGCAGCCGCACTGGTGAGATTGACGAGGAGGCGGCCGGTCGTCGGGCTCTGCGTGACGGCGATCGTGCTCTCCGGGCAGGCGCTCCCGCACACCCGATCGGTCTCGGCGACGAGCAGCAGCAGCAGCGCGGGAACAGTGACGACGGCGTAGGTCACCGCCACGAGCGTCCGGTCGAGGCGCGAGCGCAGCCGGCCCGTGGGATACGCGAGCAGGAGATGCCCGAGCACGCCGAAGGCGAGGCTGTTGAAGAGAAAGCCGAGCGAGAACACCCAGGCGTCGTTCGCGGTCGTCAGCGCGCCCGCGAGCCAGGCGAAGCCCGTCGCCAGCAGCAGGATCCCGGTTCGGTTCGCCGGCCGGCGCCAGGCGGCGACGAGGCCGCTAAGGACGAAGCTGAGACCCGCGGTCACCGCGATCGCGCCGAGCGCGACCTTGTCCTCCGTATGGTCGCTGACGGCGATCAGCCAGACGGCGCCCACCGTGCCGAGGAGCGCGACCGCTCCCAGCGCCAGGAGCGTGCGTGCCCTCATCCCACGAGGGCGGCGAGGGCGGTGCCCGAGAGCTCCGCCTTCGCGATGAAGCCCCGCGCGCCGCTCTCCTCGATCAGCGACCCGTAGTCGGCGGCATCCCGGCTCGAGACGAGCACGACGGCCGGGGAGCGGCCGTTCATGCAGAGGTTGGCGCAGACGGTGAAGCCGTTCATGTCCGGCAGCTGCACGTCGAGGAGCAGCACGTCCGGGTGGAGCTCGTGGGCGAGCGTGATCGCCTGGCAGCCGTCCTCGGCCTCGCCGACCACCTCGTAGCCGTCCGCCTCGAGAATCGCACGGGCCGAGGCACGGAAGCTCGGGTGGTCGTCGGCGATGAGCACGGTCGGCATGGGGAAATCGTGACAGAGGCCCTACGGAAGAGTAGTGCGGGTACCCGTACTTCGGCCTGGGCACGCCCGTCACCCGGCGGTGCGGCCGCCGCCTCCCGTGGCATCGACCATCTAGCCCGAGCCTGCCGCCGCCTTCGTGCGGCCGCGGCCGGGTGGAGCCTGGGCCGCCGGGAGCTCGACGGCGAACGTCGAGCCTTCGTCGACCTTCGACTCGACGCTGATCGTCCCGGCCATCCGGCGTACGAGCTCGCGGGTGATGTAGAGCCCCAGGCCCGTGCCGCCGATGCCGCGGGTCATCCCCGGGTCGAGGCGGTAGAACTTCTCGAAGATCCGGCCCTGCTCGGCCGCGGGGATGCCGAGCCCGGTGTCGCCGACCTCGAAGCTGACCCCGCTGCCCGTCTGCGAGAGCCGCACGGAGACCGGGCCGCCGCCGGGCGAGTACTTGACCGCGTTGTCGATGAGGTTCGTCAGGATCTGCCGCAGCTGACCGGGGTCGGCTGCCACGGGCGGTAGGTCTGCCGGTGCCACCAACGCGACCTCCGTGCCTTCGGGCAGGTGCGTCCGCGCGCTCTCGACGACGGAGGCCGCGATCTCGGCGGCGTCGCAGCTCTCGATCCGGACGGGCAGCCGGCCGGAATCGAGATGGCTCGAGAGGAGCAGGTCGTTGACGATCTGCGCGAGTCGGTCCGACTCGGCTGCGATCACGGCGAGCAGCTCGTCGCGGATCGCGTCGTCCAGCTCCAGGTCGGTTCGGCGGACCGTCTGGGCCGCGCCGTAGATCGCCGCGAGCGGCGTGCGCAGCTCGTGCGAGACGGTCGCGACGAAGTCGGCGCGCATACGCTCGAGCGCATGCTCCTCGGTGAGGTCGCGGAACGCGTAGACGACGCCCTCCTCGACGGCCACCCCGGAGCCGGAGATCCACAGCTCACGCCCGTCGATCTCGACGGTCGTCGTCTCCGTGCGCACGATCTCCGTCGGGCTGGACGCGACCGGCACGAGCCCGGCGATCTCCGCCCAGCGCGGGATCACGTCGGCGATCGGGCGGCCGAGCACGTCGTGCTCGCGCCGGCCGAGGATCGCCGCAGCCGCCGGGTTCCAGAGGCGGACCACGCCCTCGCGGTCGACGAGCACGACACCGTCGCCCACCGAGGCGAGCACGCGGGCCGCCTGCGCCCGCTGCTCGGCGCGCTCGTAGAGCTGGGCGTTGTCGATCGCGATCGCCGCGTGGCGCGCGAGCTCCTGCGCGACCGCCAGGTCGTCGTCGCCGTAGACACGCCGGGACTCGCCCTGCACGAACATGACCACGCCGAGCACCTGATCCCGGGCGACGAGCGGCACGCACAGGTAGGAGTGGAGCCCCAGGTCCCGGACGATCTCGCGGTAGAGCTCGTCCGCCCCTGCACCATCGAGTTGCCCGGGGGTGATCCGAGGCACGAGCTGCGGCTCGCGCGTCCGCAGCACCTCCGCGACGCCGTCCTCGCCCTCCAGGTCGACGGGGTAGCGCGCGGGCAGCTCGCGGGCGAGCGTCACCTTCAGCGGGTCGACGTGGGCGACGGCGACGCGGTCGAGGGCGCCGTCGCGGAGGAGGTCGACCGCGCACCAGTCGGCGATCGACGGCACGACGAGCCGCGCCACGTCGGCGAGCGTCCGCTCGTAGTCGAGCGAGCTGCCGAGCACCCACGCCGCCTCGGCGAGGAAGCGCTGGCGATCCTCGGTGCGCCGGCGGTCCTCGATGTCCGTGTTGGTGCCGAACCACGTCACGATCTCGCCGTCGTCGCCCCGCATCGGCACGGCGCGCGTGAGGTGCCAGCGGTAGCCGTCGTCCTCGGCGCCGCGCAGCCGGAACTCGTACTCGTACTGGTCTCCCGTGCGCACCGACTCGCTCCAGCGCTCGAGGCACTCGGGCAGGTCCTCGGGGTGGACGAGCTCGCTCCAGCCCCAGCCGATCATCTCGTCGAACGTGCGCCCGAAGTAGTCGAGGACGCGCTCGTTGACGTAGTCGAGCCTGCCGTCCGGGCCCGCCGTCCACACCTGCTGCGGGATCGAGTCCCCGAGGAAGCGGTAGCGCTGCTCGCTCTCCCGCTCGAGCGCCGCCACCTCCTGCTCGCGCAGCAGCTCCTCGTGGCGGCGCAGCTCCACGGTCTTCTGCCAGAGATCGATGAAGACACCGACCTTCGCCCTCAGCACGACGGGGTCGAACGGCTTCAGCATGTAGTCGACCGCGCCGGTCTCGTAGCCCCGGAACACGTTCTCGGCGTCCTTCGAGATCGCGGTGAGGAAGATGATCGGCACGTGCCGCGTCCGCTCGCGCTGCTTGATCAGCTCGGCCGTCCCGAAGCCGTCGAGCCGGGGCATCTGCACGTCGAGCAGGATCACGGCGTACTCGTCGTGCAGGAGCCGGCGCAGCGCCTCCTCGCCGGACTCGGCCCGCACGAGCTCCTGCTCGAGCGGCTCCAGGATCGCCTCCAGCGCCAGCAGGTTCTCGGGCCGGTCGTCGACGAGGAGGATCTTCGCGCGCGGGATCATGCCGCCCGGCGCCAGAGGTCGTGGAGGTACGGCGGGATCTGCTCCAGCGGCAGCACGGCGTCCGCCACCGTGGCCGCGAGCGCCGCCGCCGGCATCGTCGCCCGTGCGGCGCTGGCCGGATCCTGTACGAGCGCGACGCCGCCCTGCGCCTTGATCGCCGCGAGCCCGGCGGCACCGTCCTCGTTCGCGCCGGTGAGCACGATGCCGATCGCGCGCCCGCGATACGCGTTCGCGACCGACTCGAAGAGCACGTCGATCGACGGTCGTGCGTACTGCACGCGGACGTCGGTCGAGAGCGCGAAGCGCCCCTTCTCGACGAGGAGGTGGTAGTCGGCGGGCGCGACGTACACGCGGCAGCGCTCGAGCGGCTCCTTGTCGTCGGGCTCGACGACGGGCCGCCGCACGTGCAGCTGCAGGAGCGACTCGAGCACGCCGCGCGCCGCCTCCGGGCCGCGGTGCTGCGCGAGCACGATCGGCGCGTCGACGTCGTCCGGGAGCCCGTCGAGCAGCGTGCTCACCGCGTGGAGCCCACCCCACGAGGCGCCGATCGCGATCACGTCATAGCCCATCGGGTCGCTCATCGAACCTTCCGGTACAGCTTCTCGGCGGCGTCGAGCACCTCGTAGCTCTCCTCGTGCGGCGAGAACCTGATCGTCTCCTTCTGGCCGAGCGCCAGGACCCCGAGCCTCGCGAGGCTCTCGTGGAAGAGCCGGTGCACGTGCTCCTGGAGCGACTTGTCGAAGTAGATCATGACGTTGCGGCAGACGATCACGTGGAACTCGTTGAACGCCGCGTCGGAGGCGAGGTTGTGCTGCGCGAAGACGACGTTCTCGACGAGCGAGCGCGAGAACTGCGCGCCGTCGTAGCGGGCCACGTAGTACTCCGAGAACGCCTGCGTGCCGCCGGCGCGGATGTAGTTCTGGGTGTACTCGCGCATCTTGTCGAGCGGGAAGACGCCCAGCCTCGCCTGCTCGAGCACGGCCTCGTTGATGTCGGTGGCGTAGATCCGCACGCGCTCGGCCAGGCCCTCCTCGTCGAGCAGGATCGCGAGCGAGTAGACCTCCTCGCCGCTCGAGCAGCCGGCCACCCAGATGCGCGCGAACGGATACGTGCGGAGCAGCGGCACGACGTTCTCCCGCAGCGAGAGGAAGAAGCTCGGGTCCCGGAACATCGCGGTGACGTTGATCGAGAGGTCGAGCAGCAGCCGCTCCATCACGGCCGGATCGTGGAGGACGAGCTCCTGGAGGGCCGAGATCGAGCCCACGTGCTCGCCGTGCATCCGCCGGCGCACGCGCCGGCGCAGCGAGGCCGGTGCGTACTCGCGGAAGTCGAAGCCGTAACGGCGGAAGATCCCCTCGAGCAGGAGCTCGAGCTCGATCTCCTCGAGCTCAGGCTCTTCGGTCTTGCCTACCCGTAGAGCCACACGCGCAGCAGCGAGAGCAGCTGGTCGGTGTCGACCGGCTTGGTGATGTAGTCGGAGGCGCCGGCGGCGATCGAGCGCTCGCGGTCGCCCTTCATCGCCTTCGCGGTCAGGGCGATGATCGGCAGGCGCTCGAACTCCGGGAGGGCGCGAATCGCCCGCGTGGTCTCGTAGCCGTCGAGCTCGGGCATCATCACGTCCATCAGGACGAGATCCACGTCCGTGTTGGCCCGCAGCGTCTCGATGCCGTCGCGCCCGTTCTCCGCGAAGACCACCTCCATGCCGTTCGCCTCGAGCGCGCTCGTCAGCGCGAAGACGTTGCGGACGTCGTCGTCGACGATCAGCACCTTCTTGCCGACGAAGACCGCCTCCGCGCTGTGCAGCTGCTCGAGCATCCGCCGCTTCGAGTCGGGCAGCTTCGCCTCGACGCGGTGCAGGAAGAGCGACGTCTCGTCCAACAGCCGCTCCGGCGAGCGGGCGTCCTTGACGACGATCGTCTCGGCGTAGCGCTTGAGCTTCGTCTCCTCCCGCCGCGTCAGGTCCTTCCCCGTGTAGACGATCACCGGCAGCTGGGTGAAGCGCTCGTCGCTCTTCACCTTCTCGAGCAGCGTGAAGCCCGTCATCTTCGGCAGCTTCAGGTCGAGCACCATGCAGTCGAACGCCGCTCCGGCCTCCAGCGCCTCGAGTGCCTCCTCACTCGAGCCGACGGCGACGATCTCGACGTCCCCGTCGCTGCCCACCAGCTCGATGATCGCCTGACGCTGCGCCTCGTCGTCGTCGACGACGAGCAGCCGCCTCACGTCGCGGTCGATGAAGGTCTCGATGCCGCCGAAGACGTCGTTCATCTGCTCGAGCGTGGCCGGCTTCTGCACGAACGCGGCCGCACCCGCGAGCAGGGCCGGCTGGCGCTCGCCGACGGCGGAGACGATGTGCACCGGGATGTGGCGCGTCGAGGGGTGGCGCTTGAGCCGGTCGAGGACCGTCCAGCCGTCGAGCACGGGCAGGTTCATGTCGAGCACGATCGCGTCCGGCCGGAACTCGCGCGCGAGCGCGAGCCCGGTGTCGCCGCGCAGGGCGACGAGCCCCTTGAAGCCGCGCTCGCGGGCGATCGTGAGCTCGGTGCGTGCGAACTCGGGGTCGTCCTCGACGATGAGCACGACGCGGTCGCCGTCCTCGATCGCGTCGCGGTCGTCCTCCACCTCGCCCACGAGCAGCTCCGGGTCGACCGGGAGCTCGTCGAGCTCCGCGACCACGGGCTCGGCGCCGTTGCCCGTCCCCGCGGCTGCGACGACGCCGCCCGTGAGCTCCCGCAGGAGGTCGGCGCCCGTCTCCGCCGGCGCGTGCGCCTCGTAGCGCTGCGGCAGGTAGAGCGTGAAGGTGCTGCCCTCGCCCGGCTTCGACTCGACGTGGATCTCGCCGCCGAGCAGCCGCGCGATCTCGCGGCTGATCGAGAGGCCGAGCCCGGTGCCGCCGTAGCGCCGGCTCGTCGTCCCGTCCTCCTGCTGGAACGCCTCGAAGATGAGGCGGAGCTTGTCGGGTGCGATGCCGATGCCGGTGTCGGCGACGGCGAAAGAGACGACCCCCTCGGCGTGGGCGAGCGCGCTGCCGGCGAACTCGAGCTCGGGCGGCGCGACGCCGACGCGCAGCACCACCGAGCCCTCGTCGGTGAACTTGACCGCGTTCGAGAGCAGGTTCTTCAGGACCTGCTGGAGCCGCTGCGGGTCGGTCTCGAACGTGGGCAGCGCGTCGGGCGCGAAGTCGAGCTCGAAGGACAGGCCCTTCTCCTCGGCCAGCGGGCCGAAGGCACGCTCGAGCTGGGCGAGCTCGTGCGCGACGGTGACGTCCGCGGCGTGAACGTCCATCTTCCCGGCCTCGACTTTCGAGAGGTCGAGGATGTCGTTGATCAGCCCGAGCAGCTCGGCGCCGGCGGTGTGGATCGTCCGCGAGAACTCGATCTGCTTCTCCGTCAGGTTGCCCTCGGGGTTGTCCGCGAGCAGCCGCGCGAGGATGAGCAGCGAG
>DASUOK010000296.1:0-3608 GCA_036276675.1 Gaiellaceae bacterium | reverse complement strand
CGCGGCCGGGCGGATCTGGCCCCAGAGCCGCGCCTCGCAGGTCGCCGCCCTCTGCGTCGGTGCGCGCGAGGGGGAGCGTGTCCTCGACGTCTGCGCCGCCCCGGGCGGGAAGACGTCGATGCTCGCCGGCGACGTCGTCGCGGTCGAGGTCAACGAGGCGCGAGCGCGGGAGCTCGAGGAGAACCTGCGCCGGCTCGGACGTGACGACGTCCGCGTGGTGCAGGCGGACGGCCGCGCGTTGCCCGCCGACCTCGACGACTTCGACCGCGCCCTCGTCGACGCGCCATGCTCGGGCCTCGGCGTGCTCGCTGCGCGCGCCGACCTGCGCTGGCGCTCGCGGCCGCTCCCCGAGCTCCAGCTCGAGCTCTTGCGCGCGGCCGCGGAGCGCGTCAGGCCGGGCGGGACGGTCGTCTACTCCGTCTGCACGATCAACGCGGACGAGAGCGAGGCCGTCGACGCGGCGTCGGGGCTCGAGGTGGAGCCGATCGAGGAGTGGCAGCAGTTCCGCCATCCCGCCCGGCCGGAGTTCCTGCAGACGCTGCCGCACCTGCACCGCACCTCCGGCTTCTTCGTCGCGCGGCTGCGCGTCTAGATGGTCGCTGTCCTGAGACCGTCTGTCTCGGGCGTGAGCTGGCTGCTCTGGGGCGTGTGATCGGGCCGTCGCCGATGCTGGTGGCATCGGTGGCGGGCCGAGCGCGCGCAGCGGACGGGTGGACCGGGCGGCCGTCAGGCCGCACGGGCAAGCCGGGAGCGGCCCAGACACGCCAGATCACGCACCCGAGCGCGCGGGATCGTGACAGCGACCATCTAGGATCGCAGCGTGGCGTGGCGCGACTGGGTCCGGGGGGCTGGCGAGGTCGAGCCGTCGCTCTACGCGGCCGACTTCGCCAGGCTCGGCGAGCAGATCCAGGCGCTGCTGGACGCCGGTGCGCGCATCTTCCACTTCGACATCGGCGACGGGCACTTCGTCCCGCCCGTGACGATCGGGCCGGTCGTCCTCCGCTCGATCGCGCCGCTGATCCACGACGCCGGCGGCGTGCTCGACTGCCACCTGATGGTCGACGAGCCGGTGCACCACTTCGCGGAGATCGCCGAGTCCGGGGGCGACAGCGTCACCTTCCACGTCGAGGTCGTCCCCGACGCGCGCACCGTGATCGCGCAGGCGCGCGAGCTCGGCCTCGGCGCGGGCGTCGCCTTCAATCCCGGCACCGAGGTGGAGGCGGCGGCCGCGGCGGCGAACCAGGGTGCCGACCTCTGTCTCTGCATGTCGATCGAGCCGGGGTACTCCGGA
Organism: Gaiellaceae bacterium; assembly: GCA_036276675.1. Lineage (GTDB taxonomy): Bacteria > Actinomycetota > Thermoleophilia > Gaiellales > Gaiellaceae > Gaiellasilicea. The sequence continues at coordinate 2,317 of DASUOK010000296.1, read as the reverse complement.
CAGAGGTTCATGGAGAGCTCGCTCGAGCGGATCGAGCGCCTGCGCTCGCTCGTCGACTGCCACGTCCAGGTGGACGGCGGCGTGAAGCGGGAGAACGCCCGCGCGGTGCACGACGCGGGCGCCGACCTCCTCGTCGTCGGCAGCGGGATCTTCGCGGAGGACGACCTGGCCGGCGCCTACCGCGGTCTCGTCCAGAGCCTGCAATGAGCCTGGAGCGCGCGCTCGAGCTCGCCGAGCTCGCGCAGGGACGCGGCTACCCGAAACCGACGATCGGCGCCGCCGTCGTCGCGGACGGCGAGATCGTGGGGGAAGGGGCGACGGAGGCCGGCGGCCGCCACGGCGAGATCGTGGCGCTCGCGGCGGCGGGCGAGCGCGTGCGTGGGGCGACGCTCTACGTGACCATGGAGCCCTGTGCCCACCACGGCACGACGCCGCCGTGCGCCGACGCGATCGTGGCGGCCGGCATCGTCCGCGTCGTCGCCGGCTCCCGTGATCCGAACCCGGAGGCAGCGGGAGGGCTCGAGCGCCTGCGCGACGCCGGTGTTGCGGCCGAGCTGGACGACCGCTTCGAGGCGCGGCGCCAGAACGAGGCGTGGCGGACGTGGATCGCGGTCGGCCGGCCGTTCGTCACCTACAAGGCCGCCGTCACGCTCGACGGGCGAGTGACGGTGCCCGGCTCGCGCTGGGTCTCCGGCGAGCAGTCCCGTCGGCACGTGCACGAGCTGCGGGCGGCCTCCGACGCCGTCGGCGTCGGCATGGGGACGGTGCGGCTCGAGAACCCGGCGCTCGACGCCCGCGGTGTCGACGCGGCGCGCCAGCCGCGCCGGCTCGCCTTCGGGCAGGGACCGCTGCCGCACGGCTCCGAGCTCGAGCTCCGCTCCGGCGCGCTCGAGGACGAGCTCCGCGCGCTCGCAGCCGACGGCGTCCAGTCGCTCCTCCTCGAGGGCGGGCCGACCCTCGCCGGAGCCTTCCTCCGCGCCGGCCTCGTCGACAAGCTGCTGCTGTACGTCGCGCCCGTGCTCGCCGGTGCCGGGCCGGGCCTCCTCGACCGGCTCGGGGCGCCGCTCGAGCTCACCCGGCTCACGAGCCGCCCGAGCGGCGGAGACGTGCTCCTCGAGGCGTACCTCCGCGAGCCGTAAGGTCTGTCGCGTGTTCACGGGGCTCGTGCGGGAGGTGGGCGGTGTCGATGCCTGGGAGGGTGGCCGGCTCGTCGTCGCCTGCTCGACGGAGGCGGCCGTCGGTGACTCGGTCGCGCTCGACGGCGTCTGCCTCACCGTCGTCGCCGCCGAGCCCGGCCGGCTCGCCTTCGACGTCGTCCCCGAGACGCTCGACCGCGTGAAGCCGTTTCGCGCGCGCGTGAACGTGGAGCCGGCGCTGCGCGCGGGCGAGCCGCTCGGCGGCCACTACGTCCAGGGCCATGTCGACGGCGTCGGCACCGTCACCCGAGTGGCGCCGGAGGGTGACGGGACGCGCCTCGCCGTCGCCGCTCCCGGCCTGGGGCGCTACCTCGTCGAGAAGGGCTCGATCACCGTGGACGGCGTCTCGCTCACGGTCGCCGCGCTGACGGAGGACGGCTTCGAGGTCGCCCTGATCCCGCACACGCTCGAGGCGACGACGCTGGGAGAGCTCGCCCCGGGCGACGAGGTCAACCTCGAGGCCGACGTGCTCGCGAAATACGTCGAGAAGCTGCTCGGTACGATGAGGCCGTGACCGCGATGGCCGAGACGCGAGCCGAGAGCCCGTTCGCGACGGTCGAGGAGGCGATCGAGGACGTCCGCCAGGGCAAGTTCGTGGTCGTCGTCGACGACGAGGACCGCGAGAACGAGGGCGACCTGACGATCGCGGCGCAGTTCGCGACGCCCGAGGCGGTCAACTTCATGGTCATCCACGCGCGCGGCCTCGTCTGCCTCTGCCTCACCGAGGAGCGCTGCGACGAGCTGGGGCTGCGCCAGATGACGGAGCAGAACGAGACGCCGTTCGGCACCGCCTTCACCGTCTCCGTGGAGGCGCGCGAGGGCGTCACCACCGGCATCTCGGCGCACGACCGCGCGCACACGATCCAGGTCGCGGTCGACCCGACCTCGCAGCCCTCCGACCTCGTCCAGCCCGGCCACGTGTTCCCGCTGCGGGCGCGCCGCGGCGGCGTGCTCCAGCGCACCGGCCAGACCGAGGCCGCTGTCGACCTGGCGCGCCTCGCCGGCCTGAATCCGGCCGGCGTCGTCTGCGAGATCATGAAGGACGACGGCTCCATGGCCCGCGTGCCGGACCTCGTGCCCTACTGCGAACGGCACGGGCTGAAGATGATCACCGTCGCCGA
>DASUOK010000295.1:0-9786 GCA_036276675.1 Gaiellaceae bacterium | reverse complement strand
CGACGAGCGCGTCGAGATCGCCGCCCTCGAGCACGCATTCGCGTCGCTCTGGCGGTTCCTCACCGGTAGCGTCTGAGCGATGCCGATCTCCCCCGTCCTCGAGCGCCAGACGACGTACCCCTTCGTGCGGCTCGGCGAGGCTGCGCGGCGGGTGGAGGCTCGCGGCGTCACGGTGATCGACTTCGGTACCGGCGATCCACGAGAGGCGACCGATCCGCTGATCCGCGAGGCGCTCGTGGCGGGCCTACGAGAGCGGATGGGCTACCCGGCGGCGGCCGGGCTGCCGGAGTTGCGGGAGGCGGTCGCAGGCTGGGCCACGCGCCGCTTCGGCGTGCAACTCGACGCCGAGACCGAGATCGTGCCCACACTCGGCAGCAAGGAGGCGATCTTCAGCTTCGCGCAGGTGGTCGTCGACCTCGAGCGCGGCAAGGACACCGTCGCCTACACAGAGCCGGGCTACCCGGTCTACGAGCGCGGCGCCCTCTTCGCGCACGCGCGGCCGCTCGCGCTGCCGCTGCACGAGGACAACGGCTTCCTCCCCGACCTGGAGGCGATCGACGACGAGACGTGGAGTCGCCTCGCCGTCTTCTGGGTCAACTACCCGAACAACCCCACGGGCGCGACCGCGACGCTCGCCTTCTACGAGCGGCTCGCGGAGCTGGCGCAGGCGCACGGCTTCGTGCTCGCGTCCGACGAGGCCTACACCGAGCTCTGGTTCGAGGAGCCGCCGGCGTCCGCGCTCCAGCTCGGCGACCTCGCCAACGTGGCCGTCTTCAACACGCTCTCGAAGCGCTCCTCGATGACCGGCTATCGGAGCGGCTTCGTCGCCGGCGACGCCGCCCTCGTCGGAGCGCTGAAGGCATTTCGGCCCACCGTCGGCACGGCGCCGCAGGAGTTCGTGCAGCGCGCGTCGGTCGTCGCCTGGGGCGACGAGGCACACGTCGAGCGGACGCGGGCGCTGTACGCCCGCAAGCGGGGGATCTTCCTCGAGCTGTTCGAGCGCAAGGGCCTGCGCGTGACCGGGAGCGAGGCGACGATGTACCTGTGGCTCGCCGTCCCGCGAGGAGAGACGTCGGAGGGCTTCGCCGAGCGGCTGCTCGACCACGGGGTGCTCGTGACGCCCGGCTCCTACCTCGGCGAGGCCGGCGAGGGCTACTTCCGGCTCGCGCTCGTGCCCTCCGAGGAGGAGTGCGCCCGCGCGGTCGAGATCCTGGACGGTGTGCTGTGACGCCGGAGCGCGTCGAGGAGATCGTGGCCGCGCTCGACCGCGGCGAGCGGCGCGTCGCCTATCCCGACGGAGGCGAGTGGAAGGTCGACGTGGAGGCGAAGGAGGCGATCCTCGAGTACTTCCGCCTGCGGAAGGTGGAGCCGATGGAGGTCGGCGGGCTGCGGTTCCTGGACAAGATCCCCGTGAAGACCGACCACGCGGAGCGCGGGGTGCGCGTGGTTCCCCCCGGCGTCGCGCGCTACGGCTCCTTCCTCTCGGAGGGGGTCGTGCTGATGCCCGGCTACGTCAACATCGGCGCCTGGGTCGGGCCGCGCACGATGGTGGACACCTGGGCGACGGTGGGCTCCTGCGCGCAGATCGGCGCCGACGTGCACCTCGCCGGCGGCGTCGGCATCGGCGGCGTGCTCGAGCCGCCGAACGCGCGCCCCGTGATCGTGGAGGACGGCGCCTTCCTCGGCTCCCGCTGCATCGTCACGGAGGGCGTGCGCGTGGGCGCGGGCGCCGTCCTCTCCGCCAACGTCTCGCTCACCGCGAGCGTCCCGATCATCGACGTGACGGGGCCGGAGCCGGTCGAGCATCGCGGCGAGGTGCCGCCGCGCGCCGTGGTCGTCCCGGGCACGCGGCCGAAGGAGTTCCCGGCCGGCACCTACCAGCTCGACTGCGCGCTGATCATCGGCTGGCGCGGCGAGTCGCACGACGAGCGCCTCTCGCTGAACGAGACGCTGCGGAAGTTCGAGCTCGCCGTCTAGGTTCCCGGCGCCGACACCGTGCCCGGCTCGAAGAACGCGACGACAGCACCCGCGGGATCGCGGACGAAGCACGTGCGACCGGCGTCGGTCGGAGGCGACGGCCCACGCAGCACCTCGCCCCCGAGCTCGACGCAGCGCGCGGCGGCCTGTTCGATCTCCTCCACGCGGAAGTAGACGACCCACACGGGCGGCAGGTCGGCGTTCTCGCCGCGCGCGTGGCACACGCCCGCCACCGCCTCGCCCCCTTCGTCGAGCAGCGTGAAATCGGCGTAGCCGCCCATGTCCACCTCCGACACGCTCCAGCCGGCCACGCCGGCGTAGAAGTCGCGCACCGCCGCCGCGTTCGGCACCGTCAGGTCGACCCAGGCGACCGCCCGGCCGCTCACCTCCCCTCCACCCACGTCACACCTCTGTCTCGCCTCTGCAGATCTCCTCGGCCGGTCCCGTCAGCGTGGCGCGGTTGTCGCCGTCGAGCGCCACCTCGAGCTCTCCACCCGGCATGCGCACGGCGACCGGGCTCTCACACCAGCCGCTGACCACGGCCGCAGCCGCCGCCGCGACGGCACTCGAGCCCGACGAGCTCGTCTCGCCGGCGCCACGCTCCCAGACGACGACCGAGAGGGCGTTGCGGCCGTCCACGCGCACGAACTGCACGTTCGTCCGCTGGGGGAACAGCTCGTGGCGCTCGATCAGCGGCCCGAGGCGCAGGAGGTCGTCGCGCAGCGGCTCGCGGCGGACGACCGCGTGCGGGTTCCCCACCGACACCGGCGTCAGCTCGATCCGCTCCTCAGGGAGGTCGAGAACGATCGTCTCGGCGACCTCCGCGGGGCCGACGTCCATCTCCACCCGGGTCTCGGAGCGGCGCTCGGCCGCGTACGCGCGATCGCCGATCCGGATGAGCACCGCGTGCGCGCCCGTGCGGCGGAAGAGCCACATGGCGGCGATCCGCGTGCCGTTGCCGGAGAAGTCCGCGATCGAGCCGTCCGGGTTCCAGATCACGATGTCGGCGCCACGCACGTCGACGCGCGCGATCTCGAGGACGCCGTCGGCGCCGATCCCGTACCGCACGTCGCAGAGGAGCCGTGCACGGTCGGAGCCGAGCGGCCGCCGGAGCTCAGCCCGCTCGACGACCAGGTAGGAGTTGCCGAGCGCGTGCCACTTCGAGAATCGCATCTGCCACCTCGTTCAGGGGTGCCTCTGCGGCGACCATAACCACGCCCGGGAGACGCCGCAGCCATTTCCGCTGGTACGCCGCGTAGCGGCGCGTCCGGAGCGCGAGAGCCTCGATCGCCTGGTCCCTGGGGAGCTCCGCGACCTCGCGCAGCCCCATCACCTTGCTCGCAGTCGCAGAAACGGCGCCGCCGAGCGCCCGCCGTACCTCCTCCTCGACACCGGCCTCGAACATCGCCTGCGTCCGAGCCAGGATCCGCCGCTCGAGCACCTCCTTCGGCACCTCGAGGCCGACGACCAGGGTCGGCAGGCGCGTGTCCTCGGTCCAGAGCCGATCCCGCCGCGGCCGCAGCGAGGAACCGGCCTCGGCGAGCTCGAGCGCGCGCACGACGCGGCGGCGATCGTTCGGGTGCACCGCGGCCGCCGCGGCCGGATCCCGCGCAGCGAGCTCGGCGTGCACGACGGCGCCGCCGCGGTCGTCGTAGGCGGCTTCCCAGCGCGCACGGGCTCCCGGCGCCGGTGGCGGGGGCAGCTCGAGCTCCGCGAGCGCAGCCCGCAGGTACAGGCCGGTGCCGCCGACGACGATCGGGGTGCGGCCGGCCGCGAGGATCTCGTCGACGGCGGCATGCGCGAGCCGCTGGTACTCGCCGACCGACGCCTCGTGGTCGAGCGGCCAGATGCCGACGAGCCGCGCCGGCGCCTGATTCGTGAGGATCGGCAGCCCGCGGTAGACCTGCATCGCGTCGGCCGAGACGAGCTCGGCGGGAATGCGGGCGGCGATCGCCTCCGCGACCGCGCTCTTGCCGGACGCGGTCGGGCCGAAGAGCGCCAGAACGCTCACGGCCGGAGGCGTGCGCGCGCCCGGACGACGCTCTCGTCCGAGAGGCCGTACGCGCGCAGGAACCCTGCCGCCGAGCCGTGCTCGCGCTCGAGCGCCTCCAGCGTCCCGAGCATCGTCGGTGCGGGCGTCGCGGAGAAGCGCACCCGCCGCTCCCGCTCCTCGTCGTCCGGCGCCTCGTCGACCCACCGACGCCAGTTCGGCTCCAGCCGCGCCGAGCTGAGCGCGTAGTCGGCGGCCGCATCCTCGCGGGAGACGCCCGCGAGCCGCAGCAGCAGCGCCGCGACGATGCCCGTCCGGTCGCGACCGCCCTGGCAGTGCACGACGACCGGCGCCTCGCTCGCGTCAGCGACTGCCGCGACCGCTTCGGCGAAGCGGTCGCCCCAGCGGCGCAGCGACTCCAGGTAGAAGATCTCCGTCTCGCGGCCGGGGTCGGAACCGGCCACGCGCTCGATCTCCTCCCAGACCGGGTCGCCGTGCTCGGGCAGCACCGGGACGTGGACGACCTGGATGGGCACGTCCTGCGGCGGGTCCGCGGCGACCTCGCCGTGCGAGCGCAGATCGACGATGAGCTCGACCCCGTGCGCCACGAGCGACTCCCAACCGGTGTCCGTCAGCGCACGGACGCTGTCGGCACGGACGACCCTGCGCCAGCGGGTCTCGAGCCCGTCCTCCGTCGGGTGGCCGCCGAGGTCGCGCACGTTGAGGCAGCCGTCCCACGCCAGGTCCCGCGAGCGCACGGTGGCTACGACGGCTCGGCGGCCAGCGTCTTCCAGCCGACCGAGTCGCCCTCGTTCGCGACCGGGCGGTCTTCGTCCGGATGGGCGGAACGGTGCTCGCGGAACCAGCGCACCGCGCGCGGGATCCCCTCGTCGAGCGGCACCTGGGGCGCCCAGTCGAGCAGGTCGCGCGCCTTGCGGATGTCGGCCACGTAGTGCGTCACCTCGCCGAGCAGCGAGGGCGCGATCGTCATCTTCGGCTCGGTCCCGACCTCGCCCGCGATCAGCTCCGCCGCCCGCACGAGCGTGTTCCCCTGCCCGTAGGCGAGGTTGATCGTCTCGTTCGCGACGGAGCCGGCGGCGAGCGCCTCGATCCCGCGCACGATCCCGTCGACGCAGTCGTCGACGTAGGTGAAGTCGAGCACCTTGTCGGCGCCGCCGTAGACGGTGATCGGCTCGTCTCGGAGCATCGAGTGGATGAAGAGCGGGATCACGCGCGACATGCGGTGGAGATCGTTGTCGAAGCGGCCATAGACGTTCGAGAAGCGGAAGACGAGATAGCGCAGCCCGTAGCAACGCGCATAGGCGTAGATCAGCGCTTCGCTCGCGATCTTCGACGCGGAGTACGGGCTCTCGGTGAAAGCGAAGTCGGCACTCCCCTCCCCGTATTCCTCGAACCGGTGCACGTCCCCGTAGACCTCGCGCGTCGAGGAGAACACGAGCGGCAGCCGCGCCTGGCGGCAGTACTCGAGCACGTTGAACGTCATCACGGCGTTCTCGAGCGCGCGGTGCGGCTGCGCCACGAGCTGGTGCACCTTCGCGTGCGCGGCCAGGTGGACGACGAGGTCGACGTCCGGATACTCGACGCCGCCGATGCCGCCCGGGAAGGCCGGGTAGTGACCGGACAGATCCTGGAGCAGGTAGCGGAAGTCGTCCGTCCACCCGTTCTGGCGCTTGTCGACGCCGAACACCTGGTGCCCGCCGGCGAGGAGGCGCAGCGCGAGATTGGTGCCGATCTGCCCCGACGACCCCGTGACGAGGATTCTCATGCCGCCACCGCTGCTCGCTGCACGCCGCGCAGCGTCGTCGACGTGGCGGCGGCGATCTCGACGTCGACCAGCTCACCCGGCGTCGCGTCGCCGGCGAAGTTGACAGTCGTGTTGCGCCGCGTGCGGCCGCGGAGGAGCCCGTCGTCCGTGCGGCTGCGACCCTCGACGAGCACCTCTTCCACGCGCCCGACGCGCTCGCTGTTCCGCTCGGCCGCGATCCGCTGCACGACGTCGACCAGGCGCTCGATTCGGTCGCGCTTGACGTCGTCCGGAACCTGGTCGGGCAGGCCGGCCGCCTCGGTGCCGTGCCGCGGCGAGTAGACGAAGGTGAACGCGCTGTCGTAGCGCACCTCTTCGACGACCGCGAGCGTCTCGCGGAAGTCGGCCTCCGTCTCGCCCGGGAAGCCGACGATGACGTCGGTGCCGAGCGCGAGGTCAGGGATCGCGTCGCGCAACGTCGCCACCAGTCGCAGGTAGCGCTCGCGGTCGTACGTGCGCCGCATCGCCTTCAGGATCCGCGACGAGCCCGACTGCAGCGGCAGGTGGACCTGCTCGCAGACCGTGTCACACTCGGCGATCGCCTCGATCACCGGCTCGCGGAAGTCCTTCGGGTGCGGGCTCGTGAAGCGGATCCGCTCGATCCCGGCGACCGCGTCGCAGGCGCGCAGCAGCTCGCCGAACTCCGTGCGGAGGCCCGGCGCGAGGTCGCGCCCCCACGAGTTGACGTTCTGGCCGAGCAGCGTGATCTCGCGAACGCCTTCGTCCGCCAGCCGCGCCACTTCGGCGACGATCTCGCCCGGGCGCCGGCTCTGCTCGCGGCCTCGAACGGCAGGGACGATGCAGTACGAGCACTTGGAGTTGCAGCCCATCGAGACCTGCACCCACGCGCTGTGGGCGCGCTCGCGGTGCATCGGCAGGTCGCCGGCGAAATGCTCGTGCGTGCCGAAGCGACCGCGCGGTGCGGCGCCGCCGGCGCCGATCCAGTCGCCGAGGTGCGGGATCGAGCCCGGGCCGAAGGCGACGTCGACCTGCGGGTAGAGCTCGAAGATCCGCTCGCGCTGCGCCTCGGCATAGCAGCCGCCGACCGCGACGACGAGCTCCGGATCGCGGCGCTTGCGCGCACCCGCGTCGCCGAGGTGGGCAGCGAGCTTCGTGTCCGGCTTCTCCCGGATCGTGCAGGTGTTGAAGACGAGGACGTCCGCCTCCTCCTGCGAGCGCGCTTCGCCGAGGCCGAGCGACTCGAGCATGCCCTTGATCCGCTCCGAGTCATGGGCGTTCATCTGGCAGCCGAAGGTGGTGACGTGGTAGCGCCGCATCACCCGCGCATCCTAGCCGTGCGGCTGCGACGGCCCTATGCTCGGGTCTCCATCAGGAGAGGAGGCGATCCCATGTCGGAGCACGAGAACCGGCAGACGGTCGAGCGGCTCGTCCGCGCGCTGAACGAGCACGACCTCGAGCTGTTCGACGCCCAGTTCCACGAGGATTCCGTGATCGAGTATCCCCAGTCCGGCGAACGGATCGTCGGTCGCGAGAACCGTCGTGCCGTCTACGAGGCCTTCCCCGGGCTACCCACGGTGACGCCGCTCAGGATCACCGCCGCCGGGGAGCTCGCAGTGCTCGAGGCGGCGTTCGACTACGGAGACGGCGCTCCCTGGCAGGCCGTGCTCGTGTTCGAGCTGCGCGACGGGCGCGTCGCGCGGGAGACGGCGTACTGGACGCAGCCGTTCGCCGCGGCCGAGTGGCGCGCCCAGTGGGTGGAGCGCAGCGAGGGCTGAGCTACTTCGCGACCTCGATCGCCCGGCTCTCGCGGATCACGATCACCTTCACCTGGCCCGGATACTCGAGCTGATCCTCGATCTCGCGCGCGATCTCGTGCGAGAGCAGCACCGCCCCGTCGTCGTCGATCTCCGTCGGCTCGACCATGACGCGGATCTCCCGGCCGGCCTGGAGCGCATAGGCCTTCGCGACGCCCGGCTTCTGCGCCGCGAGCTCCTCGAGGGCCTCGAGCCTCTTGATGTAGTGCTCGAGACTCTCGCCGCGCGCCCCCGGCCGCGACGCCGAGATCGCGTCCGCGGCGATCAGCAGCACCGCCTCGACCGTCTGCGGCTGCACCTCGTAGTGATGCGCCTCGATCGCGTGCACGACGCCCTGGGACTCGCCGTAGCGCTTCGCCCACTGCGCCGAGATCAACGCGTGCGAGCCCTCGATCTCGTGCGTCATCGCCTTGCCGAGGTCGTGCAGGAGCGCCGCCCGCTTCGCCGTCTTGACGCTCGCGCCGAGCTCGGCGGCCATGATCCCCGCCAGGTGGGTGACCTCGAGCGTGTGCTTGAGGACGTTCTGGCCGTAGCTCGTGCGGTAGCGCAGCCGCCCCAGCACCTTCGCCAGCTCCTCGTGGACGTCGCCGCAGTTCGCCTCGAAGACCGCCTGCTCGCCGGCCTGCTTGATGTGCTCCTCGAGCTCCGCCTTCGACGCGTAGTACGTGTCCTCGATCCGCGCCGGGTGGATGCGGCCGTCCTCGACGAGCTTCTCGAGCGTCATCCGCGCCAGCTCGCGGCGGATGCCGTCGAACGACGACAGGACGACGGCCTGCGGCGTGTCGTCGACGATGAAGTCGACCCCCGTGAGGTGCTCGAGCGCGCGGATGTTCCTGCCTTCGCGGCCGATGATGCGGCCCTTCATGTCGTCGGAAGGCAGCTCGACGACGGTCACCGTCGTCTCCGACGTGTGGCTGGCGGCGACGCGCTGGAGCGCGTCGGCGACCAGGTTGCGGGCGCGCCGCCGCGCCTCGCCGCGCGCCTCCTCCTCGAGCTGGCGCGCGGTGCGTGCGAGCTCGTGCCGGATCAGATCCTCCGAGCGCTCGAGCAGGTGCGCCTTCGCCGCCTCGACCGTGAAGCCGGAGACCCGCTCGAGCTCCTTCACGGCGTCGTCCCGCGCGGCCTTCAACTCCTCCTGCAGCCGGCGCACGTGCGTCTCGCGGTCGGCGAGCCCCTGCTCGCGGCGTGAGATCTCGTCGTCGCGGCGCGCGACCTCCTGCTCCGCCGCCTGCGCCCGCTCGTCGATCTTGGCGATCTCCGTGCGGCGATCCGCGATCTCCTGCTCGATCTCGGCCCGCAGCCGCACCGCCTGCTCGCGAGCCTCGATCAACCCCTCACGACGGACGGTCTCGGCCTGCCGCGCCGCGATGCGCACGCGCGACTCGCTGCGGAGGAGCAGCAGCGCGGCGGCGAGGGACGCTCCGACCAGGAGCCCGGTGAGCGCCGCGATGACCGTGAGCATGGCCGACTGCCTCCGAGGGAGAAGGTGACTGGACCGCCCCTGGTCGTGCAGGGAACGGATGCTCACATCCGGCGCTCGGCCCGCCCGGCCGGCTCCGGCTCTCGGCGCGTCAACTCAGCGGAACGCCGGCGTCTCCTCGTGGTCGCCGGGGACAGGGGATCGTCGAAGTTTCGTGGTCAAGGTTCAGGTTTTCGAAGAGGTTCAGGAAACTACGCGCTTTGCAGGCAAAACGTCAGATGGAAGCCCAGCTACTCTAGCGCGCGGGACCCCTCCCGTGCAACGGCTGCGGCGACGACGTCGCCCGCGAACCCCCGCGCGGCCAGGTAGCGGCCCGTTTTCGGGCCATTGCCCCGGCGCGAGACCACCGCTTCGGCCCGCAGCCGCTCCGGCTCGAGGCCCGCGAGCGCCGCCTCCACGAGCTCCGCCGCGAGGCCGCGACGCTCCAGGTCGTCGCGGATGAGGGCGTCGCCGGAGCCGCGGGCGGCGAGCGCCGCCGCGCGGCCATGGGCGAAGCGCTCGTCGTCGACATAGCCGGCCCGCGCGAGCGTCTCGAGCGCGTCGTGGCGGTCGTGCTCGGCGACGCCCCGCTCCCGTAGGCGAGCGTCGAGCTCCGCCGTCGTACGGTCGCGCGATCGCAGCGCACGCAGCGCCGTCTGGACGGCGTCGGGCCGCTCGGCCACTACGCGGCGGCGGTCTCCTCCGCCTCGTCGAGGTCCACCGGCGCCGCGTCCACCGGCGCCGCTGCCGCGCTCGGCAG
>DASUOK010000294.1:0-5611 GCA_036276675.1 Gaiellaceae bacterium | reverse complement strand
ACACCACGCCGCCGCGAAGTGAGTCGAGACACGGGTTCCTCCCCTTGGATTCGGTCCTGCTCCCCCCAAACGGACACGGCCAGACCGGCCGGGCACGGAGGCACTCTATCCCCCTTTCAGGTGACGCGCCAAGCCCACCGCTCGACTTCTGCACGGTTCGTAGGCATACTTGGAGACCGTCCCGACGACGAAGGAGGTTCGACCCCATGACCGAGCTTGCCCCCTTCGCCTCTAGCGCTCCCCGGCTCTAGAGCTCGTCGGCACACCACCTCTCCGGCAGCTCCCGAGTCGACCAGGCGCGAACCGCTGCGCCGGCCAACCCTTCGATCGAGGAGCTACCGCTTGAACCTGAACGACCTCGGCTGGTCCGACAGCCATACAACCGACTTCAGCCCCCACGCCGCGGCCGGTCTCGTGCCCGGGCGCGTGTCCGAGCAGCACCGCGGCGCGTACGTGGTCCTCGCGGAGGCGGGCGAGCTCCGCGCCGACCTCGCCGGCCGCCTCACGCACGGCGCTGCGGCGGGCGACCTGCCCGCCGTAGGCGACTGGGTCGCCGTCGCGCCCCGACCAGAGGAGGGCGCGGCCACGATCCAGGCCGTGCTGCCGCGCCGAACGAAGTTCTCCCGCAAGGTGGCGTGGGCGGCCGCAGAGGAGCAGGTGCTCGCGGCCAACATCGACACGGTCTTCCTCGTGTCCTCGCTCAACGCCGACTTCAACCTGCGCCGGCTCGAGCGCTATCTGACGCTCGCCTGGGAGAGCGGCGCCAAGCCCGTGATCGTCCTCACGAAGACCGACCTCTGCGACGACGTGACGACGCGCGTGCTCGAAGTGGAGGCGATCGCCTTCGGCGTGCCCGTGCACGCGATCTCCAGCATCACCGGCGACGGGCTCGACCTCGTCCGCTCTCACCTCTCCCCGGGCCGCACGATCGCACTGCTCGGCTCGTCGGGCGTCGGCAAGTCGACGCTCGTGAACACGCTCGCCGGCGAGGAGCTGCTGGCCGTGCGGGAGATCCGCGAGTCCGACGGCGAGGGCCGACACACGACGACGCACCGGCAGCTCGTGCTGCTGCCGGAGGGCGGCCTCGTGCTCGACACACCCGGGATGCGCGAGCTGCAGCTCTGGGAGTCGTCGGAGGGGCTCGGCGAGACCTTCTCGGACGTCGAGGAGCTCGCCACGCGCTGCCGCTTCAACGACTGCGCGCACCGCACGGAGCCCGGCTGCGCGATCCGGGCGGCGCTCGACGACGGGACGCTCGAGCTCGGCCGCTGGACGAGCTACCAGAAGCTGCAGCGCGAGCTCGAGCACCTCGAGCGGCGGCTGGACAAGCGCCTGCAGTCGGAGGCGCGCAAGCAGTGGGCGAAGATCGGCGCCGAGGGGCGGGCGAACATGCGCCTGAAGGGCCGTCGCTGAGAACGGTGGAGCCGCGCCGCCCCGGGAGGGGTGACGCGGCTCCCGTCAGGTCACGGGCGAGATCAGCCGGTCACGACGTTCGCCGCCCCCTTCGTCACGGTCGTCGTGAACACCCAGTCCGTGGCCGCGTCGTTCGTGTCGCTGCCGTCCGGGTTGCGGCTCAGCGACCCGGCGACCGCGTTCGAGTCCGCGACGTCCGCGGCGAGGGCGGTGCCCTCGACCAGGTTGTAGGTCACACCGTCGATGACGGCCGCCGTGATCGCGCCCTCGTAGGAGAGGGCGTCGAGCAGCTCGTCCGTGTCGGAGTCGACGAGCGCCACGCCGTCGGGGGCGCCGTTCTGCGCGTCGACGTCGATCACGTGGTAGCCGCCCGCGGCGAGCGTGCCGGTGAGCGTGCTGCGGGCGTACTCGGCACCGTCGCCGCCGTTGACGAGCACGAGCGCGAGACCCGTGAGGTCGACGGCGTCGGTGCCGTTGTTGCGGAGCTCGACGAAACCGTCGCCGTCGGCGCCGACCGCGTCGTAGTCGATCTCGTTGATCACGATCGTCGTCTCCACCGGCGGTGGCGGCGGCTCCCCCTCTGTGCACGTGAGCGAGATCGCGTTGCCGGCTCCCGTCGCGACCGCGACGACCCCGGCCGCGCCCGCGGCGGTCGTGCACGCGATGCCGGCGAGGTCGGCGATCGAGTCGAGCGCCGCTCCTGGAGGGCCGGCAGGACCCGCAGGACCGGCTGGACCGGCAGGGCCGGCGGGCCCGGCTGGTCCGGTGGCACCGTTCGCGCCCGCAGGCCCGGCAGGCCCGGCAGGCCCGGCGGGCCCGGCAGGGCCTGTGCTGCCTGCAGGTCCGGCCTCGCCGTCGGCACCGGCTGGACCGGCAGGGCCGACAGGACCGGGAGGGCCGGCAGGGCCGGGGCGGCCCGCCGGCCCGGGAGCGCCGGGGCGGCCCGCGACGTTCCAGGCGATCCGCTGCTCCGACTTGCGGCACGCACGTGGTTTGGCGACACGCAGGAGCCCGGTCTGCTTGTGCCGGCAGGCCTCGATCACGTCCGTGGCGGTACGGGGCGCGCGCGCGGCCGCGGACACGCCGGCGGCGACGCAGACGACGAGCAGGGCGAGGGCGGCGGCGCGGAGCGCGCGGCGCCCGGATGGCTGGTGCATCGAACCTCCTCTTCGGTTGTCGCACGCCGGAATACGCGCGGCCGCCGCACCTCGCCAGTGGCCGAACCGGACGAGCACCGTCCGTTGGGGGCGGCTTTACGCACCCCCCGGTGCACAATCGGCACACACACGTGACGCTTTGGGGGCGAGCGGGAGCTGGTAGGCAACAGGAACGTGAAGGTCGAGCTGGAGAGCCGCGCCCTCGGCGCGCGGGTCGCGGTGCGCCTGTGGGGGCCGACCGCGGCGCGGCAGGGGCCGCTCCCGCTCCTGCTCGTCCACGACGGCTCCGATTACGCCCGGCGCGCCGGCCTGCTGCGCCTCCTGCCCGCCCTGCCGCCGGTCCGCGCCGCCCTCGTCGACCCGGTCGAGCGCGAGGAGCACTACGCCGCCGCCGCGCGCTACACACGCGCCCTCACGGAGGAGCTGCTGCCCACCCTCGACGCCGGCGGCCCGCGTGTCGGGCTCGGCGCGAGCCTCGGCGCGCTCGCCCTCCTGCACGCGCACCGCACGACCCCGGCGTCGCTCGACGCGCTCCTGCTCCAGTCCGGCAGCTTCTTCCGCCGCGCGACCGACCCGCAGGAACGCGGCTTCCGTCGCTTCGCCCGCATCGACCGCTTCGTCGGCGCCGTGCTGGCGGCAGGGGGAGCCGCCCGTAGGATCCCGATCACCATCACCTGCGCCAGCGACGAGGAGAACTTCGAGAACAACCGGGCGGTCGCAGCTGCGCTCGAGCGGCAGGGCTACGACGTCCGTTTCCACGCCCACACGGGCGGCCACACCTGGCCCGCGTGGAAGCGGGCGCTCGAGCCGCACCTGGAGGAGCTTCTGTGCCGCGTCACCTGATCGGGCTCCTGCTCGGGACCGAGGAGGACTGGCCGACCGCCTTCGAGCACCTGCTCGGTCGCGTCGGGCCGATCCACCACGGTGGGGAGACACACGAGCTCGTCTCGGAGCGGATCACGAACGAGCCGTTCGACCTGCGGTCGCGCCCGCGCTACGACCTCGTGATCGACCGCCTCGGCTGGTGGTACACGGTGCCGCGCGAGTGGCTGAAGAAGGTGGCGCTGATGGACGACGTCTACCTGCTGAACAACCCCTTCACGTTCCAGGCGATGGAGAAGCACGCCGCCTACTGCGCGATGATGCGCCTCGGCCTGCGCGTGCCGGAGACGTGGCTGATCCCACACAAGAGCCCGCCGGCGAACCCGCGCTTCGCGCGCACGGCGGAGCGCTACAACCTTCCCTTCGACCTCGCCGCGATCGCCGAGCGGATCGGCTATCCGCTCTACCTGAAGCCGTTCGACGGCGGGCAGTGGGTCGGCGTCACACGCGTCCGCGACGCGGCGCACCTGCAGGCGGTCTACGACGCGTCGGGCGAGCGGCTGATGCATCTCCAGAGGGCCGTGGACGACTTCGACGTCTTCGCGCGCAGCCTCTCGATCGGCGCTGAGACGATCGTGATGCACTTCGACCCCGAGCGGCCGCTGCACGACCGCTACCTGATCGACCACGAGTTCCTCACGCCGGAGCTCGGCGAGGAGGTCGTGACGATCAGCCGCCTCGTGAACGCGTTCTTCCGCTGGGAGTTCAACTCCTGCGAGACGATCGTGAAGGACGGGGTCGCCTATCCGATCGACTACGCCAACGCCTCGCCCGACGTCTCACTCACGAGCCTGCACTACTACTTCCCCTGGGCGCTGCGGGCGCTCGTTCGGTGGGCCGTCTTCTGCACGGTCACCGGGCGACCCATGCGGATCGACCAGACCACGAGCGACTACGTGACCGTCGGCGATCGCGAGGACCTCACCTACGCGGAGAAGCTGCAGGCGTACCGGCGCCTCGCCGACGACTACTTCCAGGTGGTGGAGTACGAGACGTTCTGCGCCGAGCACCTCGCGCACCTCGACGAGGCGCTGGTCGAGTACGTCGGCGGGCCCGACTTCGACCGGCTGCTCGTGGAGACGGTGCGCGCGACCTTCCCGCCCCACGAGCACGACGGCTTCGTCGCCCACTACCGCGGGATCATGGGCGCCTGGTTGCGCGACCGCTAGCGTCCGAGCATGGTGCGCGCGCCCTGGCCGCCGACCTTCGAGCGCGTCCCGCCCGACGACTGGGTCGAGCGGCCGCCCGAGACGCTCGCGCTCACGTACGACACGGTGCAGGACCACGGGTGGTACCGGAACCTCGACCGCACGGTCGACGAGGTCGCCGCGGTGCTGCAGCCGGGCCGGATCGTGCTCGACTACTCCGGGGGCACCGGCATCCTCGCCGAGCGCCTGCTCGCCGAGCTGCCCGAGCTCGAGCTCGGCGTCCTGATCGTCGACTCTTCGCCGAAGTTCCTCCGCGTCGCGCTCGACAAGCTCGGCGGCCACGAGCGGGTCGCGTTCCGGCTGATCCGCTACCTGAAGGACGAGCGGCGGCTCGAGACCGTCCAGGAGGTCGTCGGCGAGGCGCTGCTCCGCCGCGGGGTGGACCTCGTCACGTCGACGAACGCGATCCACCTCTACTACGACCTCGACGACACGCTGCGCTCGTGGCGCGACCTGCTCGTCCCGGGCGGCCGGGCGTTCGTGCAGTCCGGCAACATCGGCGTGCCCGAGCTGCCGGAGGACGCCTGGATCATCGACGAGACGGTCGAGGCGATCAACGCCGCCGCGGCCGAGCTCGTGGGCGAGGACGAGCGGTACGCGCGGTATCGCGACGGCCTCGCCGACGGGGTGCGAATGAGCGCCTACGAGGAGCTGCGACGGAAGTTCTTCCTGCCGGTGCGACCGCTCGAGCACTACGTCGGGGCGCTCGAGGGCGCCGGGTTCCGGATCGTCGAGGTCGCCCACCTGCCGATCGAGGCGAGGACGGAGGAGTGGGCCGACTTCCTGGCCGCCTACCACGAGGGCGTGCTCGGCTGGGTCGGCGGGTCGGAGCGCATCGAGCGCACGCCGCCGACCGAGTCGGCCGTGGCCGACCGTCTCGCGCTGCTCCGCGAGAGCGTCGAACGCGTCTTCGACGGCCCGACGTTCTCCGCCGTCTGGACGTACCTCGAC
>DASUOK010000293.1:0-17485 GCA_036276675.1 Gaiellaceae bacterium | reverse complement strand
GTCATCGCGCCGACACCGAGCTCGTCGGCGAGCTTGCGCATCGAGAGCGACTCGATCCCGTCGCGGACGGCCAAGTCGACGGCGGTGCGCAGGACGCGCTCCTTGCTCAGCGGCACGCGTCGCTCTGTAGCTGTCTTCGCTTCGCCCATTTCGGCCGATGGTGCGGTTTACCCCACTAGCGGCATCGTACAGCGTACGAATACGGTCGTTCGTACACCGTACGAAGATCACCGAAGGAGACGCCCATGAACGCCCTCACCCGCTTCGTGCTCGAGCACAAACGCCTCGTCCTCGGCTTCTGGCTGGCCGTCACCGTCGTCGCCTTCGCGGCGATCGGTCCGGCGGGCAGCTCCCTCTCGCAACAGTTCAGCGTCCCGGGCCGGGAGGGCTACGAGACGAACCGCGAGCTCGCCGAGATCTATGGCGCCGGCGGCGACGTCTCGCCGATCGTGCCCGTGGTGACGCTCCCGGAGGGGAAGACGGTCGATTCGCCCGGCGTCCGCGAGGAGCTCGACGCGGCGCTGGCGAAGGTGGAGGCGGCGCTGCCGGATTCGATGAGCGCCTCCTTCGCCTCGACCGGCGACCGGGCGTTCGTCTCCGACGATGGCCGCACGACGTTCGCGCTCGTCTACATCCCGGCCAAGGGCGGGGTCGACCCAGGGCTGGAGGAGGCCCGCGCGGCGCAGGCCGCGCTCGACGGCGTCACCGTCGGCGGAACTCCGGTTCAGGTGACCGGGCTCGACGCGCTCCGGGCCTCCGCCGGGGATATCGAGGGGGCTGGTGCCGGCGTCGTGCTGGGAACGCTTCTGGCGGCGTTGGGCGCACTCCTCGTCCTCGCCTTCGTCTTCCGCTCGTTCATGGCTTTCGTGCCGCTGTTGATGGCGCTGGTCGCGATCCCGACGACCTTCCTGCTGGTTTGGCCGCTCGCGAGCGTCACCGACGTCTCGGTGATCGTCCAGTTCCTGGTTGCGCTCATCGGGCTCGGGATCGCGATCGACTACGCGCTCCTTGTCGTCGTCCGCTGGCGCGAGGAACGCCAGCGGCCCGACGTCACGAACGAGACGGCGGTGCGGAACGCAATGCAGCACGCGGGTACCGCCGTCGTCTTCAGCGGAACGACTGTGGCGATCTCGTTGCTCGCTCTGCTCGTTCTGCCGGTGCCGTTCCTGCGGAGCATCGGGATCGCCGGGCTGCTGATCGCGCTGGTCAGCGTCGCCGTGGCGGTCACGTTGCTGCCGGTCGTGCTGGCGACGGTCGGGCCAAGGTTCGATTGGCCGCGCAACCGCCGCGACGCGCAGGCCAGTCGTGGCTGGTCGGCCTGGGCGAGTCTGATCGTGCGCTACCGCTGGCCCGCGGCAGCGGCGTCGACCGCCGTGCTGGTTGCTCTCGTGGTCGCGGCCGCGAACATCCAGCTCGGGAATCCGCTCGCCGCCTCGCTCTCGAAGGAAGGGCCAGCACGCTCCGGTCTCGAGAACCTCGAGGCCTCCGGAATCGGCACCGGCCCGCTCTCGCCCTTCGACGCGCTCGTTCGCGCCGGCGACCCCGGCGGTGTCGCGCAGGCGTTCGCGCAGGTCGAAGGTGTCCGCAGCGCGGCAGCACCCGCCGACTGGCGCCGCGAGGGGACGGCCGTCGTCGTCGTGATCCCGACCGCGGATGGGAACTCACCGGCGGGCCGGGAGACGCTCGACCGCCTGCGGGAAGGTGCGCAGGCGCTGCCCGCAGTGGTGACGATCGGTAGTGAGGCTGCGCAGGGCGCCGACTTCCTCGAGGTCGTCTACGGCAACTTCCCGCTGATGGTCGCGTTGATCTCGATCCTCACCTTCATCCTGCTCGCGCGCGCCTTCCGCTCGCTGCTCCTGCCGCTGAAAGCCGTCCTCCTGAACCTGCTCTCCGTCGCGGCCGCCTGGGGACTGATCGTGCTCGTCTACCAGAAGGGCTTCGGCTCCGAGGCGATCTGGGGGATCGAGGCGACTCAGGCGATCAACGTCGAGCTGCCGGTCGTGATCTTCGCCTTCCTCTTCGGCATCTCGATGGACTACCAGGTCTTCATCATCAGCAGGATGCGCGAGGCGTACGACCGCACCGGCTCGACCGAGACCGCCGTCGTCGAGGGGATCGGCCGCACCGGCCGGCTCGTCACGAGCGCGGCGCTGATCCTCTTCCTCGCGTTCGTCGCCTTCGCCCTCCAGCCGGGCACCGAGGCCAAGATCTTCGCGACCGCGCTCGGCGGCGGGATCCTGATTGACGCCACGATCATCCGGGGCGTCCTCGCGCCCGCCGCGGTCGCCATCCTCGGCCGGTGGAACTGGTGGCTCCCGGAGTGGGCCGCGCGCATCCTCCGCGTCGAGCCGTCGCCCGTGCAGCGAGAGGCGACCCCGGAGCCCGCGCCTCAGGCCGCCTAGGGCGATCCGCCGGGCACGCGGGGAGGGGGAGCGTCGGTTCGCCCTCCCCGCCGGCTGTCACGCTGGTGGCACGCCCCACAGCCGGCGCGAAGGCTACGTCGGGACTGGGTCGGGCCCGGGGTCGCCTCCCTCCGCCCGCACGCGCAGACGCTCGAGGTAGTGCTCCCAGCCCTGCCGGTGGTGCTCGGCCACGGGCTCCGGCGCGAGGCCGCTGTGGGTCAGGCGCAGCAGCGTGCCGTCCTCGGCCGGCTCCAGCTCGATCACGACCGTGGTGGAGCCCGGCGGCACCGGCGGCACCTCGCCCTCCCAGCCCCAGGTGATGACGAGCCTCTGCTCGGGGACGACCTCGACGAACCGGCCCGATGCGACCTGGGCGCCCGGCATCCGGATCCGGAAGGCCCCGCCGGGGCGCGCATCGAGCTCGCCGTCGACCCCCTGCCACGAGGTCCAGCGCTCGAGGTCGGTGAAGAAGGAGAACACGGTGGCGGGTGAGGCCGCGATCCGGCGCGTCACCACCACGTCGGTCACCGCTGCTCCGCCTCCTCGGCGAGCGCCGCGAGCGTGTCGAGCCGCTCCGCCCAAAAGGACTCGAGGAAGTGCGTGAGGGGCCCGAGCCGTTCGTGGTCCGCGCGGTAGAGCCGGCGCTTGCCGTCGCGGCGCACCGTGACGAAGCCCGCCTCGCGCAGGAGCGCCAGGTGCTGCGAGACGCCTGCGTAGCTGAGCTCGAGCCGGTCGACGAGCTCGCCGACCGGCAGCTCGTCGCGCCAGACCTGGCGGAGGATCTCCTGCCGGCGGGGCTCGGCCACGAGCTGGAGCGCGTCCATGCCCTCATTTTAACCGAGAGCGAAACGTATGGTACGTTTGCGTCATCACTGAAATGAGAGGAGCAGCCATGACGGACGTCCTGTTCCGTTTCGATGTCGATGCAGCACCCGAGGCTGTGCTCGAGGCCGTGAAGACCACGGCGGGGATCCAGGGGTTCTGGACGAGTCGCGCCGAGGTGCCGGGCGAGGTCGGCGAGACGCTCAGGCTCGAGTTCCCCATTGCGCCGGCGGCGTTCGACCTCCGGCTGGAGCGGTCCGACGAGCGCAGCGTCGTCTGGCGCACCGAGACCTTCCCGCCGCACTGGGTGGGCACGACCGTCCACTGGGAGATCGACGCGCGGGACGACGGCTCGACAGTCGGCTTCCGACACGTCGGCTTCGCCGACGACGAGGAGGCCGGCCGAGTCGCGTATACCTGGGGGCAGATCATGGTGCGGCTGAAGGAGTACGCCGAGACCGGCATTCCCAACCCGGTGTTCGCCTAGGGATGCCGGTCGACGTCCGGACGGAGGTCGAGATCGGCCGGCCGCGCGGAGCGGTCGCCGCCTACGCCGCCGACCCGGAGAACGCGCCGGCGTGGTACGAGAACATCGAGAGCGCCGAGTGGGCTTCCGAGCCGCCGCTCGCCGTCGGCTCCCGGATCGCATTCGTCGCCGGGTTCCTCGGCCGCCGTCTGTCCTACACCTACGAGGTGACCGCGTTCGAGCCCGGCGAGCTGCTCGTGATGTCGACGGCCGACGGGCCGCTTGCAATGGAGACCACCTACACCTGGCGTGACGCCGCCGACGGGCGGACGACGATGACGCTGCGCAACCGCGGCGAGCCGGCCGGCTTCTCCAGGGTCGCCGCGCCCCTGCTGGCCGGCGCGATGCGGCGTGCGAACCGCAAGGACCTCGCCCGGCTGAAGGAGATCCTCGAGTCCGCGCGCGCCGGCGGCTCGACTGCGACCGGGCCGAGCTAGGCTGCGAGCTCCGTCACGACGCCGAGCGGCAGCCAGCGGAGGCATCGGCGCACGTCGTCCGGTGCCTCCGCGAACTGCCGCTCGATCGCCTCCCGACCCTGCCGGAAGTGCTGCCAACCCTTCGTAGTGGATCGGGATCGCCGTGCGGGGACGCACGAGGCGGCACAGCTCGACGGCTTCGTTGGCGGTCAGGGTGTAGCGCGCCGGCCCCGAGACGGGGAAGCGCACGCTGCCGAGATGCAGCAGCGCGGTGGCGACCTGCAGGCGGTCGGCGACGCCGCGCACTCCGTCGTAGAGGACGGTGTCGCCCGAGATCCAGAGCACCCCGTGCTGCTGGCCCGCCCAGCGGAGCGCGAAGCCGATCACGTCTCCGGCGAAGTGGCGGCTGAGCGGCGGGCCGTGACGGCAGGGAGTGGCGGTGATCTCGATCGTGGGGCGCGTCGGCGCCTCCAGCCGTGTCGTTTCCCACGCCTCCAAGCCGCGCGCCGCGCTGCCGAGCCGCCTCGCGCCCGCGGCCGTCGTGACCACGACGCCCGCCGAGGGCAGCAGCGCCCGGCCGGCGGGGTCGAGGTTGTCGCCGTGGTGGTCGTGCGTCAGGAGGACCGCGTCGATGCGTCCGAGCTCGGCGGCGGCGACGGCCGGGCCGGTCAGCTTCCGCGAGCCGGTTCCCCAGCCGAAGCTGTACGTCCGGCCCGGCGCGTCGAACGTCGGATCCGTGAGGAAGCGCCAGCCGCCCACCTCGAGCAAGACCGTCGGTCCGCCGATGTGGGTCAGCCGCACGTCGTTCACGCCGTGCCGGCCACCGGGTGCCGAGCGTGCTCCAGCGCCCAGGAGAGGGCGAAATCGGCGACCTCTTCCCAGCGGTCCTGCGCCGGGAGGAGATGGGCGCGGCCCGCGTACTCCTTGACCTCGGTGATCGTGTCCGACTTGTAGTGCTTCGCGTTCGACCGCTGGACGCTGGGCGGCATGAGGTGGTCTTCGCTGCCCGAGATGAACAGCAGCGGCGCCCGGTCGTCGTTCTTGTAGTCCACCCACGCATCCTGGGGGCCGGGCTGGAAGTTGGCGAGGACGATGCCGAACAGGATCGCCCCCGAGGCCGGCACGGCGTAGCGCTCGTACAGCGCCCGCGAGTCCTCCTCGCTGAAGGTGTTCGTGAACGCGTAGTGCCACTGCTCGAGCGTCAGGCCGACGGCGCGGTGGCGGTTGGCCGGGTTCTTGAAGACGGGGAAGGTCGACTTGAGCTGCGACAGCGGCAGCGCGCGGACACCCTCGGTCGGGGCGGAGTTGATGGCCACGCCCGCGGCACCGAAGCCGTGGTCGAGGAGGATCTGCACGAAGGTCCCCCCGGCCGAGTGGCCGATCAGGATTGGCGGCGACTGCAGCTCGCCGACGATCGCCTCGAGGTGCTCGACCACACCCGGCACCGTCAGCGCTTCGATCGGTGTCGGGTCGGCGTTGAGCGCCTCGACCTCGACATCGAAGCCGGGGTAGGCGGGCGCGAGCACCCGGTAGCCCTGGCGCTCGTAGTGGTCGATCCAGTGCTCCCAGCTCCGGGGAGTCACCCAGAAGCCGTGGATGAGGACGATCGTGTCGGGGGTGGTTGCGGCGCTCATGCGGCGTCCTTTCCGTTTGCAGGTGAGAGGAGCTCACGGCGAGGCTACGGAGCGGCGACCTCCCGTCGCGTCCGTGAGCCCACTGCTTCCGCGCCGGCGCCGCGGCGCGAGATCCGCTCCGGCATCAGTGGAGCCACTGGGCGCGCGATAGAACTACCCGTGGGATGCCGCCGCTGCGCCTGATCGGACGCGACCGTGAGCTCGCCGCGCTCGAGGAGCTCCTCCACGGCGTCGGAGCCGGGGGCGGCTCGCTCGTCGTCCGAGGCGACGCGGGGATCGGCAAGAGCGCCGTCCTGGAGTTCGCCGGACGACGCGCCGCCGAGCTCGGGATCACGGTGCTCACGACCGCAGGCGTGCCGTCGGAGACCCAGATGGCGTTCGCGGGGCTGCATAGGCTCCTACGCCCCCAGCTCGTCAGGATCGCTGCGCTGCCGGCGCCGCAGCGCTCTGCGCTGTCCACCGCGTTCGGTCTCGCCGAGGGGGCGGGATCCGAGGGGGCGCCGGACCTCTTCCTGATCGCACTCGCGGCGCTCGACCTGCTGGCGGAGGAGGCTGCCGAGTCGCCGCTGCTCCTGGTCGTCGAGGACGCGCACTGGCTCGACGCCGCGACGTGCGAGGTGCTCGCCTTCGTCGCCCGGCGCGTGGAGCTGGAGCCGATCCTCCTGCTGTTCGCCGTCCGCGACGGACACGTGAGCCCCTTCGAGGAGGCGCAGCTGCCGGAGCTTCGGCTCGAGCGCCTCGACGACGCGGACTCGGCGCGGCTCCTCGACGAGGTTGCGCCTGCCCTCGCGGACGAGGACCGGAGACGCCTGCTCGGCGCGGCGGCCGGCAACCCGCTGGCGCTCGTCGAGCTCCCGGGTGCGGCGGGCAGCGACGACGTCGACGCCTCGGTGGTGCTGGCGCCGCTACCACTCACCGAGCGGCTGGAGCGTGCGTTCTCGGAGCGCCTGTCGCCCCTGCCGTCGGTCACGCGCTGCCTGCTGCTCGTGGCGGCCCTCGACGAGGGCGGCGCGCTCGACGCCCAGCTCGAGGCCGCTGCGCACGTCGCGGGCCGAGCGGTGACGGCAGCCGATCTCGCTCCGGCCGAGTCGGCAGGGCTCGTCTCCGTAGCGGCCGGCGTCCAGTTCCGTCACCCGCTCGTGCGCGCGGCCCTGCACGCGGCGGCGCCGACGGTCGACCGACAGGCCGCGCACGCCGCCCTGGCGGCTGCCCACGTCGACGACCTCGAGCGCAGCCTGTGGCATCGAGCGGCCTCACGTAGCGGCCCGGACGACGAGGTCGCGTCGGAGCTCGAGGAGGCTGCGGCACGAGCGGTGAGACGCGGTGCCCCCGTGGTCGCCGCCGCCGCGCTCGAGCGTGCCGCCCAGCTCAGCGCGGAGTCGTGGCGTCGAGGCACGCTGCTCGTGCGGGCGGCCGAGATCGAGTTCGAGCTCGGGCGCTCCGAGCGGGCGCTCCAGCTGATCGCGCAGGCCCGCCCTCTCGACCTCCGCGACGACGATCGGGCGCGTCTGACGTTCCTCCTCGAAGCGGCCGATGAGGTCAGCTGGTCGGGTGCAGGGCGGGTGGCGTCGTTCGCGCGGATCGCGAACGAGATGACGCGCGCGGATCAGCCCGAGCGGGCGCTGAAGTCGCTGCAGGCCGCGGCTCTCAGATGCTGGTGGGGGAACCCGGATCAGGAGACGCGTGATCTCGTCGTCGACGCAGCGGAGCGGATTCGGGTGCCCGAAGACGACGCTGCGCTGCTCGCGGTGCTCGCCTTCGCAGACCCCGTCGAGCGGGGCGCGACGGTGCTCGAGCGGATCGAACGGCTGACACCCGACGCGACTGCGGATCCGGTCGCGCTGCACCTCGTCGGGACGGCGGCGACGGCGGTCTGGGCGTTCGACCTCTCCGCGACGTTCCTGGACGCCGCCGTCGACGGTCTGCGCGCGCAAGGCCGCCTGGGGCTGCTCGCCCAGGCGCTCGTCTCACAGTCGTGGGCTGCCGTCCATCTCGCCAAGCCCAGCCTGGCCGCGGCGGCGGCCGAGGAGGCCGCCCGGCTTGCGCCCGAGACCGGTCAGCAGCGGTGGGGGCTCGCAGCGCAGATCGCGCTCGCGACGGTCGCGGGGGAGGGCGGCGACTTCGAACGGGCGGAGAGACTGGCCGCCTGGGCCGAGTCGGTGCTGCTGCCGATGGGCACGCAGCCGATGCTCTCGCTCGTACAGTTCGCGCGCGGCCGCGGCGCCGTCGCGCACGGCTTCTACGACGACGGGTTCCACCACCTGCAACGGGTGCTCGAGCCGGGTGACGTCGCCTACCACCCGTTCGTGGGCGGCTGGGTGCTCCCGGACCTGATCGAGGCCGCCGCCCGCACCGGCAGGCGGGACGAGGCTCGGCGCTACCTCGGAGAGCTCGAATCGCTGGCCGCGAGGACGTCGGCGTCGTACCTGCGGGCCGGGGTCGGCTACGCGCGGGCCGTCGTCGCCGACGACGATCGGGCCGAGGAGCTCTACACGGCCGCGATCGGCGCTGAGCTCGCCAACTGGCCGTGCTTCCGCGGCCGCCTGCTGCTCGGCTACGGACGGTGGCTGCGGCGCCAGCGGCGGGTGGCGGAGTCGCGTGCGCCGCTGCGGGCGGCGCGGGAGAGCTTCGACGCGCTCGGCTTCCACGGACTGTCGGAGAGCGCACGCCAGGAGCTCCGCGCCTCGGGCGAGACGAGCGTTCGCCGGACGCCCGATGCGCGCGACCGACTGACGCCGCAGGAGCTCCAGATCGCCGAGATGGCCGCCGCCGGGCTCAGCAACCGGGAGATCGGCCAGAAGCTCTACCTCTCCCACCGGACTGTCGAGTCGCACCTGTACCGGATCTTCCCCAAGCTGGCGATCACGTCGCGGTCGCAGCTCGGGTCGGCCCTTCCGGAGAGCGCCCGCAGCGCCTGACCGTCCGGGTCGGGTGTCTACGGACTTGCCCTCGGCCGGAAGCGCAACGATCATCGTCGGATGCCCCACGCGGTGTCCCATCAGCTCACGGAGGGTCGGCGCGCGCTCGCGGCCGCCGAATGGGAGGCCGCCCGCTCGGCGTTCGAGTCCGTGCTCGCCGCCGGCGAGACGGCCGAGGCCCTCGACGGCTACGGGCTCGCACGCTGGTTCCTCGGCGAGATCGAGGAGGGCCTCGAGCTCCGCGGGCGCGCCTGCTCCGAGTACGCGCTGGCGGGCGACCTCGAACGAGCGGCCCGCATCGCCGTCTGGATCTCCCATCAGTACCTGGTCTCGGGGCGCACGTCGCTGGCGAACGGCTGGCTGGCGCGGGCCGAGCGCGTGCTCGACGGTGCGGCTCCCTGCGTCGGGCACGGCTGGGTCGCCGTGGAGCGCGCCCGGCGCGCCGACCACGTCGAGGACTGCGTCGCAGGAGCGCGCCGGGCGATGGAGATCGCGCAGGCGCACGGCGACGACGACCTGGAGGTGCTCGCGCTGAGCCTGCTCGGCCGCGCGGAGATCAGCACCGGCTCCTTCGAGGCCGGGATGGGGAAGCTGGAGGAGGCGATGGCCGCGGCCACCGCCGGCCGCGTGCGCAACCCGCACACGCTCGGCGAGGCGTACTGCAACCTCGTCGTGGCCTGCACGAGTGCCGGCGACTGGGAGCGTGCCGCGGAGTGGTGCGAGCACATCGACGACTACGCGCAGCGGCGCGGGATCACCCCTCTCTACGGCGCGTGCCGCACGATCCACGCCGACGTCCTCGTCGCCGCCGGGCGCTGGGACGACGCCGAGCTGGCGCTCGAGGACGCACTCGGGGCCCACGCGCGCCACTACCCCGCGATGGCGGGGCCGACCGTCTCCACCCTGGCGCTGCTGCGGATCCGGCAGGGGCGCCTGGCCGAGGCGGAGCAACTGCTCGCCGAACGGGAGGAACGTGTGCCGTCGCTGCTCGCGCTGGCCGAGCTGCGGCTCGCGGAGGGCGAGCCGCGCGTGGCCGCGTCGTTGCTCGAGCGCGCGCTCGCCTCCTCGGCGGGGGATCTGCTGTCCTCGTCGCGGCTGCTCGTCCCGCTCGTAGACGCGCAACTCGCCGCCGGCGCGCCGGACGCCGCGCGGGAGGCGAGCCGGCAGCTCGACGAGCTGGCCGCGGCCTCGGGGCGGCCCCTCGTCCGCGCCAGGGCGGATCTCGCCGCGGCTCGTGTCGAGGCGGCGGACCTGCGGCCCGCCGAGGCGCGCGAGCGCGCCCGCTCGTCACTCGAGTCGTTCAGCCGGCTCGGCATGCCGCACGACGCGGCCGAGGCCCGCCTCGAGCTCGCGCGCACGCTGGTGGACGAGCTGCCCCAGCTCGCCCGGGACGAAGCACGGCTCGCGTTCGACACCTTCAAGGATCTCGGCGCGGCGCGGGGGATGGACGCGGCCGGGGCGGTTTTGCGGGACGCCGGTGCCGGGCCACCGCCCGGTGCCCGCAGCTACGGGGAGCTCACCGCGCGCGAGCGCGAGGTGCTCACGCTCGTCGCGAGTGGCATGACGAACGCCCGGATCGCCAAGACGCTCTTCATCAGCGAGCGGACGGCGGGCCACCACGTCGGCCGGATCCTGTCGAAGCTCGGTGTCCGCAACCGGGCCGAGGCAGCGGCCCAGGCCGCACGACTCGACGCGACGCCGTAAGCGACGGATAGGTAGGCGAATAGGCAGGTCTGCCGATGTGCGGCGGTGGCCGGCCGGCGGATACTGGGCTCGTTCCGACCCTTCTGAGAACGAGAGGAAGAGATGACCACACTGACCGTGGAGAGCCTGAAGACCGTTCATCGCTCGACCTGGGCCGCCGGCGACTACGCCGCCATCGCCGAGTTGATCGACGAGGTGCCGCCGCCCCACCTGATCGAGCGCGCCGGGGTCGCGGCCGAGCACCGGACGCTCGACGTCGCGACCGGCACCGGCAACGTCGCTGTTCGCACCGCGGCGGCGGGGGCGCCGACGGTCGGCGTCGATCTGACGCCGGAGCTGCTCGTCCTCGCCCGCCGGCGCGCGGACGAGCTCGACGTGGACATCGAGTGGGTCGAGGGGGACGTAGAGCAGCTCCCCTTCGAGGACGGTGGCTTCGACCGCGTCCTCTCGGCCTTCGGGGTCCAGTTCGCCCCGCGGCACGACGTGACCGCGTCCGAGCTCGTGCGCGTGTGCAAGCCCGGCGGCGTGATCGGGCTCTGCAACTGGACGCCCGAGGGCACGATCGGCGAGCTGTTCGCGATCATGAGCCGCTACCTGCCGCCGCCGCCCGCGTACGCCTCGTCACCGCCGCTCTGGGGCAGCGAGGAGCACGTCGGTGCCCTCTTCGGCGAGCACGATGTCGAGCTCGAGTTCGAGCGCGCGACGACGCCGTTCCGCTTCGACTCCGCCGAGCACTGGGTCTCGTTCTTCGAGACGAACTACGGGCCGATGCTGAAGGCGCGGGAGCGCTTGAGCGCGGAGGGGAGCTGGGAGGACTGCCGCCACGCGCTCGTCCAGATGATGGAGCGGCGCAACGAGTCGACCGACGGCGCGCTGGTCGTCCCGTCCGAGTACCTCCTGGTCGTCGCCCGCAAGCGCGGCTAGCCGGGCGGAGATCGAGGAAGTTGCAGGAGGCCCGGTCACCCGGGCCTCCTGCAGCGCGTGGTGGGTGCCCGCTTCAGGCGGTCAGCGCCGCGCAGGCATCGTCGACGCGGTCCTCGAGGCTGTGCTGCGGCTCGAGGATCGCCTCACCGGTTTCCGCGTTCAGCTTCAGGACGCCGGTGAACCCGAACGGAACCTGCCCGATGATCATGAGGATCACGGTTCCGTCGGGGGCGACACGGGTGAGATCGCCGCCGACGTCGCGGGCGCGATACTCGTTGTCGCCCGCGTGCGCCGTGATCTCGAGATTGAGCGTCAGGACCTGCTCGGGGCCGCCGCTCCCGTCGAACGTCCTGATGATCACGTGGCCGACGACGTCGATCGTCACCGGTACGCCGCACACGTCGCTCAGGAACGGGTCCGCGACGCCGAGGTCGCTCACCTCGACTCGCTCGATCGTCGGCTTCGCCGCCAGCGCGGACGGTCCGATCAGGGCACCGACCACCGCCACGAGGCCGAGCCATAGGATGAGGCGCTTCACTGCGTCCCCTCTCGTCGGGCCCGCGCCGCCGCGGCGCGAGGCTGGAGGGCGATCTTTGCGCTCTTTGTCGCAAGCGTCAACGGAACCCGTTCAGGCCGGCCGGAAGCCCCGCACGTAGTCGACGACGAACTCCTTCGGGTACGCGGGCGGCGGGCGCTCCGCCCCGTCCGGGAACTCGTAGATCGAGAGCATCAGCTGGAGCGGGTAGTCGGGTGCCTGGGCGACCTCCTTCACGGGCTCGCCGTCGACGGTGAAGGAGACGCGACCCGGCGACCAGTCCGCCGCGTAGACGTGGAAGTCGCGCGCGTCGAGCGGAAGCTCGACGGCGTCGAACTCGTCGACGAGCCTCGGGTCGGCGAAGGGGTGCACACCCATGCCAACCTTCGCGTGCGTCGGCGTGACGTCGCGGCCGAAGATCTCGCAGACGCAGATCTCCGCCGAGCGCTCGGGCTCGTCCTCGTAGCCGATCAACCAGAGGGCGACCATCGCCCGCGGGTCGTCGAGCGCCTTGGCCCGCAGCTCGATGCGGCCGTACGTCGGCGTGTAGAGCCGGACGTTCGGCTGCGCCTCCCGGACGACCGCCTGCGGGTGGAACCGGTGCTGCCCGACGCCACTGCCGACCGGGCCGGCGAAGGCGCCGGTCTGCAGCGTGGAGACGCGAACGTCTCCGTCGAGCTCCGGGCACCACGGCTCCTGGTCGGCCGTGATCTGCAGCCGGAGGCTGCCGCCGCCGACCTCGTAGCGCGCAGCCGACCGCTCCCGGCTGCTCCAGTGCGGCAGGTAGTAGGGCAGCCAGCGCGACCGGTCGAGGGCAGCGCCGTCGAAGGTGTCTTCGAACTCGAGCATCCAGGCGACAGTCTCGCCGACCGCGGGCACCGGGTTGCGGCGCGGCCGCGCGGCGGCGAAACTCGAGGGGAACCACGCCGAGAGAGGATCGATGAGGAAGCTCCAGAGCCAGGGCGTCCACCACATCACGATCGTCGGGGCCGACCGGCAGACGTCGATCGGCTTCTGGGAGGGCGTGCTCGGCATGCCGTTCGTCTTCGAGCAGCCGAACCTCGACAACGAGAGCGAGAGCCACCTCTACTTCGACCCCGGTGACGGGCGCCTGATCACGATCTTCACGAACGAGGAGCGCGTGCCGGACCCGACCCGGACGTCGACCGATCCCGGCTGCGTGCACCACCTCGCGTTCTCGCTCTCGCAGGCGACGTTCCGCCAGACGGTCGAGCGGCTGGACGAGCGCGGCATCCGGCACAGCGGCGTCAAGGACCGGGGCTTCATGGACTCGATCTACTTCGAGGACCCGCTCGGTCTCCTGATCGAGCTCGCCTCGTACCGGTTCGAGCCGCCGGCCGCCTCGACGCACGCGGAGGTGCTACTCGAGGCGCACCGGCTCCGCGTGGAGCGCGGCGACTACAACATCGCCGAGAGCCACCTCGCGGACGCGATCGAGCGGCTCACCGAGCGGTCGCGGGCGTCGCTCTCGGACGACCGCTCGCCGCAGAACCCCTACCAGTAGCGGAGGAAGCACATGGCTGTGAACACGCTGAACATCCTCAAGCCGAGCGTCAACAACCTGACCGTGCGGATCTTCGTGCGGGCCGCCGGGCTCGAGTTCGAGGAGCAGGACGTCTGGGGCCGGACGACGGCACCGGAGTACCTGGAGAAGTACCCTGCCCACCTGACGCCGATGCTCGAGGAGGAGGGTCTCCCGCGCGGCACGCTCGGCGAGAGCTGCGCCATCATGGCCTACCTCTGCAACAAGCACGGCCTCGACCGCTTCTACCCCACCGATCCCGGCCGGCGGGCGATGGTCGACAACGCGATGTTCTACCTGATCGGGACGTTCTATCCGCTCCTCACGCGCGCGACGTACCCGGCGCTCGGCTTCCCCCAGTACCCGGGCGAGGTCGCGACCTCCGACGCGGACGACGCGATGAAGGCGAAGGCGCAGCAGGACGCGGAGGCGGCGCTGGCGGAGCCGCTCGACGTCTACCGGACGTTCTTCCTCGCCGAGCAGCCGTTCATCGGCGGCGACACGCCCTCGATCGCGGACATCCGCCTGGCGGCGACGCTCGAGTTCCTGCGGGCGATCGACTACGCGTTCCCGGAGTGGGCCGAGGACTACATGCGCCGGATGGAGGAGACGCTGGGCGACGCGTACTCGGAGCCGGTGGCCGACGTGCGCGGCTACGTCGAGTCCGTGAAGTCGCAGGCTGCGTGACCCGGGCGGGCGGGGCACCCGTCAGCTCGATCGCGCACGCGTTCGCCGACCGGGTCGAGGTGCGCGGCCGCGACCTGACGGGTGACCTGATGGGCCGCCTGAGCTTCACCGAGTACTTCCATCTCCTCCTCACCGGCCGGGAGCCGACGGACGACCAGCGGTACTTCCTCGATCTGCTGCTCGTCGCCATCGCCGAGCACGGGTTGATGCCCACGAACGTCGCCGCCCGGATGACGCTCGCGGCCGACCCCGGCTCGCTGCAGGGGGCGGTCGCGGCCGGGATCCTCGGTGCCGGGCCGGTCGTGCTCGGGACGTCGGAGGAGTGCGCGCGGCTGCTGGCCGCCGCGGTCGCCGCGAAGCGCGAGCCCGGCGAGGTCGCGCGCGAGCTCCAGGCGGCGGGGAGCCGCGTGCCCGGCTTCGGCCACCCGGTGCACCGGCCGGTCGATCCGCGCGCCGAGCGCATCCTCGAGCTCGCGGACGAGCGCGGCGTGAGCGGGCGCCACGTCGATTTCGCCCGCGGCCTGCGCGATGCGGTCGCCGAGACGTGGGGACGGCCGCTGACGCTGAACGTCTCGATGCCGATCGCCGCCGTCCTGCTCGACCTCGGCTTTCCGGCCACGGCCGCGAAGGCCGTGCCGATCCTGGCCC
Source organism: Gaiellaceae bacterium (assembly GCA_036276675.1). Taxonomy (GTDB): domain Bacteria; phylum Actinomycetota; class Thermoleophilia; order Gaiellales; family Gaiellaceae; genus Gaiellasilicea. The sequence goes on along the minus strand of DASUOK010000293.1, from coordinate 2,726 downwards.
GGACGGCGAGCCTGCTCGCCCACCTCGCCGAGGAGCGGGAGCGGCCGCTCGGGCTCCTGCTCGCCGCTGCGGCGGAGGGCGCCGTCGGCTACGAGGCCGATGCTCGAGCCTGACGTCGAGGCGCGCCCGTGGGCGGACCAGCTCGACCGCGACGACGCGAGCTACCGGGAGCAGCTCGCGTACCTGTTCGAGCGCTCGGCCTTCTACCGCGAGAAGCTGTCGGAGGCCGGCTTCGCCTCCGCGGAGTCGGCCGGCGGCCTGGCCGACATCGCGCGGCTGCCGCTGACGGAGAAGGACGAGCTCAGAGCGACCCGCACGCCGGAGGACCCGATCGGCGCGCACCTCTGCGCGGCGCCCGGCGAGATCGTCCGGATCTACTCGACGAGCGGCACGACGGGGACGCCGAGCTACATCCCGCTGACCGCCGGCGACCTCGACAACTGGATCACCGGCTCGGCGCGGAGCTACGCCGCGTCGGGGATCACCGTCGGCCAGCGCATCGTCTCCACGTACAACGCCGGGCCGTTCGTCGCCGGGGCGGCGCTCGCCTCCTTCGACCGCCTCGGCCTCTGTCACATCCCGGTCGGCACCGGACAGACGGAGCGGCTGCTGCGTGCGGTCGAGCTGCTCCGGCCGGAGGCGGTGGTGCTGACGCCGTCGTATGCCGCCCATCTGCTCGAAGCGGCCGCCGCGCGCGAGGTCGACCTGCGCGGGTCGAGCGTCGCACGCGTCCTCGTCGCCGGCGAGCCGGGCGGCGGCGAGTCGGCGTTCCGGGCGAAGCTGGAGGCGGGATGGGGGGCGACGGTCACCGAGGCGATGGGCATCGGCGACATCGGCGTCTCGCTCTGGGGCGAGTGCGAGGAGCAGGCGGGGATGCACCTCGGCGCGCGCGGCTTCGTGCACGCGGAGGTGATCGATCCGGCGACGGCCGAGCCGCTGGAGCCGGAGGACGGCGCCTCGGGCGAGCTCGTGCTGACGCACCTGCGGCACCGGGCGGCGCCGCTCCTGCGCTTCCGCACCCGCGACCATGTCCGGATCTGGACGAGCGCCTGCGCCTGCGGCCGCACGGCGCCGCGGGTGCGCTGCATCGGGCGCACCGACGACATGCTCATCGTGCGCGGCGTCAACCTCTTCCCGTCCGCGGTCCGGGAGGTCGTGAGCGAGTTCGCGCCGAGCGTCACCGGCAACGTCCTCGTCGAGCCCGCGCAGACCGGTGTGAAGCAGGAGCCGCCGCTGCCGGTGCGCGTCGAGCTGGCGCGCGATGCCACGCCCGACGACGCGCTCGCCGGCTTCATCCGCGAGCGCCTGCGCGAGGCGCTCGTCGTGCAGATGCGGGTGCAGCTCGTGCCGTGGGGGAGCCTGGAGCGGAGCGAGTACAAGTCCAAGCTGGTGGAGCGGCGCGCATGAGCCGCCTCGTCACGACGGTGGTCGGGAGCTATCCGCAGCCGGACTGGCTGATCGACCGCGACCGCCTCGGGGAGCGGCTGCCGCCGCGCGTGCGGGCCCGCGAGCTCTGGCGCGTGCCGGAGCCCTTCCTCGAAGAGGCGCAGGACGACGCCACGCGGCTGGCGGTCCTCGAGCTGGAGCGCGCGGGCGTCGACGTGGTCACGGACGGGGAGATGCGCCGGGAGAGCTACTCGAACCGCTTCGCGACGGCGCTCGACGGGGTCGACCTCGACGAGCCGGGCGTCGCGCTCGACCGCACGGGTCACGAGAACCCGGTGCCCAGGGTCGTCGGCCCGATCCGGCGCACGCGCCCCGTGGAGGTGCGCGACGTGCGGTTCCTGCGCTCGCTCACCGACCGCCGGATCAAGATCACGGTTCCGGGCCCGTTCACCATGACGCAGCAGGCCCAAAACGACCACTACCCCGACGAGCGGAGCCTCGCGCTCGCCTATGCGGGCGCCGTCAACGAGGAGCTCCGCGACCTGAAGGCGGCCGGGGCCGACATCGTCCAGATCGACGAGCCGTACCTGCAGGCGCGCCCCGAGCGGGCGCGGGAGTACGCGGTCGAGGCGATCGACCGGGCGCTCGCCGGGATCGAGGGCGAGACGGTCCTGCACACCTGCTTCGGCTACGCGCACATCGTCCACGACCGGCCCACCGGCTATCCGTTCCTCGCGGAGCTGGCCGAATGCGCCGCCACCCAGCTCTCCCTCGAGGCGGCACAGCCGGGCCTCGATCCCGCCGTGCTCCGCGAGGTCCGGGGCAAGACCGTCGTCCTCGGCGTGCTCGACCTGGGCTCGGTAGAGGTGGAGTCGCCGGAGCTCGTCGCTGAGCGGATCCGGGCCGCGCTCGCCGTGATCGGGCCGGAGCGGCTGGTCATCGCGCCCGACTGCGGGATGAAGTACCTGCCGCGCGAGCGGGCCTTCCGCAAGCTCGAGGCGATGGTCGCGGGGGCGCGACTCGTCTCGGCCGAGCTCGGTCCCTGACCGCAGCGGCCGGCGTCAGCCCCCGCTGATCGCGGTGATCACGTCGACGCGCGAGCGCGGCTCGAGCGCGGTGTCGAGCGCGGCGCGCTCGCGGTCGACGTAGACGTGGATGTGCGTCCGGAGGCCGGGACCGGGCTCACAGAGGCGGTCGCGCAAGCCGGGCCACCGCTCGTCGAGCCGGTCCAGGGCCTCCGCCACGGTGGTCGCGTCGAGCTCCAGCCGGCGCGGCAGCCCGGGGAAGAGCGGCGGCAGCGTGGAGGGGAGGTAGAGCTCGGCCACGGCTAGTCGACGATC
>DASUOK010000292.1:0-5052 GCA_036276675.1 Gaiellaceae bacterium | reverse complement strand
AGCTCGTCGACGAAGCGGACGCTCACCGGCGTGCCAGCTGCTCGAACGCCTGCTCGAACACGGGCTCGGGCTGGGCGCCGAGGACGAGCAGCCGCCGGTCGAGCAGGAACGCTGGCACGGCGTTCGCACCGATCGAGACCGCGCCCCGCGTCGACTCCTGGAGCACGTCGAGGTAGCGATCACCAGTGAGCACGTCCTCCACGTCCTCGGCCGGCAGCGCGAGCTCCTCCCCGAGCTCGCGCAGCACGGCGAGGTCACCGAGGTCCCGCGCCTCGGCCCAGTAGGCGTCCATGAGGCGCTCGTGCGCCGCCTCGTGCTGGCCGCGCTCCCGCGCCAGCTCCGCGAGCTGGAGCGCCCGCCGCGTGTTGGGGACCACCTCCGGGTGCGGGTTGTAGTCCAGCCCGCGCTCGGCGAAGAACGCACGCACCCGCTCGGTCATCCCCTCGCCGTAGCGTGCGAGCAGCTGCGCGCGCGGCAGCCCCTCCGGCGGGTACTCCGGGTGCAGGTCGAACGGGAGCCAGGTCACGTTCGCGCCGAACCGGCGCTCGAGCCACGCAGCCGTGGGCTGGCCCGCGCGGCAGAACGGTCAGATGTAGTCGCTCCAGATCGCGATCGCGTGCTCGCTCATCCGTCCAGGCTAGCCGCCTGGGCGAGCGTGAAACGACCGCGCCAGAGCGCGCTCCCGGCGACGGCGCCCTCGCACCCCGCCGCCCGCAGGGCGCGGAGATCGTCGAGCGACGCGATCCCGCCGGCTGCGATCACGGGAAGATCGGCGGCGGCGAGCACGTCGGCGATCAGCGCGAGGTCCGGGCCGGCGAGCGTGCCGTCGTGCCGCGTGCTCGTGACGAGGAGCCGTGCCACGCCCGCTTTCCGGCACGCGCGTGCGAGCTCCGCCGGCCCGACGTCCGCGGCCCTCGTCCAGCCCTCGACTGCCACCCGCCCGTCCCGGACGTCGATCGCGACGGCGAGCCGGTCGCCGAACGAGCGAACCGCTCGGCGCAGGAGCGACGGATCGAGCGCGGCCGTCCCGACGAGCACCCGGGCGGCGCCGGCGTCGAGCGCGGCCCGCACGGCCGCGAGGTCGCGGTAGCCGCCGCCGACCTGCAGGCGCACGCCCGCAGCGGCGATCGCGCCGACGAGCTCGAGCGACGGGCGCCCCGAGAAGGCGCCGTCCAGATCGACGAGGTGGAGCCACGACGCCCCCTCGTCCCGGAAACGGGCTGCGGCCTCGGCCGGATCGCCGCCCTCGACGGTGATCTGGTCGCGCTCACCGCGACGGAGCCGCACGACGCGACCCTCGAGCACGTCGATCGCGGGGTAGACGACGAATTCTCGCTCCTGTGCTAGCACGTTAGCATGCTAACATGCTGACATGAGCACGGCGCCAGACGATCCGCGCCCCGTCGAGTCGCTCCCCGGCCTCGACGACCTCGCCGACGCGGTGACGAGCCTGCGGACGCGTGACGAGGCGCAGCGATTCCTGCGTGACCTCTGCACGCTGCCGGAGCTCGAGGCGCTGACGCATCGGTGGCAGACGGTGCGGCTGCTCGAGGAGGGGAGGCCCTATGTGGAGATCGCCGAGCGCGTGCCCACGAGCACCGCGACCGTGACCCGGGTCGCCCAGTGGCTGCGGCACGGCACCGGCGGATACCGGATCGCGCTCGAGCGCGTCGGGCGGAGGCGGCGCCCGTCGTGACGTCGAACGGCTTCACCCGGGCGGGTGCCGACGGCCGGCTCACGCTCGCCGTGCCGTCGAAGGGGCGGATGGCGGAGCCCGCGCTGCGGCTCTGCGCCGATGCCGGCCTGCGCTTCGAGACGACGGAGCGGGCGCTGCTCGTTCCGTGCGCGAACGCGCCCGTCGACCTCCTGCTCGTCCGCGCGCACGACATCCCCGAGTACGTGCAGGACCGCGTCGTCGACCTCGGCATCACGGGGGCGAACCTCGTCGTCGAGGCCGGCAAGGCGGTGCTGACGCTCGCGGAGCTCGACTTCGCGCGGTGCACGCTGCAGGCGGCGGTGCCGGAGGATGCGCCGCAGCTCACGCTCGCCGATCTCGACGGCCTCCGCGTCGCGACCGCCTACCCGGTCTCGACGCGCGCCGGCCTGGAGCGGGCGGGCGTCGCGGCCGAGCTCGTGCCGGTCTCCGGATCGGTGGAGGCGGCGCCGCGACTCGGGCTCTCCGACGCGATCGTCGACCTCGTCTCGACCGGCTCCACCGCGAACGCGAACGGGCTGCGGCTGCTCGGGACGCTGCTCGAGTCGCAGGCCGTGCTCGTCGGCACGGAGGACGCCGTCGAGGCGAAGCGCGAGCTCGTGGGGCGGCTGACGCTGATGCTCGGGGGCGTGGTCTCGGCGCGCCGGCGCCGCTACCTGATGATGAACGCGGCGGAGACCGCGTTGCCGGCGATCCGGGCGATCCTGCCGAGCATGGGCCCGCCCTCCGTGATGGGCCTCGCCGACGAGGGGCAGATCGCCGTGCACGCCGCGGTCGACGTGGACGAGCTCTGGAACCTGCTCGCTCCCCTCAAGGCGGCGGGCGCGTCGTCGATCCTCGTCCTGCCCGTCGAGCGGCTCGTCCCGTGAGGGAGGGCCTCGAGGCGGTGCTGCCGCGCGTGCTGGAGATCGTCGGCGACGTGCGCGCGCGTGGGGACGAGGCGCTGCTCGCCTGGACGGAGCGCCTCGACGGGGAGCGGCCGCAGCTGCGCGTGGGCCGCGCGCGGCTCGAGGCCGCCGGGCTCGACGGGGACGTGCTCGCGGCCGTGCGCGAGCTGGCCCGCGCGGTCGCGGAGTTCTGCCGCCCGCAGCGGCCGCCGGACACGACCGTCGAGGCCGTGCCGGGGATCGTGGCGGAGCGGCGGTGGCTGCCGCTCTCCTCCGTCGGCGTCTACGTGCCCGGCGGCCGCGCCGCCTACCCGTCGTCGCTCGTGATGACGGCGGTGCCGGCTCTCGTCGCCGGCGTGGAGCGCATCGCCGTCGTGACGCCGCGCCCGGCCGAGGCGACGCTGGCCACCGCGCACGAGCTCGGTCTCGACGAGGTCTACGCCGTCGGCGGCGCGCAGGCAGTGGCCGCGCTCGCCTACGGGACGGAGACGATCGCGCCGGTCGACAAGATCGTCGGCCCCGGCAACGCGTGGGTGACGGCGGCGAAGGTGCTCGTGTCCACGAGCGTCGCGATCGACCTGCCGGCCGGGCCGAGCGAGGTCGTCCTGATCGCCGACGCGACCGCCGACCCCGGGCAGTGCGCCGCCGACCTGCTCGCCCAGGCCGAGCACGGGCCCGACAGCAGCGCGATCCTGCTCAGCCTCGACCCGTCCCTGTCCGCGGCGGTGGGCCGCCTGGTCGATGGCCACGACAACGTGGCCATCGAGGACATGGCTTCGCTGGGACAGGCGCTGGCCCGTTCGGAGGCGTACGCGCCCGAGCACCTCGAGCTGTGGCTCGACGGGGCGGCGGAGGTCGCGGCGGCGGTTCGCAACGCGGGCACCGTGTTCGTCCGCACCTCCGCGGTCGTCGGCGACTACGCGGCCGGCGCCACCCACGTCCTCCCGACGGGCGGGCTCGCCCGCGGCAGCGGCGGCCTCGGGCTGGAGACCTTCCTCAAGCCCGTGCAGCTCGTTCGCGCGACGGCGGCCGGGGTCGAGGCTGCACGCGCGATCGCCGGCCCGCTCGCCCGCGTCGAGGGCCTCCCGCTCCACGCCGCGGCGCTGGAGCCGCGGTGAACGCGCGTGCCCTCCCGCCCGATTTCCGCGCGTACAGATGGGCGCCGAGCTCCGCCGAGGTGGCGGCGAGGCACGGCCTGCGCGCCGAGCAGGTCCTGCGCTTCGACCAGAACACGCCGCCCGTGCCCGGTGTCCCCCAGCTGCCGCTCGGCGTGAGCTTCGCCCGGCTGAACGAGTATCCGGACGGGTCGTATGCCGCCCTCCGCGCCGCTGCTGCGGGCTACTGCGGCGTCCGCCCGGAGCAGGTGGTGGTCGGCGCAGGCGCCGACGACCTGATCGCCACGTGCGCGCGGACGTATCTCGGGCCGGGCCGCCGCGCGGCGATCTCGACGCCGACATACGGCCTCTACCGGCTCGTGTCGCAGCTCGAGGGCGCCGAGGTGAGCGTCGATCCCGAGGGCGCGTCGCTGATCTGGCTCTGCAACCCGAACAACCCGACCGGCGAGCTGCGCGACCCGGCCGAGATCGCCGGGCTCGCCCGGACGTACCCGGACGCGGCGGTCGTCGTCGACGAGGCCTACCACGAGTTCGCCGGCGCGACGTGCGTCGCGCTGATCGCCGAGCAGCCGAACGTGATCGTGCTGCGCACGCTCTCGAAGGCATTTGGCTTTGCCTCGCTCCGCGTCGGCTATGCGATCGCGGCGCCGGAGGTGGCCGCCGAGCTGGAGCTGCGGCGCGCGCCTGCCGGCGTCAGCGGTCCATCCGCCCGGATCGCGGCGGCGGCGCTGCGGGAGCCTCGGCTCGACGTCGAGGCCACGATCGCCGAGCGCGAGCGGGTGCGGGATGCCCTCCTCGCGGCCGGCCACGACTGCTTGCCGAGCGCCGCCAACTTCGTCTTCGTGCGCAGCGCCGAGCCGCTCGGCGAGCGGCTCGAGGCGCAGGGGCTCGTCGTGCGCGTCTTCGCCGACGGCATCAGGATCACGGTGCGCCGGCCGCACGAGGACGACGTGCTGCTCGCCGCGCTGGGCGCGGCCGCCGACGAGGCCCCGGGCCGGTCGGCTTTCGTCGTCCGCACGAGCTCGGAGACTGCGCTCCGCCTGTCGCTCGAGCTCGACGGGTGCGGCCGCGCGCGCGTCGCGACGGGGATCGGCTTCCTCGACCACCTGCTGACGCTCATCGCCTTCCACGGCGGCTTCGACCTCGAGCTGCTGGCGGGCGGCGACCTCGAGGTCGACGAGCACCACACCGTCGAGGATTGCCTCGCGGCCCTCGGTGACGCCTTCGCGCAGGCGCTGGGGGCCAGGGACGGCGTTGCGCGCTACGGCGACGCGACCGTGCCGATGGACGAGGCGAGCGCGACCGCGGCCGTCGACCTCGTCCGGCGCCCGCACGC
>DASUOK010000291.1:0-10366 GCA_036276675.1 Gaiellaceae bacterium | reverse complement strand
CGTCTTCGCGAAGCGGCGCGGCAGCGGCAGGGGGACGTCCAGCGGCTCGGCGACGTGCGTGATCTCCTGCTCCGTCCGCCGTGCGTTGAAGAGCGGCTTGTCCGTCCCCAACGGGTCGAAGCGGAAGCGCAGCCCCAGCCCGGGGCTGTCGGCGTCCACCAGCGGGGAACGGACGAGCCGGAGCGCCTGCACGCGCCAGAGGAAGAGGCCGACGTTCTGGATGTTGTAGCGCCCGGCCCGCGTGGGGATGCGGCGCATCTCGGCGGTGTGCGCGAACGAGTCGAAGGCGCCCGCCCCGAAGGTGCCTGCGAGCTCCAGCCGACCCTCGTCGCGCAGGTCGGCCGTCGCGGCCGCGTGCAGCCTGACGTGGTTCAGGTACTGCGTCGTCGCCAGGAGCTCGAAGAACTCGACCGCTCGCGCCGGCCAGCCCGTCACGTCGAGCGCGAGCTGCTCGAGCACCGGCACGGTGCCCTTGCGCCGGCGGTACCGAATCGTGTTCGCCACCTCGGCCCGCGGCGAGGCGATGTCCGGAAGGACGCCGTGCAGCGTCCGGTAGCCGATCAGGTCGCCGATGTACGGAGCCGCCCAGGCGGCGCACGTCTCGACGAACTGGTCGTCGTGGAGCTGCTCCAGGCTCTCGGCGAGCACGTTGACCTGCTCGGCGACCACCTCGAGGAGCTCACGCAGGGCGTCGCCCTGCTCCGCATCGCGGACGCGGTACACGCTCGGGAGCAGCCGGTAGATCTCCTCCGGGGTGTACAGGCCTGTCGCGGTCATGTGATCACCTCGAGCGAGTCGAAGCCCGCGGGATCCAGCTCGAGCAGGCCGGCCGCGATCGGCGTCCCGCCGGGCCCGACCGCCGGCTGCTGCGCGAGCAGGCGGTCGGCGAGCCCGGCCGTCGAGCCCTTGTAGAGCAGGTCGAGGTCGACGCCGAGGACGCCCGCGACCGTGTGGGCCACCGCCACGACGTCCGACGCGAACACCGGCTCGCCCAGGGCGCGTACGTCGAAGGAGTACGCGGCCCGGAGCGCGGACTCGACGCCGGCCAGCACGGTGGCGGTCTCGTGGGCCTCGTCGACGGCGACCTTCAGCCCCAGCCGGAACGTCTCCGAGGTCGCGGCGAGCACGACGACCTGTACCCGCGGATCGCCGTGCTTCTTCAGCTGCTCGCCGAGATCCTCGAGCCGCTCGCCACCGGTGAAGGCGACCGTGACGACGATCGTCCGACCGCCGCGGAGCGTGAGGACTGCCGCCTGCGCCTTCGCGACGCCGGTGAACGCGCGCGCGAAATCCTCGTAGTCGAGCAGGGAGACGGCGCGGCCGAGCGTGCGAACGCCGAGCGGGATCGACTCGCGCGCGTCCTCCTCGCGCTCGGGATCGACACCGCCGCCGGCGGGGATCGGGTTGCCGACGCCCTTGACCCCGAGCGGGCGGTCGAGGAGCTGGGCGAGGGCGCCGGCCTTCACGTTGCCGGCTGCGCCGAGGCCCTTGCGGTACCGCGCCCGGACGTTGTTCGTGCCGGTCGGGAGGCGCGCGCCGCGCGCGCCGTCGCCGAACTGGACGTAGTCCGCGCCGGTCTCGTCGGTGCGGAGCACGTACGAGCGGTCGCCCGGGCGCGCGCCGAAGAGCGTCGGCACCTCGTCCCAGCGCACGTCGTTGACGCGCACCTCCAGCGCGGGCTCCGCGCCGGAGGGGTCGTCGTTGGACTGGATGTGCGTGAGCGGCGCGTGGGCGAGCGTGAAGCGCTGGAAGGGCGTGCTCGCACGGCCGGCGCCGAGGAGCTGGTGGACGGTCTCGCCGTGGGTCGCGGCCGCGACGTTCCCGTGGATCACGAGCGTCTCGCGCTCGTAGTCCTCCACCAGGTCGTCCTCGAGCACGATGTGCCACGGGTCGGCGGCGGCGCCGATCTCCTTCACGACCGCGGCCTCGGCGTGCTCCCCTCCGGCCGTCGTCGTGCCGCGTACCAGCAGGCGCCGACCCGGCGCCATCCCGGAGACGTCGGCGGTCACGTCGATCTCGTCCCCCGAGACGGCGCTCTCGTCGGGGGTCTCGGCCAGGTCGAGCGGCTCGCTGACGGCGTAGATCGTCGTCGTGCGCGCCTGGGCCGCGAAGGACGACAGGCTCGCGTGCCCGGTCAGCTCGACACGCGTGACCTTGCCCGAGATCCCGTAGTCCGCCCGCGAGAGCTCGATCACCTGCACGACCTTCCAGAGCTCGGACGTGACGCCCGGCCGGGCCAGCACGACGAGCGAGTCGGGTACGACGTCGGGCTGCGAGCCGTCGAGATCGACCCAGTTGCCGGCGGCCTCGCTGGAGAGCACGAACGTCCAGTCGGCGGCCCCTGGGGTGATCCGGCTCTGGTGCGGCGCGTTGTGCCCGAAGACGCTCAGCCGCTTCCTCAGCAGGTGGGCGGTCGGGCTCGCGGGCGGAGTGACCGACCCGGTCCAGGAGACCCGGGTGCGGTCGTGCTGCGGGTCGTCGACGACGGTCGTGAGCGCCTCGAGCGCGAACGAGCCGGCCGGCGCGGACGTCGTCGCGACCAGGAGGAGGTCGCCCTGCTTGACGTTCAGGCCGACCCCCTCGAGGTACGCGCTCGTGGACGAGAGCGCCGCCGCCGCGTGCGTCTGCGTGGCCGCGATCGCGTTCCACTCCGGCCGGGCCTCGACGTCGTCGACCGTCTCGAACGTCTGGGGCTGCTCGCCGGGGCCGGGAATGCTCTGCACGCGGAGCCCGGGCTCGAGCGTCACCGACTCCGGCGTCACCGGCGGCGTGGAGCCGGGGTCGCGGGTCGCGGCGGCGGGCACGTCGGGCGGCGGCTCGAGCGCGAACGCCAGGTACGTCTCGGCGGCTGCGCCCGGCCGCAGCCGGTAGCCGATCAGCCGCCCCAGCTCCTGGAGCGAGGTCCTGCTGCGCGCCGTGCGGAGGTACGACTCGTTGGCGAGCCGCTCGTTGTAGAAGGCCAGCACGTCCGACGTGACGGCCCACGCGTCGAGCAGCGCGATGGAGAAGTCGTCGCTGTCGCGCGTGCCGAGGTCCGCGAGGCGGGGACGGTCGACGTCGGTGAGCCCCGCGATCATCGAGGCGAGGAAGTCGCGGTGGACGCCGACGCGATACGCCACCGCCGACAGCCCGGGCCGGTTCCCGACCACGAGCGGCGTCGCCTGCGCGACGCCCGCGCAGCAGCCGCACGTCGCCGTCGTCGCGCTCACTTGCCGCCCCCTGCCGTCAAGGCGAGCACGCCGTGCTCCGGGAAGGTGCGGTCGTTGTCGAGCCGCGCAACCTCGAGCCGCTGCATCTCCAGCACGCCCGTGTCGAGCGCACTCGACGCGTCCTCCCGCTGGCGCCGAAACGTCTTCGCGACGACCGACTGCACGCCCGGAACGCCCTGAGCGGCCGCGACGATCGCCGACAGGTAGACGGGCTGTCCGAACGTGAAGCGGTCGGGGTGGAAGAAGCCGAGCGTCCCGTCGCTCCGCACGCCGCTCGAGAGCACGTCCAGCACCGCGGCCTTCACGTGGACGCGGAAGTACTCGGGCTGCACGCAGAGGTGGATGCCGACGTCGAGCGGCACGAAGCGCGGGCCGTCGACCTCGAGGTCGTAGCCGGCCATCCGGAACGGGTTCAGGTGGCGGACCAGGTCGGCCTCGAACGGATCGTCGACCGCCGAGCCGCCCACGCGGTCGGCGGTGACGAAGACGGTGTGCCAGGAGCCCGTCCAGCGAAAGGTTGCAGCCGCACGCTGGACCCGCGGATGGCGCTCGCTCACCTCGGCGTAGTCGGCCTCGGTGACGGCGCGCTGTTGGATCAGGTAGGCCTCGGGCGCGTCGCGCCGGACCGCCTCGGCCGGCTCGGGGTCGACGCCGCCGACCGCCGGGAGCGGGTTCGTGACGCGGACGATGCCGGTCGCCGAGGTGGCGGCGTGCGCGATCGCACCCGCGCCGACGTTGCCGGCCGTCCCGTTGCCGACCCGGTAGGTCGCCTCGAACTCGGTCCCGGTCTCCGGCCGCCGCCCGTGGACGCCGTCGCCGAAGCGCAGCCGCGCGGCGCCGTCATGCTCCACCTCGACCACGAACTCCGGCGCGTCGGCGCCGCTGCCGAGCAGGTCGAGCTGCGGCGACCAGGGCTCCGTGACACCGTCGAGCGTGCCGGCGAGCGTCACCCGTGGCCGGGCCGCGCGCGGGTCGGAGAGCGCCGTGGCCGACGCGGAGGACGGGCGCGCGAGCGCGGTGAGCGTCCCGGCGTCGAGCAGCAGCAGCGCGACGGTGACGCCGTCGCTGACCGACCAGGCCCCGTCGCCGCCTCGGACCACGGCGGCCCCGGCGCGGAAGCGGAAGCCGCGCTCCTCGAGCCAGTCGTGCAGCTCGGAGCTGAACGTGAGCGAGGCGAGGTCGGAGGTGAGCGAGGCGGTCGTCGGGCCTTCCGCGACCTCGCGCGTCGGCGCCGCCCTCGCGTGCGTCACCGGCGCGGCCGCCAGCCCGGGCCGGAAGCGGATCGGCACCGGTTGCGGCGGATCGTGCTCGCAGGGATCGCAGGGATCCTTCGCCGGCGCGTAGAGCACGGGTTCGGGAACCGCGCCGAGCGGCTCGGCGGGGATCGTACGGCCGTGGTCGGCGAGGACCACGTTGCCCCAGGCCTCGGAGACGATCAGCCCGGGGAACTCCTCCGCCGAGACGCACAGCGGGAAGGGGAGAGCGTCCTCCTCGTCCCAGGTGATCTCGGTGACGGGCACGGCCGCGTTCGTCGGCGGGTCGTCGAAGCGTCCACCGGAGGGGTCGCTGGCCGGCACCACGTGCGTGAGGCGGACGGCGACGCGCTTCGCCGGGTCGGCATCGGCTGCCTGGCCGGTCCGAGGGCCGGCCACCTCGGCGAGCACGAGGACGTCGCCCGCCTTCAGCTCCGGCTGGTCGCCAGCCAGTGTGGCCGAGGTGGCCCCGCGCGGCAGGCAGCAGCCGGCGTCACCCCACGTCCAGAAGTCGAAGCGCTCGTGGCTCTCGTACAGCACGGCGTCGGCGACGGTCTCGAAGGTCTCCGCGCCGGCGGCGATCGCCGCGCGGTGCTCGGGTCCGCCCGGCACGACGACGCTGGGGAGCTCCGGAGCGCGGGTCAGCACGGGCGTGGCCGCCGGCAGCGGGACGCCCTCGGCAGCGACGAACACACGCACCCAGGCGCGCGCGTTCGCACCCTCGTGGACGACGTAGTCGACGAGCCGGGCGTGGCGCCGGAGCGACGTTCGCAGCCGCGCGGTGGCGAGGTAGGCCTCAGTCGCGGCGGCGTCCTGCCGGTAGGAGAGCTCGTCGGCGAGGTAGGCCAGCAGCTCGACCAGAGCGATCCCCAGGTCGGCCGAGCTGCGCTCCCGCCACTCCGGCGCGAGCAGGCTGAGCCGGTCGAGCATGAGCGAGCGGAACGACTGGAAGTCCTTCGCCAGGTAGTCGATCTCCGGCGAAGCGGCGGGCTCCGGCGGGCACTCGCAGACCGGAGCGCAGTCGAAGTCGGACGGGCATTCGACCTTGAACGAGAACTCGACGGAGGTGAGCAACGGGTCGAATCCGGCCGGTGGCTGGCGACTGCCGGCGCCGGCGACGAGCCGCAGCGTGTACGGGGAGTAGTCGCCCGTCGAGTCGGTGCGGACGAGGAGCACGTCGGCAGGCTCGTCGAGCCCGGCCGTGAGCGCCGGGCTCTCGCCGCTGGGGAGCGGCGTCGCCGGCAGGGCCCACTCGACCTCGACCGGGATCCGCTCGCCGCCCTCGACGACGACGTTCGGTGTCGCCAGCCCGGCCGTCCCCTGTAGGAGCCGGACGAAGAGCGTGCGCTGCCGCAGCCCGGGCGGCGCCTCCGAGTCGGAGACCTCGAGCGACTCGATCCCGTTGAGGACGCCGGCCTCCTTGACGGCCCGCAGCCGGCGCTCATCGCAGCAGACGTACCTCACGGGATGCTCCTCGTGAACGTCGCCGCCGCCCGCTCCTGCGTGCGCAACGCGATGTACGACACCGAGACGGTGAGCACGCCGTCGTCCTGGGTCACCTCGACTGCCTCCACCGAGATCAGGTGGCCCAGCTCGCGCTGGAGCGCCCCCTGGACGAGGTGCTGGGTCGCGGCGACGAGCTCCGGCCCGCCCGGCTCGAAGACGAGCCCCAGCAGGCCGCTGCCGAAGTCGGGCCGCATGACCCGCTCGCCCGGCGCGGTGAAGAGCACCTGCTCGATCAGGTCGCGCAGGTGGTCGTCGTCCCCCGTCCCGGCCGTCCGTCCGCGCCCGTCGACGTGGAAGGGGAAGTCCACGTGCGCCGTCATGTCGCGAGCACCCGCGGCTGGAACGAGACCGGCACGAGCGGCGTCCCGGGCGCGGTGCACGTCGACGAGCCGGCGATCGTGACGAGCGGGGCGCCGCCGGCGAGGACGCGCGCGGCGCCGCTGAGCCACTGGCCGGTGACGCACGGCGGGGCCGACCCGGTGAGTGCGCAGCCGACGATCGCGTACGGCGAGGAGATCGTCACGGCGGGCTGCCCGGAGAGGAGCACGCGCGGGAAGGGCGTGACGGGCGTCGCCGGCCCGGCGTGGGTGCAGAGCACGACGGCGCCGAGATGAAGGACGGGAGCCGGCATCAGACGACCGTCAACGCCCCCGCGTTCACGTCCACGGTCGGGCCGATCAGGCTGAGGACGGCGCCCTTGCCGTTCGAGATCGTGATCCCGACGTCGCTGACGGAGATCATCGCGCCGGTCGTGGTCTGGATCAGGATGCCGCCCGTGGGCCCGGGCACGTCGCTGACGACGATCCCGTTCTTGAGCGTCGTCTGGATCGTGAAGCCGTTGACCGCCGGCGGCACCGCGTGCGCGAGCACCGGCACCTCGGCCGCCGTGCCCCAATAGCCGCCGACCCAGATCGGCCGGTCCGGGTCGCCCTGCTCGAACTCGATCCAGACGCCCGACCCGATCTGCGGCACGGTGAAGACGCCGGTGTTGATGCCCGCGCCCGGCAGGCACGGCATCGCCCAGGACGTGGGCACGATCCCGACGTCCGGGACGATCGCCTGAATCCGCCCGACCTGCAGCGGGTCGACGTTGTTCACGACCGTGCCGCGGTACTTGCCGTAGTAGCGATGCAGCACCGGAAGCTCCGCGGGCTCGCTCACACCGGCACCACCGGGATCGTCGAGAGCAGCGCGTTGCGCGCCAGCGAGAAGGACTGCGTGAACTCGCCCCGCCTGAGCGTGGAGCTCACGGACGTGACGTAGTGCAGGCCGTCGAAGGCCTCCCCGACGCCGCGGACGCCCACGAGCTGGCGCGACCTGAGCACGTGCCCGTAGCGCGACAGGTCGAGCGAGCCGTTGCCGAAGACCGAGTCCGAGTGCCGGCTCGCATACGCGAGCCCGCGCATCGCCGCGGCCAGCGGGTTCAGCTTGGCCGTGTCCTTGAGGAACGTGATCTTCGGCGGCAGCGGTGGCACGAGCCCGAGCGGCGGGTTGAGCGGCGTGACGTCCGGGATCGGGATGGGAATCGGTGCCTTGCTCGCCGGCTCCTGGATGAAGACGACCGGGAGCTCCTTGCGCTCCTTGTCGAACCTGAAGCTCAGCGTCTCCACGTTCGCGTGCGGGCCGTCGAGCGCAAGGCTCAGTGCGGGCTGAGGCCTGCCGACACGGATCTCCGGGCCCCAGTAGGCCCTGCTGACGAGCGGGACGGGGCCGGGGTCGAGGTAGAAGACGTAACCGGCCTCACGCGCGAGCGCCCGGATGTAGTCGTAGTCGGTGCCCTGGTGGCGCGGGATCCGCTCGATCGGGATCGGGATGTCCTCGAGGATGCTCGGGATCACGAGCGGCACGACGCCGAAGGCGGCGTACTTGGCGACCGCGACGAGGACTCGCAGCGCCGGCGGCATCGCCGGGTACGGGATGTCGAGCGGCACGATGTCCATCAGCGCCGTCAGGTCCTTGCCCTTGACGACCATCGTCGGCGTCGGCCCGCCGTCCGACCGGATCTCGTGATGGGTCATCACCCCGTCCATCAGGACGGTCGTCGTGCCGCCGACGGTGACCGCGATGACGACGCGGAAGATCGGGATGCTCGAGCCGCCGGTGAGCAGGAACAGCGTGTGCAGCGGCGAGCGGTTCGAGAGCCGGAACGCGAGCTCGAAGCCGCTCTGCGTCTCCCCCGAGCCCGACTCGACCTTCACCTCCTGCACCGCGTCGATCACCGCCCGGGGCGCGGGGATCGGCACGCCCGGGCCCATGTACAGCTGCAGGCGGACCGGGCTACTCATCGGTCGCTCCCGGGACCCCTTCGGCCGTCGTCACGCGGATCCGGCGGCCGATGGGCTCGGTCAGCTCGCGCGGGTCGACGACGCCGTTCGCGTCCGCGAGCCGCCACCACAGCTCCGCATCGCCGAGATGCGTGTTCCCCAGCAGGTCGCGGCGGTCGGCCTCGGCGATTCGCACCTCGTAGAGCGGCGCGAAGCGCTCCGCCCGCGGGCAGAGCCTCCGGCCGACGAACGGCACCGGCGGATGGTCGCCGCCGGGGTCCCACGCATCGACGGGCACGCCCGCGTACCGGCTCGTCGGCGGGAACGAGGTCGTCGGCACGGCACCCAGGGCGAGCAGCTCCTGCAGCGGATCCGCCATCAGAGCGTCTCCACGCCGAGCTCGGACAGCGGCACCTCGCCCGCCCGCCGCGCGAGGCTCTCCTTGTTGCGCAGGTAGGCCATGAAGAGCGTGCCGCCGCGGTGACGGAAGCCGAGATCGTCCACCGACAGCACTCGCAGCCCCAGCGAGACCTTCGCGCGGATCGGGTTGAGCGCGACGTCGAACGCCTCCTCGGTCACCGACAGGTCGGTCACCCGGACCGGGACGATCCGCTGCTTGCTCCAGACGAAGAGGGTCAGCGGCGCCTCGAGCGGGAGCACCTCGAGGGCGCCCGTCCCCGCGAGGGCGTCGTTCGCCTGGAGGTCGTCGGCGGGCGGATGGACGAGCGACTCGAGGGCGGCGAGCTCCGGCTGGATGCCGAGCTTCACGGTGTCACGGTTCGCCTCGGGGTCGTCGAGCCGCTCGGTGGCGTCGATCTCGACCTCGAGCTTGATCGTCTCGACGGCGGCGCCCCGCAGCCGCAGGGCCTCGGAGCGGATTCCCGACTCCCCCGTCGCCTGCACCTGGAGCGTCCGGGTCAGCGTGTCGGGGTTGTACTGGAGCGCGATCGTCCGGAGCACCGTGCCCGTGTCGGGGTGCACCTGGACGAGCCCACCCTTGAGCAGCTTCGGCGAGAGCGGGCTCACGGCGTGCCACCTGCGGCCGGCGGTGCCTGCGAGCGGACACGCAGCACGAGATGGCCCCAGTTCGCCTCGTTCGTGAACGTGTCCCGCGCGCCCGGCCGGTCGCGCACCGGGTCGGTGGTACGGGGCGTGGCTGTCGAGTACTGGTGCCCGATCAGCCAGGCTCCCCCGGCAGCGTCGAAGAGGGTGCGCATGATCTCCACCTTCCGCTCGCGGGAGATCGGCGCCCCCTGCCGCTCGGCGTCGGTGAGCTGCGAGTCGAGCTCGACGCTGCCGACCATGACGGTGTCGAACGTCTGCACCGCGATGCGGTCGAACTCGCGGGCGCGCCGTCCCGTGGTGCCGACGTCCCTCGTCGACCTGATGCCGGGGATCTCGAACCGCCGCGGCACCCACCGCTGCACGTAGCCGACGGTCTCCTGGCCGCGTCGGCCGCCGACCGACGTGCCGAACCCGCGCAGGAAGTCCTCGCCGTGCGTGACCGCCATCCCGCTCTGGGCCGGGTCCCCCTCGGGGGCACCGAGACGGCAGGCGTGCAGCTCGATCGTGGTCGAGCCGTCGAAGCGCGTCTGGTTCTGGAGCGTCCGGCCGCGCGTCGCGCGGGCGGCCGCGACCGCCTCGATCTGGTCGATCCGGAACCAGGTCGCGCCGAACCTGATCTGGTGCGTCGGCTCGATCGTCCCGTGGCAGAAGATGTCGATCCGCCGGATCATCCGGTCCGGCTCCGTGGTCTCGATCAGGTCGAAGAGCGCGTCCGGCGTGTCGATCTGCTGCGCCTGGACGTTCGTGTCCCCGGGTGCGACCCGCGAGAAGTAGAGCCGCGCGTACGTCGTCGCGTTCGTGATGAAGTGGTCGCTGCCGTCCTTCGGCGCGGCGACGATCACGATGTTCACGCGACCGGTGCTCGTCGCCGCGGCGCGCGCCGCCGACGCGGCGTCGAGGTAGGCGGTCTGCAGCCGCGCCGCCCGGGTTCGGTCGCCGGCGAGCTGCCGGTCGACGATCCCCCGGGCGCCCTCGTAGGTCTGCAGCAGCCCCTCGAGGACTCGGTGGAGCCGATCCGGAGAGAGGCCCGGCCCCGCCGGTGGAGCGGCGGCGGGAGTCCGCTGGGCGG
>DASUOK010000290.1:0-11314 GCA_036276675.1 Gaiellaceae bacterium | reverse complement strand
GCACGAGCGCCTCATGGACGCCTACTGGGCCGAGGCGCGGGACCTCGGCGACCCCGACGTGCTGCGCAGCCTCGGGGAGGAGCTCGCGCTGCCGGCCGAGGACGTGGAGGACGTGCTCACGGGTGATCGCTACCTCGACGTGATCCAGGAGTCGACGCGGGGCGCGGTCTCGATCGGTGCGAACGCCGTGCCGGCGTTCCTGCTCGACCGGCGGCTGCTCGTCCTCGGCGCGCAGCCGGAGCCCGTGTTCGAGCAGGCGTTCGAGCAGCTGGCACGCCGGTGAGCGTCCGCTTCGTCGACGAGCTCGACGGCGGCTTCGGCTGGCTGGAGACGACCGGTCTGCGGCGCACGTCGCACGCGCTCGCGGCGGACGGTCGTGTCTGGCTCGTCGACCCCTTCGACGCGGAGGGCGTCGAGGAGCGCGTGCACGAGCTCGGCGACCCCGCGGGGGTGATCCAGCTGCTCGACCGGCACAACCGCGCCGGGGCCGAGTACGCCGAGCGGCTCGGCGTGCCGCTCCACGTCGTCCCCCAGTCCGTTCCCGAGTCCCCGTTCAGCTTCGTGCCGATCCTGCACCGGCGCTGGTGGAGCGAGGTGGCGCTCTGGTGGCCCGAGCGGCGGATCCTCGTCTTCGGCGACGCGCTCGGCACCGTGCCGGACTACTTCCGCGCCGGCGACGAGACCATCGGCGTGCACCCGTTCCTACGGCTCCTGCCGCCGCGCCGGCTGATCGGCCTCGAGCCGCTCCACCTGCTCGTCGGCCACGGCGAGGGCGTGCAGGGCGAGCACACGGGGCGCGCCGTCGACGCCGCGATCCAACGGGCGCGCCGGCGGATCCCGCACTGGCTCGTCGGGCTGCCGCGGCTGCGGAGGCTTCGCGCGTAACTAGCGCGCGCGGGCGAGGAGCCCCGGCCGCACGAGGCGCGGCGGTGCCGTCAGGCCGGCCTCCTTGACGGGCGGGTTCAGCGGCTCCGCGAGCGGCGCCGCCCCGAAGGAGGCGGCGCGCCGCTCGGCGGGCGCGTCGGCGTA
This sequence comes from Gaiellaceae bacterium, assembly GCA_036276675.1. Lineage (GTDB taxonomy): Bacteria > Actinomycetota > Thermoleophilia > Gaiellales > Gaiellaceae > Gaiellasilicea. The sequence goes on along the minus strand of DASUOK010000290.1, from coordinate 10,285 downwards.
GAGGGTCGTCCGCTGCCGCGGCACGCGTCCGTTCGCGCGGATCAGCGCCTCCATCGCCTCCGGCGGCAGCTCCTGCCCGTGCTCGGCGCCCGCCGCCCGGGAGATCGACTCGTTCATCAGGGTGCCGCCGAGATCGTTCACGCCGGCACGCAGCACCTCGGCGACGCCCGCCGGCCCGAGCTTCACCCACGACGCCTGGATGTTGGTGATCGCCGGATGCAGGGCGAGCCGGGCCACCGCGTGCAGGAGCAGCGTCTCGCCGAACGTCGGTCCCGACCGCGCGCCGCCCTGCAGCCAGATCGGGGCCTCCATGTGCACGAACGGCAGCGGGACGAACTCGGTGAACCCGCCCGAGCGCTCCTGCTGCTCGCGCGCCCGGAGGAGATGCCGCGCCCAGTGCCGCGGCGACTCGACGTGGCCGAACATCGCGGTCACGTTCGAGCGCAGCCCGACCGCGTGCGCCGCGGCGTGCACGGCCAGCCACTGCTCGGTCGTGACCTTGTCCGGGCAGATCACTGCGCGCACCTCGTCGTCGAGGATCTCCGCGGCCGTCCCCGGCAGCGAGCCGAGCCCGAGCGCCCGCAGGCGGGCGAGGTAGGTCTCGAGCCCGAGCCCGAGCGTGGCTGCGCCCTGCCAGATCTCGAGGGCGGAGAACGCGTGCACGTGCACCCCCGGCACCGCGGAGCGGATCGCCTCCACGACGGAGGCGTAGTAGTCGCCGGTGAAGGCCGGATGGATGCCGCCCTGGAGGCAGACCTCCGTCGCGCCCCGCTCCCACGCCTCCCGTGCGCGCCGCACGATCTCGTCCAGCGGGACGAGGTACGGGGCGCCGCGCAGGTTCGCCGCCAGCTTCCCCTTCGAGAAGGCGCAGAAGCCGCAGCGGAAGTAGCAGACGTTCGTGTACTGGATGTTGCGGGTGACGACGTAGCTCACCTCGTCGCCGCAGACCTCGCGGCGCAGCCGGTCGGCGGCGGCGAGCACGCGCTGCCGCTCCTCGCCGCGCGCCCGGAAGAGCCGCACGAGCTCGTCCTCCCCGAGCACGTCCCGGCTGTCCACGGGCAGGGCGTCGCGGGAGACGTGGAAGGGGACGGGGCCGCTCTCGCCGGGATGCCAGCCGTCCTCGCGGGCGAGCCCCAGCGCGTCCGAGGCCCGCAGCGCCGTCGGGAGCACCTTCGGATCGAGCCAGGCGCCCGACAGGAACGCCGGGTAGACGGGCAGCCGCGGGGCGAGCTCGAGCCCGCGCGAGCGCGTCGCCGCCGCGAGCCGGGCCCGCTCCGGCCAGGGCGCCTCGGGGTTGACGTGGTCGATCGTCACGGGCGAGACGCCGCCCCAGTCGTCGATGCCGGCGTCGAGGAGCCGTGGGAACTCGTCGTAGGCGAGGTTCGGCGGCGCCTGCACCGACACGCCGGCGGGGAGCAGCAGCCGCGCCGCCGCGATCGTCCAGAGATGCTCCTCGAGCGACGGCTCCGCGTGCGCCGCCATCCGCGTCCCGGGCTTCGCGCGGAAGTTCTGGACGATCACCTCCTGGAGGTGGCCGTGCGCCTCGTGCAGCCGCGCGAGCGCCCCCAGCGCGTCGAGCCGCTCGGCCCGCGTCTCGCCGATCCCGATCAGGACGCCGCTCGTGAACGGGATCCGCAGCTCGCCGGCGAGCGCCATCGTCTCGAGCCGCGCGGCCGGCAGCTTGTCGGGCGAGGCCCAGTGCGGGCCGCCGCGCGCGGAGAGCCGCTCGGCCGTCGTCTCGAGCATGATCCCCATCGAGGCCGACACCGGTCGCAGGAACTCCAGCTCCGAGCGGGTCATCACGCCCGGATTCAGGTGCGGCAGCAGCCCCGTCTCCTCGAGCACGCGCCCGGCCACGCGCGCGAGGTACTCGATCGTCGTCTCGCAGCCGAGCGCCCGCAGCTCGTCGCGCGCGACCCGGTAGCGGCGCTCCGGCTTGTCGCCCAGCGTGAAGAGCGCCTCGGTGCAGCCCGCCGCCGCACCTGCGCGCGCGAGCTCGAGCACCTCGTCCTCGCTCAGGAACGCGCGCTCGCCGCGTCGCGGCGGCCGCGCGAACGTGCAGTAGCCGCACACGTCGCGGCACAGGGTCGTCAGCGGGATGAAGACCTTCGGCGAGTAGGTGACGAGGCCGTCGCCGCGCCGCCGCTCCCGCGCCGCGGCGAGCAGCTCCTCCAGCGGCGTCCCCAGGAGCTCGTCGACCACGCCTCGACCCTACCGCGCCGGCTGCTGCCGGACCTCGCCCCCGGGCGGCGCCGCGACCCGGCCTGCGCTCAGCGCGCGCGACCGTGGCCGCGTGCGAGGCGCAGGCGGGCACTCCGGATCAGCCCGGCGACGCCGCCGGGCGCGACGAGCATGATCAGGATCAGCACGACGCCGAAGGCGACCGCGGGGGCACCGGGCAGATCCGTGTCGATCGCCCCGAGCACCGGGAGGAAGTCCGGGATCACGCGCTCGGTCGACTGCGCCCACTCGATCTGCATGAAATGGATGAAGATCGCGCCGAACACGAGCGGCCAGAGCGATCCCAGCCCGCCGACGACGACACCGACGAGGAGGAAGATCGAGAGCGTGATCGGGAACGTCTCCGGGTTGACGAACGTCGTCGCGATCGCGAGCAGCGAGCCGGCGACGCCGGCGTAGAAGGCGCTGATCCCGAAGGCGAGTGTCTTGTACCGGGCCAGATTGACGCCCGACGACGCGGCCGCGAGCTCGCTGTCCCGGACGGCCCGCAACGACCGGCCGAGCCGGCCCCGCAGCAGCAGCCACGCGACCCCGTAGAAGACGAGGGCGAGCGTCCAGCAGAGGTAGTAGAGCCACTCGTTGAAGGAGGGGATCTGGAACCAGAGGATCTCGATCTGGGTCTCCGTCTGCTCGAAGGTGATCGGGTCGGTGATCGTCTCGCTCTTCGTCCGGCCCGGCACGTCGAAGAAGTTGATCCCCGCGCCGCCGCCGGTGAACTCGTCGAAGCGGCGCACGAGCGCCGGCGCCGCCACCGCGACCGCGAACGTCGCGAGCGCCAGGTAGATCCCGTGCAGGCGCAGGGCCGGGAAGCCGAAGAGGAAGCCCACGAGCCCCGCGATCAGCCCCGCGAGCGGGATCGTCCAGATGTCCCGCATGTCGTTCGTGAACTGGTGCCCGAGGAGCTCGAGCGGCGGCTCGCCCTCGCGCGGCCCGTTCGAGATCAGGATCGCCGTCGTGTAGCCGCCGATCAGCATGAAGGCGCCGTGGCCGAGCGAAATCTGGCCCGTGATCCCCGTGAGCAGGTTGAGGCCCAGGAGGGCGATGAAGTAGATCCCGACGTAGGCGAACTGCTGTGCGCGGAAGTCGCTCACGAACCGCGGCAGCAGGAAGACGCCCGCGGCGACGAGCAGGAAGACGAGGACGCGGATCCCGTCGGCCCGCTTCACACGCGCCTCTGCACCGGTTTGCCGAACAGTCCCTCCGGCCGCACGAGGAGGACGACGAGGATGATCAGCAGCGCGACGGGCAGGCGCAGGTCGGCCCCGACGACGTCGACGTACGAGCCGAGCAGGTTGAGCCCGACGCCGAGGAGGATCCCGCCCGCGACGGCGCCGAACGGCGAGTCGATCCCGCCGAGCACGGCGGCGGCGAAGGCGTAGATCAGCGTCGCCTGCATCATGTTCGGGTCGAGGAAGAGCGTCGGCGCGGCGAGCATGCCGGCGACCGCGCCGAGCACGGCCGCGAGGCCCCAGCCGATCGCGAGCATCCAGCCGACGCGCACGCCGACGAGGCGGCTCGCCTCCGGGTTCAACGCGGACGCGCGCAGCGCCAGCCCGGTCTTCGTGAACTGGAAGAACGCCCAGAGCGCGGCCACGAGCGCGAGCACGACCGCGAACGTGCCCACGTCCTGCTGCGAGATCGAGACGGTGCCGATCTGCCACGTCTCGTTCGGGAACGGGCTCGGGAAGGCTCGGATCTCGGCCGACCAGATCAGCGCGGCGAGGCCGTTGAAGATGAGGACGAGGCCGATGGTCATGATCACGATCGTGAGCAGGGACGCGTTGGCGACCGGGTGGATCACGACGCGCTGGATCCCGACCCCGAGCAGGAACGCGAACACGAGCGTGGCCACGAAGGCGGGCCAGTACCGCCAGCCGTGGTTGGCGATCAGCGTCCAGCAGATGTACGTCGTGAACATCGCCATCTCGCCCTGAGCGAAGTTGATGACGCCTGTGGCGCGATGGATGAGGACGAGCGCGAGGGCGAGGGCGGCGTAGATGGCGCCCGACCCCAGCCCGGCGACCACCTGCTGGACGAAGTTCGCCATCCGCTAGTAGCCCAGGTACGACTTGCGGACGGACTCGTCGCTGGCGAGCTCCTCGCTCGTCCCCGACACGGCGACCTTCCCCACCTCGAGCACGTAGGCATAGGCGGCGACCTCGAGCGCGATGGCCGCGTTCTGCTCGACGACGAGCACCGTCAGCCCCTCCTTCTCGTTGAGCTCGGCGACGATGCGGAAGATCTCGCGGGTCACCAGCGGCGCGAGCCCGAGCGACGGCTCGTCGAGGAGGAGCAGCTTCGGCCGGCTCATCAGCGCGCGGGCGAGGGCGAGCATCTGCTGCTCGCCGCCCGAGAGCGTCCCCGCGGGCTGGTCGAGCCGCTCGCCGATCCACGGGAACCACCCGCTCACGCGCTCGATGTCGCCGTCGAGCTTGCCGCGGCGCGTGTAGGCGCCGAGGCGCAGGTTCTCCTCAACCGTGAGCTCGCCGAACGTGCCCCGTCCTTCCGGGACGTGGGCGACGCCGAGCCGCGCCATCGCCTCGGGACCGCGGCGGCCGAGCGGCCGGCCGTCGAAGCGGATCTCGCCGCCGCGGCGGACGGTCCCGGAGACGGCGCGAAGCGTCGTGGTCTTGCCGGCGCCGTTCGCGCCGAGCACGGCGACGATCTGCCCCTCGTCCACCGCCAGCGAGACACCGTCGAGGGCGCGCACCGGCCCGTAGCGCGCCTCCACGCCCCTCAGCTCCAGCAGCGGCACTAGGCGGCCGCCTCCTCGGTGCCGAGATAAGCCTCGATCACGGCCGGGTCGGCGCGCACCTGCGCAGGCGGCCCCTCCGCGATCTTGCGGCCGAAGTTGAGGACGTTCACATGGTCGGAGATGCCCATCACGAGGTTCATGTGGTGCTCGACGAGGAGCACCGTCAGCTTGCGGTCGTCGCGGATCTTCTGGATGAAGCGGCCGAGATCCTCGACCTCCTCGTGGTTGAGCCCGCCGGCGGGCTCGTCGAGCAGGAGCAGCGTCGGGTCGGAGACGAGCGCGCGCGCGAGCTCGACGCGCTTGAGCGTCCCGAACGGGAGCCCGGCCACGTGCCGCCCGGCGATCGGCCCGAGCCCGACGTACTCGAGGACTTCGAGTGCGGCGGCCTCCCTGTCGCCGCCGCGCGTGTGCGCGCCGACGAGGACGTTGTCGAGCACGGTCATCGTCCGGAAGAGCTCGACGTTCTGGAACGTGCGTGCGATCCCACGGCGGACGATGCCGTGCACCGGCGTCTTCAGCAGCGACTCGCCGGCGAAGAGCACCTCGCCCTCGGTCGGCGTGTAGAGGCGGGTGATCACGTTGAAGGCGGTGGTCTTCCCGGCCCCGTTCGGCCCGATCAGGCCTGAGATCTGCCCCTGCTCGACGTCGAAGGAGACGCCGTCGAGGGCGACGACGCCGCCGAAGCGGCGCGTGACATTCCGCAGCGAGAGGAGGGACATGAGCGGCCTACCTTAAGGTGGGGCTCGGGTCGAGGCAACGCGATAACCGGCTACGCTCCGCGCGCAGCGCGTGTTTGCCGCCCAGCCGAGACGAAGAGGAAGTAACCGAATGAGTACTGCCATCGCCGCCGCCGATCATCCTCAGATGAGCCGCGGCCAGAAGATCACGAACCTCCTCGGGGTCACGCTCCCGTTCGCCGGCTTCCTCGCCTCGGCGTTCTTCCTCTGGGGCAGCTACATCACGGGGCGCGACCTGATCATCTTCGCGGTCGGCTACGCGCTGACGACCCTCGGCATCTCGATCGGCTTCCACCGCCTCTTCACGCACCGCTCCTACGAGACGTACCGCTCGATCCGCTACGGCCTCGCCGTGCTCGGCTCGATGGCGGTGCAGGGGCCGGTGATCCGCTGGGTGTCGGACCACCGCAAGCACCACAACTTCGCCGACCGGGAGGGTGACCCGCACTCGCCGCACGCGGGCTTCGGCCCTGGGCTGCGCGGCAAGCTCGCCGGCCTCTGGCACGCGCACGTCGGCTGGCTCTTCCGCAACGTCGGCCGCGCCGAGTGGACGAAGTACGCCAAGGACCTGCTCGCCGACCGCGGCATGGTGTTCATCTCGCGCTGGTTCCCGGCGTGGGTCGCCGCGTCGCTGATCCTGCCGTTCCTCGCCGGCTGGGCCTGGGGCGGCACCCTGGGCGCCGGGCTGCAGGCGATGTTCTGGGGCGGCCTGATCCGGATCTTCCTCCTCCACCACATCACGTGGTCGGTCAACTCCGTCTGCCACTTCGTCGGCTCGCGCCGCTTCCGCGTCAAGGACGAGTCGCGCAACGTCTGGTGGCTCTCCTGGATCTCGTTCGGCGAGTCCTGGCACCACAACCACCACGCGTTCCCGTCGTCGGCGTTCCACGGCCTCCGGCCGTGGGAGCTGGACATCGGCGGCCTCGTGATCCGGCTGCTGCGGCGGCTCGGGCTCGTGTGGAAGGTGAACACGATTCCCGTCGAGCTGCAGCGCCGCCGCGAGCTCGCTCCGGAGTAGCCTCCCGGGATGGGGCCGCGCACGCCCGCCGACTCGCCGCTGTCGCTCGAGGACGTGATGTCCTCGCCCGTCTACACCGGCCTGATGGCGCCCGACGTGCGGCCCGGCGAGCCCGCGTTCGGGTTCGACCTGCCGCGGCTCGACCCCGACACGCACGCACCGAGCGGCGAGCGCGTGCGCCTCGCCGACTTCGCCGGCCGCCGGCCGGTCGCGCTGATCTTCGGCTCGTACACCTGACCGCCCTTCCGCCGCCAGTTGGGCGAGCTGGAGCAGCTGTACGAACGGCACCGCGCCGAGGTCGCGTTCTTCGTCGTCTACATCCGGGAGGCGCATCCGGAGGACGGCTGGGTGCTCGAGGACAACCGCGAGGACGGGATCGAGCTCGTCGACCCGACCACCTTCGAGGAGCGTGCGGCGGCCGCGCAGGCATGCGCGCTGCGGCTGCGGACGCGCATCCCGGTGCTGCTCGACGACGTCGACGACGCGGTCGCGTCCGCCTACGGCGGCTGGCCCGACCGGCTGTACCTGATCGGCCGCGACGGCCGCATCGCCTTCGGCGGCGAGGTCGGCCCGTTCGGCTTCAAGCCCGAGGAGCTGGCCGAGGCGATCGAAGCCGAGCTCGGCTGACCGTCTACTCGAAGCGGTAGGTGCCGCCGGCGGCGAACTCGCGCAGGATGCGGCGGCTGACGACCAGCCGGTGCACCTCGTCGGGCCCGTCGTAGATCCGCGCGCCGCGCGCCATCGCGTACATCTGGCCGAGCGGCGTCTCGTCCGTGAGCCCGCGCGCGCCGTGCACCTGCACGGCACGGTCGATCACGTCGTGGAGGACGCCCGCGGCGTAGAACTTGATCAGCGAGACCTCGACCCGCGCCTCGTCGCCCTCGTCGAGCTTGCGCGCGGCGTCGAGCGTGAGCAGGCGGCAGGCCTGGATCCCGGCGGCCGACTCGGCGATCCAGTTCTGCACCGTCTGCTTCTCGGCGAGCGGCACGCCGCCGACCTCACGCTCGAGCGCGTAGCGGCACATCAACTCGAAGGCCCGCTGCATCTGGCCGAGCCAGCGCATGACGTGGTGGATCCGCCCCGGCCCGAGCCGCTTCTGCGCGATCCGGAAGCCGTCCCCCGCCTCGCCGAGCAGGTTCTCGCGCGGCACGCGCACGCCGGTGTAGCGGACCTCGCAGTGTGTCGACCAGCCGCGGCCGGCGTGGCCGAGCACCGGCACGGCGCGGACGAGCTCGTAGCCGGGCGTGTCGGTCGGGACGAGGATCTGGCTCATGCGCCGGTGCGGCGGCGCGTCGGGGTCGGTCACCGCCATCACGATCCCGAACGTGGCGCCCTCGGCCGACGACGAGAACCACTTGTGGCCGTCGATCACCCACTCGTCGCCGTCGAGGACGGCCGTCGTCCGCAGCGCGGTCGGATCGGCGCCCGACACCTCCGGCTCGGTCATCGAGAAGAACGAGCGCGCGGTGCCCTCGACGAGCGGGCGCAGGAAGCGCTCCTTCTGCTCGTCGGTGCCGAAGAGGTGCAGGATCTCGCCGTTGCCCGCGTCGGGCGCCTGGCAGTTGAAGACGAGCTGGGCCCAGGTCGAGCGGCCGATCTCCTCGTTCAGGAGCGCGTACTCGATGAAGCCCGAGCCGGTGCCACCCGCCTCCTCCGGGAGATGCGGCGCCCAGAGCCCCGCCGCCTTCGCCTGCGCGCGCAGCTCGTGCATGAGTGCATCGGCCGCGTCGTCCTCACGGGCGAGCGCCGGCTCGTTCGGGTAGACGTGCTCCTCCATGAACGCGCGCACCTGCGCGCGGCGGTCGAGGTGGGCGGGGTCCGGCGCGATCGCGGTCACGTGCCGATTCTCGCACCGTAGGATCGCTCCGTGCAGCTCTACGTCGAGGAGCACGGCGAGGGCCACCCGCTGCTCCTGCTGACCGGGCTCGGCTACGCGATCTGGTCCTGGCAGCGCCAGCTGCCGGCGTGGTCGCGTCGGTTCCGCTGCATCGCGGTCGAGAACCGCGGCACCGGCCGCTCGCCGAAGCCACCGGGGCCGTACACGCTGGAGGAGCTCGCCGACGACGCCGCGGAGGCGCTTGGCGGCCGCCGCGCCCACGTCGCCGGATTCTCGATGGGCGGCTACCTCGCCCAGCTGGTGGCGCTCCGCCACCCGCAGCTGGTCGAGCGGCTCGTCCTCGTCTGCACCGGCAGCGGCGGCGAGGGCCACGTGCCGACCCCGGCCGAGACGAAGGCCGCCTGGGAGGCGAACGCCGACCGGCCGGCGCCCGAGTTCGCGCGCGCGACGATGCCGCTGTCCTTCGCGCCGGGCTGGACCGACGCGCATCCCGACGAGTTCGAGCAGCTGCTCGCCGCCCGCCTCGAGCACCCGACGCCGCCGGAGTGCTGGCGCGCGCAGTACGACGCGTGCCTGCGCTTCGTCGAGCAGGTGACGCCCGTAGAGGAGATCGTCGCGCCGACGCTCGTCGTGCACGGCGACGCCGACCGCATCGCGCCGTACGAGAACGGCCTCGCCCTCGCGCGGCGGATCCCGGAGGCCCGCTTCGAGCCCTTCCCCGGCGCCGGCCACCTGCTCTTCCTCGAGGAGGCACCGCGGTTCAACGCCCTCGTCGAGTCGTTCCTCGCGACCTGAGCCGACTACTCCACGCGCCGGTCCCTGACATCCACCATCGCGCCGGGCTCGCGCTGCTTTTGGGCGAGCGACTGCGTCAAGGCGTCGTCGAACGTGTGGCTCGCGCTGCTCGTCCGGGGGATCGCGGCCGCATCGGCTCGGTCGAGAGCCTGCGCGAAGACGTAGCCCGACCCGAAGGCGCCGGCGACGGCCGCCGCTCCGACCGCGAGGGCCGCCGTGAGCCCGACGGTGCGCGGTTTCGCGTCGAGGAGGGTGCTGTCTGCGGTGATCGTGTCCACGAGTCCTCCCTTACGTGCGGTTGGCTTCGAACGCTAGGCAGGAGCGAGCGAAGGCACATCAGGGGGCGCCACTAGGTTTTCTCGCAACACGGGCCTACGATCGGGTAAGGCATGCCGCCGCTCGTCGGACGCGACCCGGAGCTCGCGGCCATCGACCGGTTCCTCCGGTCGATCCCCGAGGGGTATCAGGCGGTCGTCTTCCGGGGCGGCGCAGGCTACGGCAAGTCGGCCTTGCTCGAGGAGGCGGTCGCCAGAGCACGCGTCTCGGGCTTTCGGACACTCACCGCCCGCCCCGCGGCGACCGAGGCTGAGCTTCCGTTCGGCGTGCTCGCCGAGCTGTTCGAGTCAGTTGGTATGTCGGAGCTCGACCTGCCCGCTCCCCAGGCGCGGGCGCTCGACGTCGCGCTTCGGAGGGCCGATCCGGATGAGACGCGGCCGGTCGATCCGCTCGGACTCGACCTCGCGGTCGTGGCGGCCCTCCGCGAGCTGGCGAGGGAACAGCCGCTCCTGGTCGCGCTCGACGACCTGCAGTGGTGCGACCCGCCCTCGCTGCGAACGCTCGACTTCGCCCTCCGGCGCCTCCAAGCCGAGCAGGTCGGGCTCGTGGCCGGGCATCGCTCCGGC
>DASUOK010000289.1:0-4444 GCA_036276675.1 Gaiellaceae bacterium | reverse complement strand
GGCGCTCGCGGAGGAGACCGTCGAGACGATCACGCACGACTTGATCCGCATCGGCATCGTCGCCTTCCTCGTCAACTTCCTGCTGCTGGCGATCTTCCTGCGCGCCCTCGTCGCACCGCTCTACCTGGTGCTGGCGTCGGCCCTCGCGCTCGTCGCGAGCATCGGCCTCACCACGCTCGTCTTCCAGGGCTTCCTCGGCTACGACGAGCTGACCTACCACGTGCCGTTCGCGGTCGCGGTGCTGCTCCTCTCGCTCGGCTCCGACTACAACGTGTTCGTCGTCGGGCGCATCTGGCAGAGCGCCGACGAGCTGCCGCTGCGCGAGGCGATCGCCACCGCGGCGCCACGGGCCTCGCGGGCGATCGGCGTCGCCGGGCTGGCGCTCGCGCTCTCCTTCGCCGCGCTCGCGCTGATCGACCTGCGCCAGTTCCGCGAGTTCGCCTTCGCGATGTCGGTCGGCGTGCTCCTCGACGCGTTCGTGATCCGGGCGCTGCTGATCCCGGCGCTGATCTCGCTCGCCGGCGAGGCGAGCTGGTGGCCGCGGCGGCGGAAGCTCGCGCCCGCGCCGGCAGCGGCGGACTGATCCGCGCGGCCGCCTGCCTCGGTCTCACGGATCGTCGGCGCCGCCGCCGTCCCAGGCGGTGTGGCGAGGCAGCCAGCGGGGGACGGCGCGCGTGTACCGCTCGTACTCCTCGCCGAACCGGCGGCGCAGCGTGGGCTCTTCGTAGAAGCGCACGAACACACTCACCGCGAGGACGAACGCCGCGCCGTACGCCAGCAGGACGAGTTGCCCGAGGAGCAGCGCCTGGCCGACGATGATCGCCGCGACCGCCAGGTACATCGGATTCCGGACGTACCGGTAGAGCCCGCCGACGACCAGGGAGGCGGTCGGGGCGACCGGTGCAGGCGTTCCCAGACCCTCGACGACGAACCGCCGGAACGACTCCAGGAGCACCACGACACCACCGGCGACGAGCGCGACGCCGACCGCCCGGGCGGCCTCCGGGTACGGCAGCGGCGCCCGGACGCGCCAGCCCGTCAGCCACCAGGGGACGATGCCCGCCACGACGCCCGGCACCAACGCCAGGAAGAGCAGGCTCCCCGCTGTCGCCCGTCCCCTCCCGCGGTGCCGACGCACTAGCCCGCGACTGCCTCCAGCACCTGCTCGGGGATGTCGAAGTTCGCCCAGACGTCCTGCACGTCGTCGTTCTCCTCGAGCGCCTCGATCAGCCGCACGACCTTCTTGGCCGACGACTCCTCCGCCACCTCCACCGTCGTCTTCGGCACCATCGAGAGGCCGGCCGACTGGACGGTGAAGCCCGCGCCCTCGATCGCCTCGCGCACGGCGGTGAGCGTCTCGGGCGGCGAGGAGACCTGGAACACGTCGCCGTCGAGGTCGAGGTCGTCCGCTCCGCCCTCGGCGGCGGCGAGCATCAACTCGTCCTCGTCGGCGCCGTCGGCATCGACCAGCACGACGCCGCGCCGCTCGAAGAGCCACGCGACCGCACCGGTCGTCCCGAGGTTGCCGCCGTTCTTCGTGAACACGTGGCGCACGTCGGAGGCGGTGCGGTTGCGGTTGTCGGTCAGCGCCTCGACGAGCACGGCGACGCCGTCCGGCCCGTACCCCTCGTAGATCACCGTCTCGTACGCCGCCGCGTCGGCATCCGTGCCCGCGCCGCGTGCGATCGCGCGCTCGATCGTGTCCTTGGGCATCGAGTACGACTTCGCCTTCTCGATCGCGTTCTGGAGCGCCAGGTTGCCGCCCGGGTCGGGGCCGCCCTCCTTCGCGGCGACGATGATCGCCTTCGAGAGCTTCGTGAAGAGCTTGCCCCGCTTCGCGTCGGCGGCGCCCTTCTTGTGCTTGATCGTCGACCACTTGCTATGCCCGGACATGCTGCTCCTCTCTGACGAGCTCCAGGAACCGCTCGTGCACGCGCGGGTCGTCGGTCAGCTCGGGGTGGAACGACGCGACGAGGAAGCGGCCCTCGCGCAACAGCACGGGCTCGCCCTCGTGCTCGGCGAGCACCTCGACGCGCGGCCCCACGTCGGCGACGCGGGGCGCCCGGATGAAGACGCCGCGCAGCGGCTCCTCGTCGCCCTCGAGCTGCAGGTCGGCCTCGAAGCTCGCCACCTGGCGGCCGTACGCGTTCCGCGCCACCTCGACGTCGACGAGCCCGAGATGGGCGCGGTCGAGCAGGATCATCCCGGCGCAGGTGCCCAGCACCGGCGCCCGGAAGCGGCGAACCGCCTCTTCGAGACCGTAGAGCCGCATCAGGCGTGTGATCGCCGTCGACTCGCCGCCCGGGAGCACGAGCCCGTCGAGCCCCTCGAGCTCCTGCGGCAGGCGCACCTCGACGACCTCGGCACCGAGCCGCTCGAGCGCCGCCGCGTGCTCGCGGAAGTTGCCTTGCAGGGCGAGGACACCGATCTTCACGGTGTCATTGTAGGAATCCGTCGGAGCCCGCCGGCCGGGCCGCGGGAGGCGCTACCAGCCGCGGGTCTCGAGCAGCTCGGACGGGTCGAGCTCGGCGGCGGAGATCCCGACCATCGGCTCGCCGAGACCGGCAGAGACGCGCGCCAGGATGTCGGCGTCGCGGAAGTGCGTCGTCGCCTCGACGATCGCCTTCGCCCGCAGCGCGGGGTCGCCCGACTTGAAGATGCCCGACCCGACGAAGACGCCGTCGGCGCCGAGCTGCATGCAGAGCGCGGCGTCGGCCGGAGTGGCGATCCCCCCGGCTGTGAAGGTGACCACCGGCAGGCGGCCGTGCTCGGCGACCCACGCGACGAGCTCGTACGGCGCGCGCAGCTCCTTCGCCTCGGCGTAGAGCTCCTCCTCGCGGAGCGCTCCCAGACGGCGGATGCCGCCGAAGACCGCGCGCATGTGCGTGACCGCGTTGACGACGTCGCCGGTGCCGGCCTCGCCCTTCGTGCGGATCATCGCCGCGCCCTCGCCGAGCCGCCGAAGCGCCTCGCCGAGGCTGGTCGCGCCACAGACGAACGGCACCGTGAACGCCCACTTGTCGACGTGATGGGCCACGTCGGCCGGCGTCAGTACCTCCGACTCGTCCACGTAGTCGATCTCGAGCGCCTGCAGGATCTGAGCCTCGACGAAGTGCCCGATGCGGCACTTCGCCATCACCGGGATGGTCACGGCCTCCTGGATCTGCTGGATCATCGCCGGGTCGGACATGCGCGAGACGCCGCCGTCGCGCCTGATGTCGGCGGGGACGCGCTCGAGCGCCATCACCGCCACCGCACCGGCCTCCTCGGCGATCCGAGCCTGCTCGGCGTTGACGACGTCCATGATCACGCCGCCCTTCAGCATCTCGGCGAGGCCACTTTTCACCCGCATCGTGCCGGTTTCCGACATGGATCGAGTGTAGCGGCCTGGCAAACGTCCGCGCGATCTGAGATCAATACGCCACCGAACGCGACTCCTCTCCCCCTCCAGACGGACTTTCCGCTCAGGTGGAGAGGCCGTCTGGCCCAGAAAGGAGCGTTCGGGAGAGGGGTCCCGCCTCAGGCGGGGCCCCTCGCCTCTCTCTCTCGGCCATGCCGGAAGAGATCAGTCCGCGGCGGCGATCGGCCGGCCGAGCTGCTTCTCCCACCAGTCCGACTCGCGCTGCTCCATCTGGGCCTGCAGCTGCCCGACGTACTGGGCGAGGTCGGACTCCTTCTTGCCGAGCCGCCGCTCGAGCTCGCCGATGCTGCGCTCGCGCTGCTCGAGCTTGATCTCGCGGAGCTCGAAGTCGGCCTCGAGCCGCGCCCAGCGGCCCTCGATCTCGGCCTCGCGCTCGTCGAGCTCGCGCGTGCGGTCGGAGACCGATTCCTCCGTGGAGCCGAGCCGCTGCTCGCGCCGCTCCACGCGGGCCCGGTGCGACTCGAGCAGCGTCTCGCTCGACGTGATCTCGGCCTCGCGCGCCGCGAGCTCGCGGCGCAGCTCGTCCAGCCGGCGCGCCTCCTCCTCGAGATGGGCCGCCGTCTGCCCCTCGGCCTCCTCGCGGCGGAGCTGGGACTCGCGCCTCGTCAACTCCGCCTCGCGTGCCGCCAGCTCGCTCTCCTTCGCGGAGATGTCGGCGCGCTTGGCGCTCATCTGCGCCACCGCCTCGCCGGTGCCCGAGCGCTCCTCGTCGAGCCGCTCGAGGTCGGCGGTGAGCCGGTCGGCCTTCGCCTTCAGCTCGGCCTCACGCGACTCGAGGTGCTCTTCGCGGGCCGTGACGGACGCACGGGCCTTGACCAGCTCGCGCTCGCGCTCGGCGACCGACCGGTCGCGGTCCGCGAGCTCGGCTTCCTGCTCGCGCAGGGCGCCTTCGCGCGTGGTCAGCACGGCTTCGCGCGCCTCCACCCGGGCGAGCATCTCGGCGGCGGCGCCGTTCGCCTCCGCGAGCGTGCGATCGACTGCCCGCTCGCGCTGCGCCAGGGCGGCTTCCTGCTTCGCGATCTC
>DASUOK010000288.1:0-7324 GCA_036276675.1 Gaiellaceae bacterium | reverse complement strand
TAGAGCGCACCGCGCTCCTTCAGCTTGCGCCGCAGGTCGTAGAGCGGGCGGGCGCTCGTCACGTACGGCACCTTGTCGAAGTTGTGCGGCGGCGGCGGCGAGGTCGTGTACCACTCGAGCGTGTCCGCGAGCCACGGGTCGTTTCCGGCGCGGGGCCCCGTGCGCGAGCGGATCACGTTCCAGACGAACAGGAGGATGCCGAGCCCCATGATGTACGAGCCGATCGTCGACGCCAGGTTGTACTCCTGCAGCAGCCCCGTGTCCTCGTAGGTGTAGACCCGCCGCGGCATCCCCAGCAGGCCGAGCATGTGCTGCGGGAAGAAGGTGATGTTGAAGCCGATGAAGGTGAACCAGAACTGGAGCTTGCCGATCCGCTCGTCGAGCAGCCGGCCGAAGAACTTCGGCCACCAGTAGTAGAGGCCGGCGAAGATCGCGAGGATCGAGCCGCCGAAGAGCACGTAGTGCAGGTGGGCGACGACGTAGTAGGTGTCGTGCACCTGCCAGTCGACCGGGAACGCGGCCACGAAGATCCCCGACAGGCCGCCGATCGTGAAGACCGAGAGGAAGCCCAGGGCGAACAGCATCGCGGTGTCGAAGTGCAGGTTGCCGCGCCACAGCGTCGCCAGCCAATTGAAGATCTTCACGCCGGTCGGCACCGCGATCAGCATCGAGGCGACCATGAAGAAGCTGTTCAGGAAGCTCGGCATCCCGACGGTGAACATGTGGTGCGCCCAGACGAGCATGGAGAAGAAGCCGATCGCCACCGTCGAGAAGGCGATCGCCTTGTAGCCGAAGATCGGCTTCCGCGCGAAGACCGGCAGCACCTCGGAGATGATCCCGAAGGCCGGCAGGATCATGATGTAGACCTCGGGGTGGCCGAAGAACCAGAACACGTGCTGGTAGAGCACGGCGCTGCCGCCGTCCGTCGGGACGAAGAAGTTCGTGCCTGCCTGCCGGTCGAGCAGCAGCAGCGTCACGCCGGCCGAAAGGGTCGGCAGCACGGCGATCAGCAGCGCCGCGTAGACCTCGATCGACCAGACGAAGAGCGGGATGCGCGTCCAGCTCATGCCGCGTGTGCGCAGGTTGTGGATGGTGACGATGAAGTTGATCGCCCCGGCGAGCGACGACGCCGTGAGGATGTGGATCGAGAGGATCCAGAGGTCCTGGCCGTTGCCCTCCATGTACACGGAGTTCGGCGGGTAGCTCGTCCAGCCGCCGCGCGCGGCGCCGTACTGGGCGAAGAACGACAGCATCAGCACCATCCCGCCGAAGAGGAAGAGCCAGTACGAGAGCGCGTTCAGCCGCGGGAAGGCCATGTCCCGTGCGCCGATCATCAGCGGCACGAGGTAGTTGCCGAAGCCGGCGAGGATCGGGACGACGACGAGGAAGACCATCGTCGTGCCGTGGATCGTGAAGAGCTCGTTGTAGCCGTCGCGCTCGATGAAGCCCATGTCCGCCTGCGCGAGCTGCGTGCGGATGAGCAGGGCCATGATCCCGCCCGCGACGAAGAAGATCCCCGAGGTGACGATGTAGAGGATCCCGATCCGCTTGTGGTCGACGCTGACGAACCAGCTCGCGAAGCGGCCGCGCTGCCACTGCGGGACGGCCGTGTCGTTAGCCGCCACCGAGGCCCTCCGCCAGGTACTCCGTGAGGGCTTCCATCTGCCGGTCGCTCCAGTCCGTACCGACGCGCGGCATGAGGATGCCGCCGTTCCGCACGATCGTCTCGACACGCCGGGCGTCCTGGACGATCGGGTTGCCGGCGAGTGCGAGCCCGATCCCACCCTCACCGGCGAGACCGTGGCACTTCGCGCAGGCGCCGGCGTACGTCTCCTCGCCGAGGTCGCTCGTGCCCGCCTCCTGCGCCTCTGCGGTCTCCTCGAGCCACGCCTCGAACTCCTCGCGCGGCATCGCCTCGACCTGGGCCAGCATCGCGGCGTGCTGGACGCCGCAGAACTCGGCGCACTGGCCGCGGTAGATCCCCGGGCGGTCGGCGCGGAACCACGTGACGTTCGTCACCCCGGGGATCGCGTCGAACTTGCCGCCGAGCGCGGGGATCCACCAGGAGTGGATCACGTCCCAGTCCGGGGCCGTGATCTCCAGCCGGACGGTCTGGTCGACCGGCGCGCGGAGGTGGTCGACGGCGATGACGCCGTTCGGGTACTCGAAGTTCCAGTAGTAGCGGTAGCCCTTCACGAGCACGTCGGTGCGGCCACCCGCTGCGCTCGCGGAGGGCACGTCCTGGATCGTCGGCAGCTTCCAGAAGATGAAGCTGCCGATCGCGACGAGGATCAGCACGGGTGCGATCGTCCAGGCGAGCTCGATGTTCGTGTTCCCGTGGACCTGCGCGCCGTCATCGGCGCGGCTGCGACGCCGGCGGCGGTACCGGATGATGAAGAGGAGCAGCGAGACCTGGACGATCAGGAAGATCGCGCCCGTGAAGATCGCGATCCAGTTGTAGGCGTCGTTGATCCCGTCGGCGTTCGGAGACCGGGCGTCCGGCGGGTTGAACCCGGCCTCGGCTGCCGCGCCTCCTGCGGTGGCGAGCGCAGACGCGAGCACGCAGAGCAGGGTTGTCGCGGGACGACGCACGGCCGGTGGCATTCTAAGAGCGGTGGAGGATCCGGCGCGCAGTCGAACGCGGGTGGTGCTGCCCGAGCACGTGGGCGGCGCCTTCGAGGTGTACGTGAACGGCGTCGCGCAGGAGCAGGGGCGCGACTTCACCGTGCGGGGGCGCACGCTCGTCTTCGAGCGCGAGCTGCGGCAGGAGGGGCGGCTCGGCTTCTGGCGGTGGACCTCGATCGTCTTCGGCGTCGCCGGCACCTACCGACAGAACGACGTCGTCGACGTCGTCTACGAGCAGGGCGGCAGGCGCGCGGTCGCCAGCGGGCTGCCGGTGGAGCCGGTCGCCTCGGAGCGCTAGGCGCGCCTACGGCTTCGTCCGCTCGCGCGGGTCGAGGCCGCGCGTGTAGTCGGCCGCGTCGCCCTTCTTCTCGATCACCCACCAGCCGTCGCGCTTCTCGACGATGCGCTCGACCTCGGGCAGCTCGTGGCCCGGGGCGATGAAGAAGCGGGCCCCGTCGGTGCGTACCAGCTCGTACTCGGCGGTCGTCAGCTCCACCTGGAGCGTGCAGTCCGAGTTCGCGCACTCGCAGAAGAAGCTGTAGACGTGGGTGTCGGCGCCGTGGCTGCGCGCCACGTCGCGCACGCGCTCGTTGATCTCGCGGAAGATCGTCTCGTTCTGCGCCAGCCGCAGCTCGCGTGCGTCCATCTCAGCCTCCATCGGGTCGGTCCGTCAGCGTGACCGTCACCGTACGCTGCTCCCCGTCCCGCACCAACCTGAGCGCGATGCGGTCGCCCGGCTGGTGCTCCCGCAGCCGTGAGAGCAGATCCTCGACGATCCGCACCTCCTCGCCGTCGGCCGAGACGATCACGTCGCCCTCCTCGACTCCCGCCTCGCGGGCGGGGGAGTCGTCGGTCACGAGGGTCACGAGCACGCCGGACTCCAGGTCGATGCCGAACCTGGTCGCCACCTGGGGCGTCAGGTCGGCGGGCTGCACGCCGAGGTAGGCGTGGCGCACGCGTCCGGTGCGCTCGAGCTGCTCGACGACCGACGTGACCGTGGGGGCGGGGATCGCGAAGCCGATCGAGACGGCGCGCGACTCGGGCGGGATGTAGGCGACGTTGACGCCGATCACCTCGCCGCGCCCGTTCACGAGCGCGCCGCCGGAGTTCCCCGGCGAGATCGGGGCGTCCGTCTGGATCAGGTCGATCAGCGCGGGCGTCTGGCCCGACGACGGGATCGCCCGGTGCAACCCGGAGACGATCCCGGCGGTCACGGTCTGCTCGAAGCCGAGCGGGTTGCCGATCGCGATCGCGAGCTCACCGACGCGTGGCAGCTCGTCGGCGAAGGTCGCCCCGGGCAGGTCCTCACCGGGGAGCGAGAGCACGGCGAGGTCGGTGCGGACGTCGACGGCCTCGACCTCCGCCTGGACGCGCCGCCCGCTCGCGAGCACGACCTGCACCTCGCCGGCACCACCCGTGACGTGCGCGTTGGTGACGATCGTGTCCTCGTCGACGATGACGCCGCTGCCCTCGCCGTCGTCGAGCACGATCGAGACGACCGACGGCTGGAGCTCCTCGACGAGCTCGGGGATGTCGTCGAACGACGACGTCGACGCCGAGCTTCCGGCGCCCGGCTCGGCCTCCGTCTCGGTCTCCGGCGGCTCGGCCGTCTCCGTCGCGGCGGCCGTCGTCGCACGCGCCGCGTCGTCCTCGTCATCGCCCATCTGGCAGCCCGCGAGGGCGAGCGCGAGTGTGAGGAGCAGGAGCGGGACCACGCCGAGACGGATCGAGCGCATGTCCTTCGATCACCGGCCGCCGATGTTGCAAAACGCTCAGCCCAGGTCGTACCGCCAGACGTCGCCGCCGCCGTAGCTCGGCGCCCACATGTCGCCGAAGGCGGTGCTGACGACGAAGGGGCCGGGGCCACTCCGCAGCGTCGCCGCGACCGCGTTCCGCGCCGGGTCGACGATCGAGATGGTCGAGTCGCCCATGTTCGGGATCCAGACGCGCCCGTCCGGCGCGACCGCGCCGTCGACCGGCCGGTCGCCGACCCGCACCGTCGCGACGACCTGCCGCGACGCGGCGTCGATGCGCGTGACGGTGCCGTCGAGCCCGTTCGAGACCCACACGTCCCGCGCGCTCGTGGCGAGCCAGGCCGGGCGACCGGTGCCGAGCGGGATCTTGGCCACGGCGTTCGTGGCCGGATCGATCCGGTAGACGTCGCCGCTGCCGTTGGTGCCGACCCAGACCGCGCCGCCAGCGAACCCCAGACCGGCCGGGCCACCCGGCGTGCGGAGGGTGCGGACGACGCGATTCGTCCGTGGCGAGATGCGCGAGACGGTGCCGCTGCCGTTGTTCGTCGTCCAGACGGAGCCGGCGGCGAAGAGCACGTCGAAGGGGGACTGCCCGACGCGGATGCGCCGCAGGACCTTCCTCGTGCGGGGGTTGACGCGCACGACCGTGTTCGTGCCGTAGCCGTTCACCCAGAGGCTTCGCGCTCCGGCGACGAGCCCGCACGGCGTGCTGCCCACGGGCACCCGCGCCGTCACCTTGTTCGTGCGCCGGTCGATGCGGAACACGGCGCCCTCGGCGTAGGAGCTCACCCAGACCGCGCCCGCGGCGCCCGCAGCGGCGCAGGGGCTGAGCGGCGAGCGGATCTTGGCGACGACCTTCGGTGCCGAGCCGCCCGCGGCGAGGGCGACGGCCGCGGCCGCGCAGAGGATCGTGAGCACGCGCATGGAGCCTCCTCGGAAGTAGTTTCGCTCCGAACGATATTACTTCAGAGCAGAACTAGTTGCGAGCGCCGCCCGCAGGGCTTCCTCGAAGCGGCGGCCGCCTTCCCAGGCGACGTCGAGGTCGTCGCCGAGCTCGGCCTCGATCCGCGTGAGCGCGGCGCCGAAGTGCGGAAAGGCCGCCTCGAGCGCCTCCCGGCCGGCGGCGGTCACCTCGAGGAGGTAGGAGCGCCCGTCGGTCGGGTGCGGCCGCCGGGCCACCTGGCCGGCCTCCGTCAGGCGCTTGATCCAGGCGGACACGGTCGGCGGCGCCATGCCCAGCCGGGTCGCGAGCTCGGTCGGTGTCAGCGGCCCGAACGCGCCGATCACGCTCTGCACGCCGAACTGGTTCGGGCTCATCCCCGCCGCGTCGAGCTCGCGCCGGAGCAGCTCCGCGGCGAGCTGGCCGGTGATGAACGACTGCAGCAGCACGTTCGGGTAGCGGCGCTCGGCCATGGCGCGTTCCATATCACGCCTCCGCGCGCGACAATCGGGCGCGTGGGCAGCAGTCTCCGCCTCGGGCGGTTCTTCGGGATCGAGCTCGGGATCAACTGGTCCTGGCTCGTCATCTTCGTGCTGATCGTGTGGTCGCTCGCCGCAGCGATCTTCCCGGCGCAGAATCCCGACCTCGGGGACGCGGCGTACATCGTGATGGCGCTCGTGGCCGCGCTCGCCTTCTTCACGTCCCTCGTCGCGCACGAGTACGGGCACGCGCTCGTCGCGCGCCGGGAGGGCATGGAGATCGAGGGGATCACGCTCTGGCTCTTCGGTGGCGTGGCGCGGTTCAAGGGGATGTTCCCGAGCGCGGGCGCGGAGTTCCGGATCGCGATCGCCGGGCCGCTCGTCTCGCTGGCGCTCGGAGTCCTGTTCGTGCTCCTCGCCGTCGGGGCTGGGCTCCCCGAGGCGGCCGACGCAGTGGTCGCCTGGCTCGGCTACATCAACCTCGCCCTGCTCGTGTTCAACCTGCTGCCGGCGCTGCCGCTCGACGGCGGCCGCATCCTCCGCTCGCTCCTCTGGCAGGCCCGCGGCGATTTCCGCTGGGCGACCACGATCGCGGCCGGGATCGGCCGCGGGTTCGGCTACCTGTTCATCGGCGGCGGCATCCTGCTCTTCATCGTCGCCGACTCGTTCAGCGGCGCCTGGCTCGCGTTCATCGGCTTCTTCCTGCTGCAGGCCGCCGGCGGCGAGGCGCGCTACCTGGCGACGCGTGAGGCACTCGAGGGCCTCCGCGTGCGCGACCTGATGGCGCGCGAGCCGGCGACGGTCGAGGCGGACATGACGATCGGCCGGGCGATCGACGAGGTGGTGTGGGCGCGCCGGCACACGACGTACCCCGTCGTGGAGAACGGCGCCGTCGTCGGCCTGCTGCCGTTCCGGTGCATCGCCGCCGTCCCGCGGAGCCGGTGGGACACGACCACCGTGCGCGACTGTCTCGTGCCGCTCGCCGAGATCCCGGTCCTGGCGGAGGACGACCTTGCGATCGACGCGCTCGTGGAGCTCGGGGAGTCGACGCTGAACCGCGGCGTCGTCCTGGACGGGACGCGGCTCGGCGGGATCCTCTCGATCGTCGACCTGGCGCGGGCGCTCGAAGCCCCGCCGCGACGCCGTTAGACGCGGCCCGCCGCCGCGGTCGCGTTGCGCAGGCGGGCGGCGAGCTCGTCGGTCAGCTGCCCCGGCTCGAGCCGCCAGGTCCAGTTCCCCTCCGTCTCGCCGGGCCGGTTCATGCGCGCCTCGCTGCCGAGGCCGAGCACGTCCTGCACCGGCACCATCGCGAGCGCGGCGCGCGAGGAGAGCGCGAGCTCGAGCAGCGCCCACGGGTCCTCGCCCGCGAAGTGGCCCGCCAGCGTGTCCGTGTCGTGCGTGGAGGTGTAGACGGCGGCGTGCTCGCGGTGGTTCTCGAGCCGGTGCGGGTTGTCGGGTGGGCCGGTGAACGCCCAGAGGAGCACGACCATCCCGGGGAAGCCGAGCGCGTCGCGCAGGGCGTGCAC
>DASUOK010000287.1:0-6951 GCA_036276675.1 Gaiellaceae bacterium | reverse complement strand
CCTGTCCGGCCGGCACCGGGGCGAGCTCCACGTGCTCGAGGCGAACCCGCGCGCCTCGCGCACGGTGCCGTTCGTCGCGAAGGCGCTGGGACTGCCGCTGGTCGACCACGCCTGCCGGCTGCTACTCGGCGAGCCGCTCGCGGCGCTCGACCTGCCCGAGCGCGCCGAGCCGGCGCGGGCCTGGGCGAAGGAGGCGATCTTCCCCTCCGACCGCTTCGCCGGCGCCGCCGACCGCGGCGTCGAGATGCGCTCGACCGGCGAGGTGATGGCGGGCGGCGCGACCGTGGTGGAGGCGTACCGCCGCGCCCTGCGGGCCGCGGGCCGCTCACGTGCCCATGCGGAGGTGCAGCCGCTGCAGGCCTAGCGGTAGGTCGGGTCGAGCTTGCGCCGCTCCTCGACCTCGCGCATGCCCTGCTCGTAGAGCTCACGCAGCCGCCGTGCCGACTCGGGAATCTCGAGCTCGCGACGGCGCTTCGGCTCAGGATTCTTCGGCGCCTTCTTCGTCATCGCCATCGTCCTCCTCGAGCAGCGTGCGGATCCCCCGTACCTCGACGACGAGATCCGACATCGCCCCGACCATAGCCAGCACCTCCGTCCGGTAGATCACGGGCTCGGCGTCCACGAGGCCATCGTGGCGAGCATGCCTCGCACGCGCAAGTTGGCCGTTCGGGACGAGTTTCTTAGCCGCTTCTCAGCCCCGCGTGCTTTCCTTGTGGGGTCAGCGAACGAAGGAGCGCACGTGAGCGAGCTGCCCGAGCCGTCCGTCCCCGCCCCCGCCCCCGTGCCGCTCGAGGCCAAGGAGCGCCTGGAGCAGGCCCTGTTCGAGATCAGGCGCGTGATCGCCGGGCAGGACGCGATGCTCGAGCGCGTCCTCGTCTGCCTGCTCGCGCAGGGGCACCTGCTGATCGAGGGCGTGCCGGGGCTCGCGAAGACGCTGACGATCAAGACGACGGCCGACGTGCTCGGCGGGTCGTTCTCCCGCGTCCAGTTCACGCCGGACCTCGTGCCCTCCGATCTCGTCGGTACCCGCATCTTCCGCCCGGTCGACGGCACCTTCGACACCGAGCTCGGCCCCGTCTTCTGCAACTTCCTGCTCGCCGACGAGATCAACCGCGCGCCGGCGAAGGTGCAGTCGGCGCTGCTCGAGGTGATGCAGGAGCACCAGGTGACGATCGGCCACGACACCCACCCCGTCCCCGATCCCTTCCTCGTGATGGCGACGCAGAACCCGATCGAGTCGGAGGGGACGTACCCGCTCCCCGAGGCGCAGGTCGACCGCTTCATGCTGAAGGTCGTGATCGGCTACCCGGAGCGCGACGAGGAGCTCGCGATCGTGCAGCGGCAGCTCGTGGCGCGCCCGGACCTGCGGCAGGTGCTCTCGCTCGACGAGCTGCGCGGCCTGCAGGAGTCCGTCCGCGCCGTCTACGTGGACCCGTCGCTCATCAGCTACGCGGTCGCGCTCGCGGAGGCGACGCGCGAGCCGGCGGCACACGGGCTCGCGGAGCTCGCCGACTACATCTCCTTCGGCGCCAGCCCGCGCGGGCCGATCAGCCTCGTGCAGGCGGGACGTGCGCTCGCGCTCGTGCGCGGTCGCGACTACGTGCTGACGGACGACCTGAAGGCGCTCGCCAAGGATGCGCTGCGCCACCGGATCATCCTCACCTACCAGGCGCTCGCCGAGGACGTCGGCGTCGAGGCGATCCTCGACCGGGTGCTCGCGGCGGTCGAGGTGCCGCGCACCGACCTCGCGCGCACGACGACGGCGGCGTGAGCTCCGCGCCCTCGCTCGCACCCGCGGACACCCCCGGCCGGGGGCCGATGCCGGAGGCGCTGCTGCGCGCCCTCGACGTGACGATCGGCCGCCGCCTCGGCGGCCTGCTCGCCGGCGACTACCGCTCCTCGTTCCACGGCGAGGGCACGGAGCTCGCGCTCGTGCGACCGTACGTCCCCGGCGACGACGTGCGCAAGGTGGACTGGAACACGACCGCGCGGACCGGCGAGCCGCACGTGCGCGTCGACCTCGCCGAGCGGGTGCTCGTCAGCTGGCTCGTGCTCGACACCTCCCCGTCGATGCGCTTCGGCACCGCCGACCGGCGCAAGCTGGACGTCGCCGAGGGCGCGGCGATCGCGCTCGGCCACGTGGCGACGCGGCGGGGGAACCGCCTCGGCGTCGTCACCTTCGGCGACCGCGACGAGCGCGCGCTGCCGCCGCGGCAGGGGCGGCTGGGCCTGCTCGGGCTGCTGGCGGCGCTGCGGCGCGAGGAGGAGCTCTCCGCCGATCCCGTCGGCGCGACCTCGCTCGGCGCGGCGCTCCGCCGCACGGGCGCGCTCGCCCGGCAGCGGGCGCTCGTCGTGGTCGTCTCCGACTTCCGCGGCCCCTCCGACTGGCGGCGGCCGCTGCTCGCCCTCGCCGGCCGCCACGACGTGCTCGCGCTCGAGATCCGCGACCCGCGCGAGCAGGAGCTGCCGAACGTGGGCGAGCTCTTCCTCGTCGACCCGGAGACCGGCCGGCAGCTGCGGGTCGACACGCGCAACCGCCGGCTGCGGGAGCGCTTCGCCGCCGCGGCGGCCGAGGAGCGCTCCGGCGTCGCCCGGATGCTCGCCTCGGTCGGCGTGCGGCACCACCTGCTGACCACCTCCGGTGACTGGCTGCGCTCGCTCGCCGTCTTCCTGAAGCGTGGAGGCCCGTGAGCTTCGCGGCTCCCTGGGCGCTCCTCGGGCTGGCGCTCGTGCCGCTGGTCGCGCTCGCCTTCGTAGCGCGGGAGCGGAGCCGGCGGCGCGTCGCCGAGCGCTTCGCGAGCGCGCCCCTCCTGTCGGGGATCGCCCCGCGCCCGCCGCGCACCCGCCGCTGGCTGCCGCTCGCGGTGCTCCTCGCCGCGCTCGCGGCGATGGTGGTCGGGGTCGCCCGACCGGAGGCGACCGTGACCGAGAAGCGCGAGGAGGCGACGATCGTGCTCGCCATCGACGTGTCGCGCTCGATGGGCGCGACCGACGTGGAGCCGTCACGGCTCGTCGCCGCACGCGCCGCCGCCGGCACCTTCCTCTCGACGATCCCGGAGCGCTTCCGCGTGGCCGTGGTCGGGATCGGCACGCGCGCGGTCGTCGTCTCGCCGCCGACTGAGGACCGCGCGCTGACGGAGGACGCGCTCGCGCTGCTGCGCCCGAGCGAGGGGACGGCGCTGGGCGACGGGGTCGCGCTGGGCGTGCGGCTCGGCCAGAACGAGCGGGCCGAGGACGGCACGATCCCGCCGACCGCGATCCTGCTCATCTCCGACGGGGCCCGCGACGGCGGTCAGGTGGAGCCGCAGGACGCGGCGGCGCGAGCGAAGCGCCTTGGGATACCGGTGCACGCGATCCTCGTCGGCACGCCCGACGGCGTCGTCGAGGTGGAGCTCGAGGGCGGCTACACGCAGCGCATCCAGGTGCCGGCCGACCCGGAGACGCTCAGGATGTTCGCGCGCACGACGAACGGCGAGCTCTACACGGCGCTCGACGACGAGCGGCTGACGCAGGTCTACGAGGAGCTCGGCTCGCGCCTCGGCGAGCGCAAGGAGCGGCGTGAGGTGACGGACGTCTTCGCCGGCGGAGCCGCCGCGCTCCTGCTGGCGGGCGGCGCCCTGTCGGTGCTCTGGCTCAGGAGGCTGCCGTGAGAAGACTGCTCCTGCTGCTCTGCATCGCCCTCCCGGCGCTGGCGCTGTCGGCTCCCGCAGGTGCCGCCACCCGCGAGTGCCAGGGGCTCCAGGTCTGCGTGCCCGTGGCGGGCCCCTGGGTCGTCGTGCCCACGACCCGCGCCCTGCCGCGCACGACCGTGCGCTTCCAGCTCTCGTGCCCGCCCGGCCACGTCGTCGGCGGCACCGACGCCGAGCTGACCGACCGCGGCATCGACGTGAGCTTCGCCGCCAAGCTCGGAAGCCCGGTGAACCCCGGCATCAGCACCGAGCGCAGCGCCCTCTTCTCCGCCACGTACGTCGGCGCGACCGCCCGCATCGCGACCTTCCGGCCGCACATCGGCTGCATCCCGGCAGCGGGCGGCGGCGGGCGCATCCCCACCGCGCTCAGCGCGCTCTTCCGTCCGGGGGAGCCGACCGTGCGCCGGGTGACGACGGTGCGCGTGCAGGCGGGCGAGACCCGGACCGTGACCAGGCGGTGCGGCCCGCGCGAGCGGCTCGTCGACGGCTGGCACGCGCTCGCGTTCCGCGGCGGCACCCCGCCGGTGGCCGGGATCGTCCGGGCGCTGCAGGCGACGCGGGAGCTGCGCTCGAACCGCGTCACGGCGTCGGCGCGCGGCGGCTTCGCGCTCGCCTCGACGCGCGCGCTCGTCCAGGCCGGCGCCGTCTGCGCGAGGACGCGGTGAGCTTCGAGCGCCCGCTCCTGCTGCTCGCGCTGCTCGCCGTGCCGGTCGCGGTCGGGCTCTACCTGCTCGCGGAGCGACGGCGCGCGCGCTACGCCGTCACGTTCACGAACCTGGACGTCCTCGCCGCGGTCGCCGGCGGGCGCAATTGGCGCCGGCTCGTCCCTCCCGCCTTCGCCCTGCTCGCCTTCGCGGTGCTCGCCGGGGCGCTCGCACGTCCGCACGTCGACACGCTGGTGCCGAGAGAGCGTGCCACCGTGATCCTCGTCGTGGACGTGTCCCGCTCGATGCACGCCGAGGACGTGGCCCCGACACGGCTCGCCGCGGCGCAGGAGGCTGTGCGGACGTTCCTCGACCGCGTCCCGCCCCGCTTGCGCGTCGGCCTGATCGCCTTCGCCGGCGACCCGCAGGTGGCGTCGCCGCCGACGACCGACCGGGAGCTCCTGCGCGCCTCGGTCGACTCGATCGACCTCTTCCCCGGCTACAGCGGCACCGCGATCGGCGACGCCCTCGCGCTCGCCGTCGAGCTGGCGGAGCAGGCGACGGGCGACGGCAGCGGCACCGGCGGGGACGGCGACGGCCAGACGATCGCCTTCCGCACGGCCGCGCCCGCGCCCTCCGCGGCGGACAGCGTCGCGTCGATCCTCTTCCTCTCGGACGGCTCGCAGACGCGCGGCTTCCTGGAGCCGCTGCAGGGCGCGGAGCTCGCCAGGACGGCCGGGATCCCGGTCTACACGATCTCGCTGGGGACGCAGGAGGGCACGGTGACCGGCAACTTCGGCGGCTTCCAGCAGACGATCCCCGTGCCGCCGGACCCCGTGACGCTGAACGCGATCGCCGAGGAGACGGGCGGCAAGTTCTTCGCCGCCCGCGACGCCGGCGCGCTCGAGGCCGCGTACGCCGAGCTGGGCTCGAGCCTCGGCCGCGAGCCGGGTCGCCGGGAGGCGACCGCCTGGTTCCTGGCGGCCGCCGCCGGGCTGCTCACGGCCGCGCTCCTGTTCGGCGCGCTCTGGTCGCCGCGGCTGCCGTGACCCGCTGACGCCGACGTCTTCGCTCGCCGGGCAAGGCGAAGTTGGAGCCCGCCTCGCGGCGGGCTCCAGGTGATCTTCGGAGAGTCAGTCTCGCGTTCGTCCGCTTCACCGGGAGGGCATTCGGAGGTTCTTCCTGCTGCCGTCTCGGTGGAGGTTCGTCCTACTTGCGACCTGTGCTCTGAGCACGGCCATACTGCCCCCGCGCGGCGGCCGTGACGTCGGTGAGCCCGCGGATCCGGCGACAGTAGTTTCCCGCAGCGCCGACGTAGGAGCTCCGGCCACCGACGGTCGGCGTACTTCCCGCGGTGGGCTTCCGGTTTTCCCCCGATGCCGGCGCGACGGCGGAGGTCGACGCTGGAAGCGTGGAGCCGGACCTTCTCGACCTGGACCTGCTCGTCGGACGCTGGCGAACCGCCCTCGACGCGGCTGCGTCCGCTCTCCACGCCGGGAGCCACGAGTTGCCCGCCGAGGAGCTACGCCGGCGCGCGGGGCGTCTGGCCGTCGAGCGCGAGGAGGCAGTCCGGCTGCTCGGGACGCTCGCACCGGACCGGGAGGCGAGACGGCTGCTCGTGCGCCTGTCCGCGTCGGCTCAGGAGGCCAAGCGGCTGCTGGGGGTGCCGCCGGACGCCGCAGCGTGCGTGTTCAACCTCGACGGGGTCCTGATCGGCAGCGCCGCCATCCACGCCGAGGCGTGGCGCGAGGCGTTCGACGAGTTCATCTCGCGGCGGGTCGAGCGCACCGGCGGCTCCTTCGCGCCGTACGACGCGCACACCGACTACCCGAAGCACATGCACGGGCGGCCGCGGCTGGAGGGCATTCGCGGCTTCCTGGCGAGCCGCGGCATCAGCCTGCCCGACGGGAGCCCCGACGATCCGGCGGGCGCGGAGACGGTGCACGGCCTCGCCAACCGGAAGCGCAGCGCGCTGCTCCGCCGACTCGACGAACGCGGCGTGACCGCGTACGAGGGGGCCCGCCTGTACCTCGAGCTCGTCCACGACGCCGGGATGCACAGTGCCGTCGTCTCCGCGAGCGCGAACACCGAGACGATGCTCGAGCGCGCGCGGCTGGCGCCGCTGATCGACGAGCGCGTGGACGGGCGGACGATGCTCGACGAGCGGCTCCGCAGCAAGCCCGCCTCCGACACGCTCCTCGCCGCCTGCCGCCACCTCGCGGTCGAGCCGGCGCGAACGGCCGTCTTCGAGACCAGCCGCGACGGCATCACGGCGGGCCGCGCCGGCGGGTTCGAGCTCGTCGTCGGCGTCGGCCGCGGCGACACGGCGAGCGCCCTTCGGGCCGGCGGCGCCGACCTCGTCGTCTCCGACCTCGGCGAGATCCTCGAGCACTCGCTCGCCGCGTGAGCCTTTCGCCGCGCAGTTAGCCTCACCGCGTGTTCGACCACGTCACGATCCGCGCCTCCGACCGGGCGGCGTCGGAGCGCTTCTACGCGACGGTGCTGTCGACGCTCGGCATCGAGCGCAGCTACACGGGTGAGGACTTCGCCGAGCGGGACGACTTCTCGCCGGGTACCGCGACGACGGGCCGCCGGGACCACCCGGCAGTACCGCGACG
>DASUOK010000286.1:0-8508 GCA_036276675.1 Gaiellaceae bacterium | reverse complement strand
CCCGGCACGTCGAAGCGCCGCTCGGCGTCGAAGTCGGCGTAGGCGTCGGCGAGCTTCAGGCCGCTGTGCGAGATGAAGCCGAGGCCGCGCCACTCGAAGTGCGGCCGCAGCTCGAAGACCTCCTCCAGCACGGCCAGCGCCGCCGGGTTGCCGTCCCGCGGGACGACCCGCGCGTACTGGTTCTCGACCTCGCAGCGGCCTTCGACGAGCTGGCGCAGCACGAGGTAGACCGACTGGAGCAGGTCGAGCGGCTCGAAGCCCGAGATCACGACCGGCTTGCGGTAGTCGGCGGGGATGAACTCGAACGGGCGCGCGCCCACGACGGTGGACACGTGGCCTGGGCCGATGAACCCGTCGAGGCGCAGGTCGGGCGACTCGAGCAGGGCGCGCAGCGGCGGCACGATCGTGACGTGGTTCGAGAAGCAGGAGAAGTTCCGGGCTCCCTCGGCCTTGGCGCGCTTGAGCGTCAGCGCCGTCGAGGGAGCGGTCGTCTCGAAGCCGACGGCGAAGAAGACGACCTCGCGGTCGGGGTTCTCCCGCGCGATCCGGAGCGCGTCGAGGGGCGAGTAGACCATCCGCACGTCCGCCCCCTGCGCCTTCGCGTCGAGCAGCGTGCCCGAGCCGCCCGGGACGCGCATCATGTCGCCGAAGCACGTGAAGATCACGCCCGGCGCGTGGGCGACCGCGATCCCGTCGTCGACGCGGCCCATCGGGATCACGCAGACGGGGCACCCGGGGCCGTGGACGAGCTCCACGTTCGCCGGCAGGAGGTCGTCGACGCCGTACTTGTAGATCGTGTGCGTGTGGCCGCCGCAGACCTCCATCAGCTTGTACTCGCGACCTGGCTCCACCGTGGTGAGGATCTCGCCGGCGAGCACCCGGCCGAGCTCGGCATCCCGGAACTCGTCGACGAACCTCACGTGACCCTCGCCAGCGCGACGCCCGCGTGCACGAGCACCTCGTCGCCGACTGCCACCGGGGCGACGAGGTCGACCATCACGTCGCTCTCGACACCCTCCGCCTCGCACCGCGCGAGCCCATCCTCGAGCGCCGCGACCACCCGCATCGGCACGCCCTCGTCGGAGCAGGTGATGCAGTGCTCCGAGCCGCACGTCACTCGATGACGCTCGCTTTCAGCTCCTCGAGCTCCTGCTCGTAGTCCTCGCCCATGCCCTGGAGCAGGCGGAGCGTCGCCGCCGCCTCCTCCTCGTCGACCTTCGAGAGCGCGAAGCCGACGTGGATCAGGACCCAGTCGCCGGGCGCCGCGGCGTCGCCATCGAGGTCGAGCAGCGCGACGTTGACGGTGCGGACGACACCCGCGACGTCGATCCGCGCGAGGCGGTTCTCCTCGTCGACGAGCTCGAGCACCTGACCGGGAATCGCGAGGCACATGAAGCGCTCCGGGGTCGCGGACGATCCTGACGTGCGGGATCATGTCGGACCGTGGAGCGCCGCGCCTTCGTCGTCCGGGGCCTCGTGCAGGGAGTCGGCTTCCGGCCCTTCGTCCACCGAATCGCCCGGCAGCAGGAGCTCGGCGGATTCGTCCTGAACGACGGTGAGGGCGTCGTGATCGAGGTGGAAGGCGCCGTCGCTGCGCTCGAGCGCTTCGCGCAGGCGCTCGCCGACGACGCACCACCCCTCGCTCGGATCGACTCCGTCGAGACCCGGGCGATCGGCGCTCGCGGCGAGACCGAGTTCAGGATCGCGCTCAGCGAGGCGCACGGCAGCACGGCGCTGATCCCGGCGGACGTCGCCACCTGCGACGAGTGCCTCCGCGAGCTCTTCGATCCGCAGGATCGCCGATACCGCTACCCGTTCGTCAACTGCACGCAGTGCGGGCCGCGGTTCACGATCGTCACCGGCGTGCCCTACGACCGGCCGCTGACGACGATGGCCGGCTTTCCCCTCTGCGCGGACTGCCGCCTCGAGTACGAGGATCCCGGCGACCGCCGCTTCCACGCCGAGCCGATCGCGTGTCCCGTCTGCGGCCCCCGGCTGACGCTGCCGCTCGAGGTCGCCGTCGAGCTCCTGCGCGAGGGCGCGGTCCTCGCCGTCAAGGGGCTCGGCGGCTACCACCTCGCCTGTGACGCCGCGAGCGAGAGCGCGGTCGCCCGCCTACGAGCGCGCAAGCTGCGCGAGGACAAGCCGTTCGCGCTCATGACGAACGAGCCAGAGCTACTCGCGGAGCTGGGCGCCGACGAAGCGGCGCTCGTCTCCTCCCGCGAGCGGCCGATCGTGCTCGTCCGCCGACGGGCGGACGCGCCCGTCGCGCCGTCGGTCGCGCCGGGGACGCGGTGGCTCGGCGTCATGCTCCCCTACACGCCGCTGCACCAGCTCCTGCTCGCCGACGTCGGCAGAGCGCTCGTCATGACGAGCGGCAACCGCTCCGACGAGCCGATCGCGTACGACGACGACGAGGCCCGGGAGCGGCTCGACGGGATCGCGGACGCGTTCCTCGCCCACGACCGGCCGATCCACCGCCGCTGCGAGGACTCGGTCGTCCGCGCCGCCCACCCGGTGCGCCGGTCGCGCGGGTACGTGCCCGGCGCGCTCCCGCTGCCGGTCCCGGCTCCCCGCCCGATCGTCGCCGCCGGCGCCGAGCTGAAGAGCACCTTCTGCGTCGCACGCGACGCGCAGGCGTTCCTCTCGCCGCACCTCGGCGATCTCGATTCGGAGCTCGCCTACCGGGCGTTCCTCACCGACCTCGAGCTCTACCTCGCCATGCTCGGCGCCGAGCCGGAGGTCGTGGCGCACGATCTCCATCCCGAGTACCTGTCCACGAAGTGGGCGCTGGAGCAGGAGGCGGAGCTCGTCGGCGTGCAGCACCATCACGCGCACGCGGCCGCGTGTCTCGCCGAGCACGGCCTGACGGGTGCCGCGCTGGCGCTCGTCTTCGACGGCACGGGCTACGGCACGGACGGGACGCTCTGGGGCGGCGAGCTCCTCCGCTGCGACCTGGCCTCCTTCGAGCGTCTTGCGCATCTGGAGCCCGTGCCGCTCCCGGGCGGCGAGGCGGCGATCCGTGAGCCGTGGCGCGTCGCGGCCGTGCACCTGGAGCAGGCCGGAAGGCCCGTCCCGTTCGAGCGCTGGGAGCTCGTCCGTCATGCGCTGAAGGTGAACGCGCCGCCGTCCTCCGGGATGGGCCGGCTGTTCGATGCGGTCGCTGCCCTGCTCGGCGTCCGCGAGTCGGTCACCTACGAGGGCCAGGCCGCGATCGAGCTCGAGCAGCTGGCCGGCGACGCGCGGGCGGAGCCGTACGCCTGGCGCTTCGGCCGCGGGAGCGAGCTGGTGGCGGCCGTGCACGACGACCTCGCCGCCGGCCGACCTCGCGCCGCCATCGCCGCGGCCTTCCACGAGACGGTCGCGGCCGCCGCAGCCTCCGCCTGCGCCGAGGCCGGGGAGCCGCGCACGGTCGTGCTCTCGGGCGGCACCTTCCAGAACCTCCGGCTGCTCGACGCGACGCGGCGGCGCCTCCACGAGCACGGGTTCCAGGTGCTCTCGCATCGGCAGGTGCCCCCGAACGACGGCGGGATCAGCTACGGCCAGGCCGCCGTGGCCGCGAGCCGGATCTCGACCCGAGGCGGCAGGCCGTAGAGTGACCCTGCCGATGGCCTTCACGATCCGCCGGGTCACGTACTACTACGCCAACGTGCGCGACGAGCTCGGGGCGGCGTACCGCGTGCTGTCGCTGCTGGCCGAGCGGGGCGTCGACCTGCTCGCCTTCACCGCGGTGCCGAGCGGGCCGAGCCTCGCGCAGTTCTCGCTCTTCCCCGCCGACCCGAACAAGCTGATCGCGGAGGCGCGGACGGCCAACCTCCCACTCGACGGCCCGTACCACGCGCTGCTCGTTCAGGGTGACGACGAGCTCGGCACGCTGGCGGACGTCCACAGGCACCTCGTCGACGCCGGGGTCGACATCTACGCGTCGTCGGGCGTCACCGACGCGCGGGGCACCTTCGGCTACGTCGTGTACGTGCGCGAGGACCAGTTCGAGAAGGCTGCGGACGTCCTGGGCGTCTGAGCGGCGGCGGCGCCGCTGACCTTGACGGGGCGATGCGGCAGTGTCATCAATCGGTCTCCACCCACGCGACGAAGGGAGAACCATGCGGCTGGGATTCCTTTTGGCGGGCTTGATCACGGCGTTCACACTCGCCCCGGCAGCGACGGCCGACGCGCACCGCACGAGCTGTCCCAACGGCTACACGACCTACGCAGTACCGCAGACGGAAGCTGAATTGCTGGAGCTGCCCCGGATCGCGGCCGGGCTCGCTGCCGACCCCGCGCCCTACACCGTGGAGGATCTGATCATCCTCGGGGACCTGATCGACGCGAACGACGACGGCCTCTTCTGTCTCAAGGCCGTCTCGAATCTCACCGGTGAGAGCACCAAGAGGTTTGCGTACTTCTACAGCGGTCGCGACAACGACACAGCGGCCTCGTAGTCGAGCCGGCATCGGCTGAGCAGAACCGAGTCCCACGCCGCAGCAGGCTCCGACGTGAGCGGCTGAGGTCAGGCCGGGCCACGCGGAGCCGGAGTCGCGTCGCCGGGCGCCGAGACACCCGGCAGATCGCCGAGGAGCTCCGCGAGCGAGTCGAGCCCGGCGCCCCACTCGGCCCCGGCCTGCTTCAGCTCGGCTGCGCGCTCTTTCGCGCGCGCGTCCTCTCCGTCGAGCCCCTCGCGGGCCGCACGCAGATCGGCGGCCAGCTCCTTGTCGCGCTTCGCCGCGGCTGCGACCGACTCCGACTCGAGGGCCTTGGTCAGCCGCTTTCGCTCGGCCCTCGTCGCCGCATCCCGGCTCTTCGCCGCTTCGGACAGCCTGTCGAGCTCCAGCTTGCCACGGCTCGAGAGCGAGACGAGCGCGTCCTCGAGCCCCCCGGCCCGCAAGGGCGCCGGCTCCGCGGCGACACCCGGCAGGCCCTCGGGCACCGTCAGGACCGTCCCGGGCTGCAACTTGTCGAGATCCGCGTGCGGGTTCGCCTCGCGGAGCGCCTGCTTCGCGTCCCGGGCGACCCCGGCGGAGACCTTGTCCCCGAACAGGAGGGGGCGGAGCGCGGTGAAGTTCTTCTCGGTGCCGACGACGACGGTGGGCATCGCTACCTCCCTGGGACGAGTGTCACGAGACGTTCGGGTTGAGCGGTTGCCACGGGCTCGGGAGCCCGGAGCCGGGGCCGTTCAGATGCGTGCCGCCGGGAGCCAGGTTGCCCACCGCGGCGAGGCGGTTCTCGTCGGTGCGGATGATCAGCATCGCCTCCTCGCCCCGCAGCCGGTTCCCGGTTGCGATCACCGAGGACCCCTGCAGCAGCATCGCGGTGGGATCCTCGGCGCGTTCGTGCCGGCACTGGTTGGCGTCCGCGACGACGTCGCCGCCGACCCGGACGCGGCACGCCGGCTCGTTGCCGCCGCCCCCGCCGGTCATCGTGTTCGACGCTACGCCGGCATGGTCGCCGCGCGCCGCCACGGCGAACACGCCGCGGTTCGTCAAGGCGAGCGCGCCACCGCCTTCCAGTGGGACGACGGCGGCGGAAGCGACACGGGTGCGCACCTCGCCGGCCGACTGGATCAGCAGTGCCCACCACGTGCCCTTGACCGGCCCGGGGACGCCGGGACCGAAGCGGACGGTGTTGTCCGAGACGGATGCGCGCTCGAAGGGGCCGACGACGGCGATCCCGGCGGCGAAGCCGTCGTAGCCGTCCTGCGGGCCGATCACGTCGACGACGTTGCCCGAGATCCTGACGTCCTCCGTCGCGGTCGCGAGGATGCCGGCCAGCTCCGCCCCGTCCCTGAAGCCCGGCGCCAGGCGGGCGACCGTGTTCGCCACGATCGCCGCGGAACCGCTGGCGGCGACGTGGATCCCGACGACGAACCGTGACGACTGCTCGCCCGTGGCGACGTCGAAGACCTCGTTGTCCTCGATCGCCACGCGCTCGGCCTGCCCCTTGTCCTCGATCGCGATTCCCGCGCCGACGGTCGACAGCACGTTCTGCTTGACGGTGAAGGTGCGGACGGAGGTGCGGAGCGCGACCCCCGTGCCGCCGCGGTCGTGGATGCGGTTGCCCGTGATGCGCACGTGCCCGGGCTCGACCGTGAGCGTGCCCGGATCGACCACGATGCCGTCCGCGCCCGGGTCGCCGCCCAGCGTGTTGATCGTGTTCGCGTCCACGGTCGCGTCGGCGCCGACGACGATGCCCGTCCCTCGCGCCGCGATCCGGTTGCGCCCGATCTCCAGCGAGCCGCCCGGCGCGAGCGCGCCGGTCGCACGGATGCCTGCCTCCTGCGGAGCCAGCACGTCGTTCCCGGTGACCCGGCAGTCGAGGAAGTAGGCGGCCGTGCCGCCGAGGTCGATGCCCTGGTCGAACGCGAGCACGACGTTGTCCTCGATCCTCAGTCCGGCCCCGAAGAGGCCGATCGAGTCGCCTCCGCCGATCCCCACTCCCGTGCGCGCGACGAGGACGTTGCGCCGCAGGTTCACGAGCAGCCCCACGCCGGCGAGCTGGATCGCCGCGCCGCCCGCGTCGCCCGAGGGGAAGGAGAGGATCGCCGTCTCCACCACGTTCGTCAGCGCCACCCCCTGCAGCCGCACCGCGGCAGGAGCGTCGGCGCCGCTGAGGAGGGCCAGGTTCTCCACGGTCACTCCCAGCGACTGCGTGACCGTGAGCGCGGTGCCACGGGCGACGAGGATCGTCGCGAGCCCCTGGCCGCGGATGCGCAGCGACCTCGCGCCGTCGACCTCCACGCCGCCGCCGATGTCGTAGACGCCGGCCGCGATGCAGACCGTGCCGCCGCCGGCCGCCTTGACCGCGTCCACGGCATCCTGAACGGTGAGGGCACCCGACGAGTGCGACTCGGGCGTGACGCAGACGGTGCAGTCGCAGCTGTCCCCGCCCTCCACCGGCAGCGGCGGCCAGAGCCGGCGGCAGCTGGTCGCGCTGCTCGGGAGGGTGACGACGGCGAGGCGCGCGTAGTGGTGGTGGACGCCGAGCGGCGGCGCCTCCTCGAGCTGCTCGAAGGAGGCGTCCGCGGTGCGGGCGGCGAAGATCCAGTGGTCGCCGCGGCGGAACCGCCCGCCGGAGGTGGCGACCGAGAACGAGACCGCGATGCCGTGCTCGAGCGCGACCTCCGTGGCGTCGGAGGCCGGGACGGCGACGAGCCCGTCCGAGTCCCAGCGGCGGACGCGCAGATGCCTCGCCGCCGCCTCGTCCGCGTCGGCCGGCTGGAGGTCGGCCGGCAGCGCGCCGCTGAACGTGATCGTCCGCTCGGCGTCGTCGACCGTGACCTGGCGCAGCTCGCCCGGCTCACCGTCGAGCTCGCGGCGGTCGTCGAGGATCTCGACCCAGTCGTCGTTCGAGACGCGCAGCACGTCGTCCCGGCCCACCGAGGCGAGCCGCAGGACGGTCGTCGACACCATCTCCACCACCGGCATCGCCACCGAGGCGTTCTCCCGCGACCACTTGAACGTCGCCGTGCCGCCGGGCTGGCCCCCCTCGTGGATCTCGACGCGGTAGGTCTGGTTCTCGAGGCCGCGATAGCCGCCCTCGGGCGGCAGCTCGCACGGGTCGGCCGACGCGGGCACGGCGACCTCGTGCGTCGTCAGCCGGCCGTCGGACGGCCGGATCACGTCGAGCCACCCGGGGATGTCCGCGTCGTCGGTCGTGCACGTCGTCCCGGACGGGGCGGCGTGCAGCCGCACCTGCCACGCGGTCTGCCAGCGCGCCGTTGCGTCGACGCCGACCGCGACCTCGACGAGCCCCGGGTCCTCCAGGTGCGTCAGCTCGCGGCGCCAGACGTCGAGGTAGGCGAGGTGCGTGCCCTCGGTCGGGAGCGGAGCCGGGGTCGGCCAGTAGGGCTGCGCCAGATAGGACGTGTCGACCGTCCCCGTCCGCTCGGAGAGCAGCGGGTCGAAGCCTGCCACCTCGACGCCGTGGTTCTCGGCGAGGAGCCCGTCGACGTACATGCGTCCGCGCCCGATGGAGAGCGAGCCGCCGGAGGCGGTGATCAGGAACGCGTTCGGCGTCTGGCGCGGGACCCAGGCCACGCCGGCGAGGTCCGGGTCGGGGCCGAAGGAGGTGAGGTCGCTCGTCTCGGCGCGCAGCCGGCGTTCGAGCACGGCCACGAGCTCGTTGAAGTCGGAATCGAGCAGGAGCCTCCCCTGCTGAAGGACGACGCCCGCGAAGTCGCGGAGCGGGTCGAACCTCACGCGGCTGATGTCGGCGGCCATCCCTCTCTCCCTTCGTTCACGTCGCGTAGAAGAACCCGGCCTCGAGGCCGTAGCGCAGGTACTCGTCCAGCCGCACGCGGAGGTTCGTCTCGCGTTGCGGCTCGTGCAGCCCGTGCGTGACGCCCATCGAGCCCTCGTCGCTCGCACCGGTTCGCACCGCCGCGTGCGTCGACCGCCGCAGCTGCATGTAGCCCGGCTCGCCGTAGCGGAGTGAGGTGTGGGAGGGCCGGTGCGCGGGATCGGTGCCCACGCACCGGAACCGCCGGGGCGTCCGCGAGCCGGGCGGCACGTA
>DASUOK010000285.1:0-3946 GCA_036276675.1 Gaiellaceae bacterium | reverse complement strand
CGGTTCTCCTTCTGCTCGCGCACGAAGTCGAACGCGTTGTCGTTGTAGATGTTGCAGTTCTGGTAGATCTCGACGAAGGCGCTCCCCTGGTGGTGCGCGGCGGCGCGCAGCACCTCGGTCAGCTCCTTCTTGTCGGTGTCGATCGCGCGCGCGACGAAGGTCGCTTCGGCGCCGATCGCGAGCGAGAGCGGGTTGAAGGGGTGGTCGAGCGAGCCCATCGGCGTCGACTTCGTGACCTTGCCGAGCTCGGAGGTGGGCGAGTACTGCCCCTTCGTCAGCCCGTAGATCCGGTTGTTGAACATCAGGATCTTGAAGTTGACGTTCCGCCGCAGCGCGTGGATCAGGTGGTTGCCGCCGATCGACATCGAGTCGCCGTCCCCGGTCACGACCCACACCGACAGGTCGGGCCGAGTCACGGAAAGCCCGGTCGCGATCGCCGGCGCGCGCCCGTGGATCGAGTGCATCCCGTAGGTCTCCATGTAGTACGGGAAGCGCGCGGCGCAGCCGATGCCGGAGACGAAGACGATCCGCTCGCGCGAGAGCCCGAGCTCCGGCATGAACGACTGCACGGCGTTCAGGATCGCGTAGTCGCCGCAGCCGGGGCACCAGCGCACCTCCTGGTCGGACTTGAAGTCCTTCGCCTTCAGCTGCACGTGCCCGTTGCCGTCACCGTCGCCCACTGGGCCTCGCTTTCGTGCGCCGCTCGTTGCCGCGCTTGAAGTTGCCGGTGGCCTTCGCCAGCAGCAGCTGCAGCTCGTCCTCGCCGGCCTCGGCCGCCGCGGCGAGGAAGTTCTCCGCCAGCTTGCCGCCGAGCGTCGTCGCCGGGATCCGCTTCCAGTAGATCGCGACCGTCCCGTCCTTCCGCTCGCGGTAGGAGAACGGCTTCTCCTTCAGGAGACGGCTCACGCCTGCACCATCGCCGTGATCGCCTCCTCCAGCTCGCTCACCTTGAACGGCACGCCGCGGACCCGGTTGTAGCCGACCGCATCGACCAGGAACTCGGCGCGCACGAGCTGCAGCAGCTGGCCGAGGTTCATCTCCGGGATCAGCACCTTGTCGTAGCGCGCGAGCACCTCGCCCGTGTTGCGCGGGAACGGATTCAGGTGGTGCAGGTGCGCGTGGGCGACGCCGGCGCCGGAGCGGCGCACACGCTTCACGGCGGCGCCGATGGGGCCGTAGGTCGAGCCCCAGCCGAGCACGAGCGTCCGCGCCCCGCCGCCCGGATCGTCGACCTCGAGGGGCGGGATGTCGTTCGCGATCGCGGCCACCTTCGCCGCGCGCAAGCGCGTCATCAGCTCGTGGTTGTCGGGGTCGTAGGAGACGGAGCCGGTG
Organism: Gaiellaceae bacterium; assembly: GCA_036276675.1. Classification (GTDB taxonomy): domain Bacteria; phylum Actinomycetota; class Thermoleophilia; order Gaiellales; family Gaiellaceae; genus Gaiellasilicea. Next base: position 2,614 of record DASUOK010000285.1, on the reverse strand, counting down.
ACGTCCGCCGTCTCGAGCCCGCCGATGCGGTGCTCGAGCCCGGGCGTGCCGGGGATCGCCCAGGGCCGCGCGAGCGTCTCGGGGTCGCGCGAGTACGGCGCGAACGGCTCGTCGGTCGCCGTCGCGAAGTCGATCGAGATGTCGGGCAGCGTGGCGACGTCGGGGATCAGCCACGGCTCGGAGCCGTTCGCGAGGTAGGCGTCGGAGAGGAGGTAGACCGGCGTGCGGTACTTGAGCGCGATCCGCGCCGCCTCGATGGCCGCGTGGAAGCACTGCGACGGCGTCGACGCGGCGACGACGGGCACCGGGCTCTCGCCGTTGCGGCCGTGGAGAACCATCAGCAGGTCGGCCTGCTCGGGCTTCGTCGGCATCCCCGTCGAGGGGCCGGCGCGCTGCACGTCGATGATCACGACGGGCAGCTCGAGCGTGATCCCGAGCCCGATCGTCTCAGCCTTGAGCACGACTCCGGGACCGGCGGAGGTCGTCACGCCGAGAGAGCCGCCGAACGCCGCCCCGAGCGCCGCGCCGACGGCCGCGATCTCGTCCTCGGCCTGGAAGGTGCGGACGCCGAAGGCCTTGTGACGCGCGAGCTCCTCCAGGATCGCGGACGCGGGCGTGATCGGGTAGGCGCCGAGGAACAGGTCGAGCCCCGAGAGCTTCGACGCCGCGATCAGGCCGTAGGCGAGCGCCGTGTTGCCCGTGATCTGCCGGTAGAGGCCGGGCTGCAGCTTCGCGGGCGCGACCTGGTAGGAGACGGCGAAGTCCTCCGAGGTCTCGCCGTAGGCGTAGCCGGCCTTGAACGCCGTCGCGTTCGCCTGCGCGATCTCCGGGCGCTTGCCGAACTTCCGGTCGATGAAGGCCAGCGTGCCCTCGGTCGGCCGGTGGTAGAGCCAGCTCATCAGCCCGAGCGCGAAGAAGTTCTTCGAGCGCTCGGCCTCGCGCGAGGTGACGCCCTCGATCCCTCGCAGCGCCTCGACCGTCATCGACGTGAGCGCGACGGGATGCACGTGGTAGTCCTCGAGCGAGCCGTCGTCGAGCGGGCTCGCCTCGTAGCCGGCCTTCTGGAGGTTGCGCTCCTTGAACTGGTCGGTGTCGACGATCAGCGTCGCGCCCTTGGGCAGGTCGCGGAGGTTGGTCTTCAGCGCCGCCGGGTTCATCGCCACCAGCACGTTCGGCGCGTCGCCCGGCGTGAGGATGTCGTGGTCGGCGAAGTGGAGCTGGAAGCCGGAGACGCCCGGCAGCGAGCCGGCGGGGGCGCGGATCTCGGCGGGGAAGTCCGGCAGGGTCGAGAGGTCGTTGCCGAGCAGGGCGGTCTCGCTGGTGAAGCGGTCGCCCGTGAGCTGCATGCCGTCCCCCGAGTCGCCGGCGAAGCGAATCGTGACCTGGTCGAGCTGCTCGATGGCTTTCGCCATGGTGGTAGTTGTAGCGCAGGGCGGCGCCGTCCGGACCCCGCGCGCGACACCCGCGCGGGAAGTTAGCGTGCGCTCGCGTGGAAACGACGCCGACGAGGCCTGCTGCACCCGATCCTCAGCCGCTCCGGTGGGTCACGTGAGGGTCCTCGCGGCGGCCGTCCTCGCGGTGCTCGCGGCCGGCTGCGCCGCCGACAGCGACACGGCGGCGACGACGGCACCGGCCGAGACGGGTACGGCGGAGGCGACCGCGCAGCGCTGCACGAACGAGGAGGACGGCTTCAGCGTCGCCTTCCCGGCCTCCTGGCACACGAACGCCGGCGAGGTCGCGGCGGCGTGCTCGTTCTTCCATCCCGACGAGTTCGAGGTGCCCGAGCGGACGGAGACCCTCGGCGTGGCCATCCTGATCTCGCGCGAGCCCGTCTCCTTCGAGGCGGTCGCGGGCGAGCAGCCGAGCCGGCGCGACGTCACACGCGACGAGCTGACGGTCGCGGACCGGCCGGCCGTGCGGCTCGAGTACGTCGCGACCGCCGACGGGCTGCTGCCGGAAGGGACGCCCGTCTACGAGGTGCTTGTCGACCTCGACGGCTCGACGTTGATCGCGTCGACGCAGGGGCTCGACGACCTCGACTTCGATGCCAACAAGGACGTGCTCGACCTGATGGTCGACAGCCTGCAGATCGACTAGATGGGCTCGGCTTTCGCGGCGGTGCGGACGACGGTGATGCCCCAGGCCTCGCCGCGCTCGAACAGCGCCTCGGGGTCCACGTCGCCGAGCCAGCCGAGGAAGTGCCGCTCCGGCTCGTCGGCGGTCGAGCCGTAGACGGCCGGTCGCTCCTCGGGAGCCTCCTCGACGCCGCGCTCCAGCTCGTCCAGCCGGCGCTCGGCCTCCTCGCTCGCCGGCCCCTCTGCGTACCCGCGCGGCATCAGGCGACCTCCGCGGGCGGCGCCGCCGCCTGCTCCGTGTGCACCACCATGCGGCGCAGCAGCATGTTCAGCTGCTGCCGCTCCTCCGGCGTGAGCGCGGAGGCGACGAACTGCTCCTTGGCGGCCTGTGCGCCCACCGTCCGCTCCCAGAGCTGCCGGCCCTCCGTCGTCAGCTCGACGATGACACCGCGCCGGTCGTCCGGGTCGGGCAGCCGCCGGACGAGCCCCTCCTGCTCGAGACCGTCGAGCCGGTTCGTCATCGCGCCCGTCGTCAGGCC
>DASUOK010000284.1:0-7853 GCA_036276675.1 Gaiellaceae bacterium | reverse complement strand
GTGCGCGGCTCAGCCGCCCGGCTGCACGACGCCGTTCACCGTCAGCTCGTACGGCGCGTACGAGGCGATCGACTCCGTCGACTCCTCGTACGTGACGATCGCCCCGACGGTGCCCGCGTGGTTGCCGAGCAGGCTGCGCAGGGCGCCCCCGGAGAGCGACGCCGTGCGGCCGTCGCCGAGCGGCACCCGCACGAGAATCGTCCCGTTGTCGTTCTTCGCGTCGAGCCCCACGAGCTGCAGCGTGAACGACTCGATCGGCGGCGCCGGTGTCGACCAGCCCGCGAGCGTGCCGTCCGAGACGAGCGAGCCGCCGACCCTGACGTCGTCGACCCACCAGCCGGCGCCGCTCTCGTCCGGGTTGTTCCCGAGCGTGAACGTGTCCGTCATCATCCGGAACCGCAGCAGGATCGTCTGCCCCGCCCACGGCGAGAGGTCGAACGTCTGCGTGCTCCAGTCGGCCGTGCCGTTGAAGCCGGGCAGCTGCGCGACGATGGAGCCGAGCGCACCCGGATCGTGCGCGTCGGTCGTCGTCGCGTTGTCGAGGCTCGTCCACGTGAGCCCCTCGTCGGTCGAGACCTGCACGATGCCGAAGTCCCAGCCCGTCTCGATGTTGTACTTCGTGTCGAACACGAGCGACTGGTCACCGGAGGCCGGGACCGTGACCGGGCGGACGATCGAGCGGTCGATGCTCGGGGCGGCGCCCGCCGAGAGGATCGCGTCCCCGCCCTCGACGACGGACGTCCACTCCATCGGCGGGGCGACGTGCTCCGCCGCGCCGGCGAGCTCGATCGACGTGATGCTCCTGGCGTCGAGCGGATTGCCCTCCGCGTCCCGGAGGCGGACGTAGTCCGACCCGTTCGGCGGCGCACCGGGCGTCGAGTAGGCCTGCGGGTTGTCCCAGTTGATCGCGGCGTAGAGCTCGTCGATCTGGTAGTCGGACTCCTTCTCGCCGCCGCGGAGCTTCGCCCCGTCGTCGAGCGCGCGGTCGAGCGCGACGCTCGCCGCCCAGTCGCGGATCAGCTCCGCCGCGCTCTCGCCGGTCAGGTACGTGTCCAGCACCGCCTGCAGGCCGGGGAGGCCGTTCACGTCCTCGTTGTGGAAGTCCGTCATGAAGTCGTCGCCGAAGCGGGTGTGCAGCAGCTCCATGAACGACCACGCCGCCCCGTAGTCGGCGAGCGTCTCGAGCCCACCCTGGTCGTTCCAGACCGTGAGGGAATTCTCGGGCCCGCCGTTCGGCTGTGGGATCAGGTTGAACGGCGTGGCGACGGTGCGCCAGCCGAGGAACGTCTGGATGTGGCTGTCCCAGCCCAGCTGGTCGATCGTCCGCTCCGGGAAGCCGTAGCCGGTGACCGTGATCGCGTAGTCCGCGAGCCCTTCGTTCACCCACGTCGTCTCGCCCGGGCTCGCCCAGAACTCGAGCAAGTGCTGGTACTCGTGCGCGAAGATGCCCTCGTAGCGGAAGGGCGAGGCGGGCTTGTTGTCGCAGAGCACGGTGGACGGCTCGTGCGGCGGGTTCGCACCCGTGCGATGGAGCCAGTCGTACGAGTCGATCGACATCACGTTCCGGTTCACGAACGCGTTGATGCCGGACGAGTGGTAGCCGGCCACGTACGACGGGAAGTTGATGTCGAGGTAGTTCTCGTCCTGGAAGTTGGCGATCAGGGTGACGATCTTGTCGCCGGGACCGGCGAAGTAGCCCTCGGGGAACAGGGCCGGCAGGATGTCCTCGAGCTGCGCGCCCTCGCCGTCGCGGCTGGGCGGGCTGGAGAACTCCTCGGTCATCTTCGGGTACATGTTCCCGTCGAACTCACCGACGAGGTACTCGACCTGCGCGTCGGTGATGACGTTGCGTACGCCGTCGTTGCGGCAGTCGCCGGCCGGGAAGTTCAGGTTGTTGGCGACCCACACCTCGATCTTGTCGCCGACCGCGCGCAGCGTGAAGTTGGCGAGCTGCGCACCACCCGTGTTGAGGTTGATGATGGGCCAGATCTTCACCGTGCCGACCGGCGGGCTCTCGAGCGCCGCCGCTGCTGCGGTCGCCGCCTGTGTCAGCGCCGGCGCCGCGGCCGGAGCGTCCTTCTTCTTCGGCTTCTTCACCTTGACGTCGTTGCCCAGATGAAGCACGTCGCCCTTCGGCCCGTTGCCGTGGCCGTTGCCGGCGAGCGCGGCCGTCGGCACGGCGAGCGCCAGCGCGACGAGCGCGAGCGCAAGCAGGATCCTCCTCAAGGTTCCCCTCCCCATTGTCGATTCGAGCGACCGCGGAGCGCGGTCCCAGGCGGCGGAGGGTAGACGATTTAGGCCGCAGTTGCAAAGACCTTTGGGAAACTCGTGCCGCTACGCCTGCCGCTACGCCTGCCGCTCTCCCGCCCCTATACCCCGGCCCGCAGGCGCCGCACGATCCGCCACTGCAGCCACACGATCGGCACCGTCAGCGCGAGCATCACGAGCGTCGCGGCGGCAGCGTAGCCGTAACGGAGGTACTCGAACGCCTCCCGGTAGACGAAGAGCGGCAGGTACGTCGTGGCGTAGTCCGGCGGTCCGCCCTCCGTGACGACGAGCGCGGGCACGAAGGTGAAGGTGAAGCTGAGCAGCATGTCGCGGAGGAAGAGGAGCACCAGCACGGGCGCGAGCACGGGCAGCGTGATCCGCCGGAAGACATCCCAGCCGGGAGCGTCCTCGAGCGACGCGAGCTCGTAGAGGTCGGTGGAGACCGCCTGGCGCGCGACGAGCAGCACAACGAAGGCCTCGCCAACGGTGAAGAGGCTCATCAGCACGATGCCGGCCCGGGCGTGGTTCGGGTCGGTCAGCCACTGCGGCGGCAGGCGGTCGAAGACCGTGTTGCCGCTCTCCCCGCCGAGCGTGAGCAGGCCGTTGACGGGGCCGTACAGCGGGTTCAGCAACCAGAGCCAGAGCAGGCCGTAGGCGACCTCGGGGACGACCGTCGGCACCGCGATCATGGCGCGCCCGACGCCGACCCCGCGGGAACGCCGCCAGAAGAGGAGCGCGAGCCCGAGAGCGACGAGCAGGCGCAACGGCGTCGCCACCGCGGCGAAGACGAAGGAGTTGACGAGCGCGATCCCGAACACGCGGTCGTCGAGCAGCTCACGGAAGTTGTCGAGGCCGACGAACGACGGCGAGCGGACGAGGTCGTAGTCGGTCAGTGCCAGGGCGAAGGTGATCGCCGCCGGCAGGGCCACGAGCACGGCGAGGCCGAAGGCGTACGGGGCCAGCATCAGCGCCAGCTGACGGCGGTCGCTCACACCCGCTCTACCCGCTCCCCCGTGTCGGGGTCGAAGACGTGCAGGTGCTCGCGGGCGGCCGCCACCCGGACCTGGGCGCCCTGCTCCGGCCGTGCCTCGGCGGCCACGCGCGCCACGAGCGCGACGCCGTCGGCGTCGAGGTGGACGAACGCGTCGCTGCCGAGCGGCTCGACGAGCGTCACCCGGGCGGCGGCGCCCTCGGCTCCGAGCCGCAGGTGCTCGGGACGGACGCCGAGCTCGAAGCGCTCGTCGACCCCCTCGGCCCGCAACGGGCCGGACGCCGGCACGACGTTCATCCGCGGCGTGCCGACGAAGCGCGCGACGAAGCGATTCGCCGGCCTGCTCCAGATCTCCTCCGGCGTCCCAACCTGCTGCAGCACGCCCGCCCGCAGGACCGCGACGCGGTCGCCGAGCACGAGCGCCTCGACCTGATCGTGGGTGACGTGCACCGTCGTGCCGCCGACGCGCTCGTGCAGCAGCCGCAGCTCGGCGCGCATCTGCACGCGCAGCTCGGCGTCCAGGTTCGAGAGCGGCTCGTCGAAGAGGAACACGTCGGGCTCCCGAACGAGTGCCCGAGCGAGCGCCACGCGCTGCCGCTCGCCGCCCGAGAGCTCGTGGGGACGGCGCTCGAGCAGCTCCTCGCAGCCCACGCTCGCCGCCGCCGCCCGCACGCGTACGGCGGCCTCGGGCTTCGGCACGTCACGGACGAGCAGGCCGAAGCCGATGTTCTCCGCGACGGAGAGATGCGGGAAGAGCGCGTAGCTCTGGAAGACCATCGACACGTTGCGGCGGCCCGGCCGCACGGCCGTGACGTCGCGACCGCCGATCAGGATCCGTCCCGTCGTCGGCTCCTCGAGGCCGGCGACGAGGCGCAGCAGCGTCGTCTTGCCGCAACCGGAGGGGCCGAGGACGACGAGAAGCTCGCCGGCGCGAACGTCGAGATCGAGCTCTTCGAGCGCGCCGACGTCGCCGTAGCGCTTCGTCACGCCCTCGAGCGCGAGGCCGCTCACGGGCCCTCGGCGCGCGCGAACAACGGACGGGTCGCCTCGTCGAGCTGACGAGCGACCTCGCGCGCGGAGCGCCCGAGGTAGAGCCCGTTCTCGAGGATCGGCTCGGCGGCGTCCTCGATCTCCGGCCACGTCGAGATGCTCGGCACGCGCCGGATCGTCGGGACGCCGTCGAGGAACACCCTCGAGTTGGCGGGCGGCTTCGAGGGGTCGAGGAAGACGTCCTCGCGGGAGACGGAGATCAGCGAGGGCACGGTACGGCCGGTGCGCGCCGTGATCCGCTGGCCCTGCTCCGAGAGCGCGAACTCGACGAACCGCCAGGCGGCGTCCTTGCGCTCGGAGGCCGAGGTGATGCAGTAGGCGTCGGAGTGGAGGATCCCGGCCGGCTCGCGCAGCACCGGCAGCGGCGCGACGTCCCATTCGAAATCGGTGATCGTGCGAAAGGTCGGCGTGGCGCGGCGCGACGAGAGGATCATCGCGAGCCGCCCGTTCGCGAAGCGCGACTCGTCGTCCTCGGCCTCGACCTCCACGTCGGGCGGGATCACCGGGCGGAGCGCGAAGAACGCGTCGAGGGCCGCGATCGCCTCGGGCGTCTCCAGCGCGAAGCGCGTCGGCCGGTCGACGTCGTCCACGAGCTCGCCACCGTTCGACCAGACGAGCGGCGCGATCCGGATGAGGGTCGGCTCGACGCCCAGACCGTAGATGCTCGGCGGCGCGCCGCCACCCTGGTCGGGATCGGACGACGCGACGGGGTTGCCCGCCTCGTCCGTCGTCAGCCGCGCCGCGATCGAGATCAGCTCGTTCCACGTCCAGCCGGGCTGCGGGTCGGGCAGCCCGGCGCGGCGGAAGAGGTCGCGGTTGTAGTAGACGACGAGGCTGGAGACGTTCTGCGGCAGGCACAACTGCTCGCCCTCCCACCGAAACGCCTCGAGCGCCTCCGGGTAGAAGTCGTCCGGCTCGAAGACGCCCGACGCGGCGAGCCGCGCCTCGATCGGCTCGATCGCCCCCTTCGAGGCGAACTGGCCGTAGTAGCGGTAGTTCATCACGAAGACGTCCGGCGGTCGCCCCGCGGCGAGCGAGGTCGAGAGCCGCGTGATCAGGTCGGAGCGCTCCGTCGCCTCGACGAGCTGCACGGGCTCGTCCGGCCGCTCCTCGGCGTACGCGGCGACGACGGCGCGAAAGGCCTTCAGCTCCTCCGGCTCGCCGAAGACGAGGAAGCGCACTGGCTCCTCCCCGCCGCCGCCGCAGCCCGCCAGCAGCAGCGCGACCGCGACCGCGGCCGTCAGCCGCCGAGCCACTGCGAGCCCCGGTACTCGGTCAGGAACCAGCGCTGGGCGACGAGGAACACCGCCACCACCGGTGCCGTCGCGACCACCGCGCCCGCGAGCAGCACCGGGTAGTCGGTGCGGTCGAGCTCCGCGAGCGCACGCAGCCCGAGCGGCAGGGTGTAGAGGTCCGGGTCGTAGAGGTAGACGAGCGGGTCGAGGAAGTTGCCCCAGCTGATCACGAAGGCCAGGACGCCGACGCCCACCGCGATCGGCCGCACGAGCGGGAGGGCGACACGCCACCAGGTCTGGAACGGCGACAGGCCGGCGAGGCGGCACGCGTCGTAGAGGTCGGCGGGCAGCCGACGGAACGCCCAGGCGAAGACGAGCACGTAGAGCGGCGAGGTCGCGAGCAGCGCCGGCGCCAGCAGCGGCACGTACGTGTCCGTGACGCCGAGCACGCGGAAGAGCGCGAAGCGCGGGACGATCAGCGCCGTCGCCGGCACGAGCAGGGCCACCACCGAGGCGGCGACGACGATCGTCCCGATCCGTCGCGAGAGGCCGGCGAGCGCGAAGCCGGCGAGGGAGCCGACGAGGACCGAGAGGGGCGCAGCGAGGGAGGCGACGAGGAGCGAGTTGAGCGCGTAGCGGCCCAGGTCGAGCAGGTCGAACGCCCGCTCGTAGCTGCCGAGCCCGGCGGGATCGGGCACGAGCTGCGCCGTGCGCGGCGGCGGCAGCTGCGGCTGGCGGAAGGAGCCGGTCAGCATGAAGAGGAGCGGCAGGGCGAAGAGGACCGTCACGGCGGCCGCGACCACGGCTCTCACGAAACCGGCGCCTCCGCGCACGCGCACGATCCTAGCCAGGCCCAAACGCGGAGGGCCGCCTCGCGGGCGGCCCTCCGGTGCTCGGTTCCGACGAGCGCCTACTTCGGCAGGTTCAGCTTCCAGGCGCTGAGGCCGTGCGTGGCGGCGTACAGCACCCGCTCGCCGACGACGATCTCGAGGCCCGCGACCTCGACGTTCGGCAGGCCCGGCGCGGAGCTCGTCCACGTCGTGGTGCCGCTCGCGAGACGCGAGACGCCGAAGTCGGACGCCGCGTAGAGGTCGCCGGTGGCGTCGTCCCGCACGAGATCGGTGACCGGCAGGTCGCCGAAGTCGTGCGAGATGTCGGTCCACGTCGACGTCCCCGCCGCCGGGTCGAACACGACGAGGAACACGTGCCCCGGCGTCCCCGGCGTGTTCGCCGCGTAGCCGCTGTACGACACCCACGCGCGGTTCCCGTCCGCGGGGTCGATGTAGATGCTCGACACGTACCGCGTCGGCGCCAGCGCCGAGTCGTCGTCGAGCCGCGTCCACTCGACGGAGCCGGCCGGTTCGGCGTCGGCGTTCGTCGAGATGAAGAGCCGCCCGCGGCTCGTCGCCGCCCACGCCGTCGACGTGTCGGCGACCGTCCGCTCGACCGCCGCCACTGCGCCGCCGAGCCGGTCGGCGCCGTACGCGGCGGAGTCGAGCTTGAGCGGGTCGATCTTCGCCCAGTCGCCGCACGGGCCGTCGAAGGCGCCCGTCCACGTGTTGCAGCGGCGCTGCGCCTCCTCGTAGTCCATGGAGCCGAGCCCGTGCGTCTTCGTGCGGTAGACGCCGAGCGTCGTGCCGGCGAACATCGTGCCGCTCACCTTCGGGTCGCTGATGATCGGCGAGTAGAACTCCGACGGCCCGTCGTCGAACTGGCCGTAGATCGGGTCGGCGACCCAGATCCAGTCGGCCATCGAGCCGCCGTCGAAGCTCACCTCCGGCGAGACGTCGAAGAACGAGTGGAAGCGGAAGTCCTCGACCTCGACGTCGAAGCCGTTCCAGCCGCCGTCGCCGATCATCGTGTTCTCCCATTTGACCGGGTTGCCCGGCGTCTCCCACGTGCCGTTGTCCTGCGTGCCGCCCTGCAGCACGTTGACGTTGTGCGGGCTCGCAGTCAGCTTGATCCACTGGAGCGTCGGCAGCCCGTGGTTCATCGACTCGAGCTTCGCGGGGATCGCCGACAGCATCTGCCGGCAGCGGGCCTTCGTCGCCTCGGTGTTGCCGCCGCGGCCCGGCAGGTCGCACCAGGACGAGCGGTTCACGAGACCCTCGACCGAGCGCATGACGCCGCCGTCGTTCGTCTCGAAGAACTGGAGCGGGTCGTCCGGGTGCGTGACGATCGAGTGCTGGTCCGGGTGCAGCCCGTTCGGGTGCAGCGGATCGGTGCCGTCGAACGTCATGTCCGTGCCGCTGACGCCTGCGTCCTGCGAGAGGATCACGGCGCGCTTGTTGGCGATGTGCTCGCCGTAG
>DASUOK010000283.1:0-10258 GCA_036276675.1 Gaiellaceae bacterium | reverse complement strand
GAGCGGACGTTTGCCCGGCAGAAGGAGCTCGGCGTGATCCCGGCGGACGCGGAGCTGACGGCGCGCCACGAGGAGATCCCGGCCTGGGAGGACATGCCCGAGGAGCTGAAGCCGGTGCTACGCCGCCAGATGGAGATCTACGCGGGCTTCCTCGAGTTCACCGACCACCACGTCGGCCGGCTGCTCGACGCGCTAGACGACCTGGGCATCCTCGAGAACACGCTCGTCTACTACATCATCGGCGACAACGGCGCCTCCGCCGAGGGCACGCTCAACGGCACGTTCAACGAGATGATCAACTTCAACGGCGCGGCGGCGCTCGAGACGCCCGAGTTCATGATCGAGCGACTCGACCAGTTCGGGGGGCCCGACTCGTACAACCACTACGCCGTCGGCTGGGCGCACGCGATGTGTGCCCCGTACCAGTGGACGAAGCAGGTGGCGTCGCACTGGGGCGGTACGCGTAACGGCACGATCGTCCACTGGCCGGCCGGGATCGAGGCGCGCGGAGAGATCCGGAGCCAGTTCGCGCACGTGATCGACGTGGCCCCGACCGTGCTGGAGGCAGCGGGGCTCCCCGAGCCGACGTCCGTGAACGGCGTCCAGCAGACGCCGCTGCACGGCGTCAGCATGGCGTACGCCTTCGACGACCCCGGCGCGGCCGAGCGCCACACGACGCAGTACTTCGAGATGTTCTGCAACCGCGGCATCTACCACCAGGGCTGGACGGCCGCGACGAAGCACTTGACGCCCTGGATCATGCTGGGCCAGGAGAAGCCGGCGCTCGACGACGACGTCTGGGAGCTCTACGACACGACCAAGGACTGGACCCAGAGCCGCAACCTGGCCGCGGAGCAGCCCGAGAAGCTGGCCGAGCTGCAGCGCCTGTTCCTGATCGAGGCGACCAAGTACAACGTCCTGCCCCTCGACGATCGCGGGATCGAGCGAGCCCTGCCGGAGATCGCCGGGCGCCCGACACTCGTGCAGGGCGACCGTCAGCTCCTGTTCGGCGGCATGGGTCGCCTTTCGGAGAACTCGGTGGTCAGCATCAAGAACAAGTCGCACGCCGTCACCGCCGAGATCGTCGTCCCAGGGGACGGCGTCGAGGGCGTGATCGTGGCGCAGGGCGGCAGCATCGGCGGCTGGAGCCTCTACGTGAAGGACGGCAGGCCGAGGTACTGCTACAACCTGCTCGGCCTGGAACGCTTCCACGTCGATTCCGACCGGGCCGTGCCGGAAGGAACGCACCAGGTGCGATTGGAGTTCGACTACGACGGTCCCGGCCTCGGCAAGGGCGGCACCGCGACGCTCTACCTCGACGGCGTCCAGATCGGCAGCGGCACCGTCGCCGCGACCGCGCCGATGATCTTCTCGGCCGACGACACCTGTGACGTCGGCCGCGAGAACGGCGCCCTCGTGGCGGACGACTATCCGGTCCCGAACACGTTCACCGGCGAGATCAACTGGGTCGAGATCGACGTCGGCGCCGCCGCCGCGGACGCCGACCACCAGATCGACCCGGACGAGCTCGTCCGGGTGGCGATGGCCAGGCAGTAGCCGGAATGTCGAGGCTCGGCGGGCAGGCCGGCCGCCCAGCCTCTAGAACACGTGCGCGCGGATGTCGCCGCCGGCGGCGGCGATCTCGCCGAGCTCGTGGAGGTAGCTCATCGTGTCGAGATCCGGGCACAGCTCGCGGGACACACCGAAGCCGTTCGAGCGCAAGGCCAGCACGAGGCGGAGGATCGAGCGGACGAGGTCGTCCGCCGCATCCTGGAGGGATGCACCCTCCCCGTGAGCGAGCCCGCCCAGATTGAGCCGGACGCGGTCGCCGAGCTCCGTGATCGTCAGTGCCGGCATGTCTCAGGTATCGACCGCTTGGCCCCCTTCCCCCAGCCCGGATCGAAAAAGACGAGGGCGTCCGCTCGAAGTCATCCCACGGGGACGATGCCTGCCGGCGGGGGCACCGTTAGCGTCGGCGAGATGAGCCGGAAAGACGCCACGAGCGAGCCCGAAGACGCGGGATGAGCCTGGTCGTGCCGATCCTCCTCGTCGCCGTCGCCGTCGGGGTGGCGGTGGGTGCGATCCTGCTCGTGCGGCGAGGCGCGCCGGACGGCAGTTACTTCGCCGACGGCGACCGGGCCGCCGGCGTGTTCGGTGTGATCACCACCGGCTTCTCGGTGCTGCTCGGCTTCGTCATCTTCCTCGCCTTCACGAGCTACGACGACACGAAGCAGGGCGCCGAGGTGGAGGCGCTCGTCGTGGCGCAGCAGTTCGAGACGGCGCAGTTCATGCCGGCCGCCCAGCGCCAGGAGCTGAGCGACGGCCTCGTCTGCTACGCCGCGTACGTCGTCGAGCAGGAATGGCGCCAGCTCGAGGACGGCACGAACGGCAACGCCTTCAACCCCTGGGGCGTGGCGCTCTTCCGCACGCTCCAGGAGACGGAGCCGGACGGCCCGTCCGAGGAGGCCGCGTTCTCCAAGTGGCTCGACCAGAGCTCCGAGCGCGGCGCGGCGCGGCAGGATCGGATCCACGCCGCCGAGGGAGTCGTCCCGACGCCACTGTGGCTGGTGCTGTTCCTGGCGGCCGCGGTGATCGGCGCCTTCATGCTCTTCTTCGCCGACAGCGGCGAGCGGGCTCGCGTCCAGGCGATGCTGATCGGCTCCGTCGTCACGGTGGTCGCCGCGACCCTGCTCCTGCTCTCGTTCCTGGACAACCCCTACCACGGTGGCGTCGGCAGCCTGCAACCGGCGGCGATGGAGCGCACGCAGGTGATCCTGGAACAGGAGCGCGAGCTCCTGGGCATGCGCGGCGCGCTCCCCTGCACCGAGACCGGCGAGCCGCGGTGACACGGCACATCGAGGTCGCCGCGACCGTGCTCCTCTCGCTCGCCGCCGTGGCGACCGCCTGGAGTGGCTACCAGGCCACCCGCTGGAACGGGGAGCAGGCGAAGGCGTCGGGACGCACGAATGCGATCAGGGTCGAGGCCGCGCGCGCCCAGGGGCTCTCCGAGGCGCAGACGCAGGTCGACGTCGCGACGTTCGTGCAGTGGGTCGACGCCTACGCGCTCGAGCAGACGGAGCTGGCGGACTTCTACTTCAAGCGCTTCCGCGCCGAGCTTCGGCCCGCCGTCGACGCCTGGATCGCGACCAGGCCGCTCCAGAACCCCGATGCGCCGCTGACCCCGTTCGCGATGCCCCAATACAAGCTCGCGGCGGCGGCCGAGGCGGAGCGACTGGACGCCGAGGCCGAGCTCTCGTCGGCGACGGTGCACCGCAACATCCAGCGCGCGTCCAACTACATCCTCGGCGTCGTCCTCTTCTCCGTCTCGCTGTTCTTCGCCGGGTTGAGCACGAAGCTGAGCGACATCCGGCTCCGGGCGATCACGGTCGGGCTCGGCTGCATCGTCTTTCTCGGCGCGTTCGTCTGGATCGCGACCTCCCCGGTCAGCGTCTCGGTCTGAGCACGGGCACAGCTCCGCTGACGCGGGCTCCGTGGCCGGGCTGCGAGTGGATCTCGAGACTGCCGCCGGCAGCCGCAAGCCGGTCGCGGATCCCGACGAGGCCGCCGCCACCCACCGCAGTCGCCGGGTCGAAGCCGGGGCCGTCGTCGCGGACCTCGAAGCGCACCTCGTCCGAGTCCTCCCACACCTCCACGGTGATCCGTGCGCCGGCCGGGCAGTGCTTGGACGCGTTCTGGAGCGCTTCGAGCGCCGAGAAGTAGACGGCCGTCTCGACGTCCTCGGAGTACCGGCCGAGCGGGCCGACCCTCACCCGCGCCCGGGTCTCGGAGCGGGCCGCCTCCGACAGCGCGGCTCCGATCCCGAAGTCGCGCAGGGTGCTGGGATAGGCGCCGTGGGCGATCGCCCGGATCTCGTCCAGAGCCTGCTCGAGCCCCTCGCCGACCCGCTCGAGCTCGGCGTCGCGCCCGAGGCGCTCGCTGGCGCGGTCGAGGTGGATCCGCAGCGCGACCAGCTGCTGCTGCGCGCTGTCGTGCAGGTCGCGCTCGATCCGCCGTCGCTCGGTCGCGCTCGCGGTGGCGATGCGACGGCGCGACGCCTGCAGCTCGGACAGGATCCGCTGCCGTTCGGAGTCGGTGCGGCTCCGCTCGAAGCCGAGCAGGACCGCCGTCGACACGGCGTCGATGAGCTCGGGATCGTCGTCGAGAGCGGCGTCGTAGCCGAGCCCCGCCACAGGCCGCCCGCCGCTCCTGAGCTCGCGCCACTGTCGTCCCGGAGCCACGGCCGCCGGCACGATCGGCGCGCCGTCGACGTCGATCCAGTCCTCGGACTCGCTCCGCCAGACTGCGAAGCGGAGGTTCGCATCCCCGAGCGCCTCACCGGCTGCGCGTTCGAGCTCCCCCGGTGTGGGCTGTCCCCGCACCCGCTGCATCATCCTCGCGAGCGCGCCGCCGGCGAACATCCGCGCGAGGATCAGCGCCAGCGCGAACGCGAGGGGCAGCGCCACGCGCGTTCCCGTCAGGAACCAGCCGAGCGCGTCCCAGACCCGCACATCCGTGGCCTCGAAGTACCGGACCGCCCCGCGCACCCCGAAGGCGGCGATCCAGGCACAGGCGACGAGATAGACGGGAGCGAGGATGCGGCGCCGCGGGCGGGTTGCGACCACGAGGCGTCCGACCAGCAGTGCGACGAATGCCGTCGCGAACAGCACTCTGAAGACCTCCTCGACCGTCGCGAAACTGCCGGCGAGGTCGGGGCGGTTCGCAAGCATGAGCGCGTTCGCGGGGCACTCCTCGGTGCAGCGCGCGAGCGGCGTCGCCCCGGCGACGTGCGAGGAGAGGAAGAACCAGGGCACGAAGCCGGCCGCAACCGCCAACACAGCGAGGCCGAGCGTCGCCGCCGCTGCACGAGTCAGCCTCACAGCCGGATAGGCGAGCACGATGTACCAGGCGAGCAGCGCGGAGACCGGGTCGAAGAGAACCCCGATCGAGAACGCCAGCGACGAGGATGTGCCCTGAAGCGACACCACCGCGAGAAACGCGGCCAGCAACAGGAGCAGCGGGCCGACGTGGCTCCCCGGACGCTGCCGCCGCCAGAGCAGGCCGACACCCGCGAACGCGACGACGTTGTAGGCAGCGAACAGCGCGAACCAGCCCGGGCGCACGAGCACGTCGCCGGCGACGGTGAGCACGGCCGTCGTTCCGGCCGCGACGATCGCAGCCGTCGCCACCGCCCACGGCCGGATCCACGCTTCCCACGCCGCGCGCTCCGACTCGCGGAGCGCGGCGGGCGCGGTCGTGGCACTCATCGCGTCAGCCTACTACGACGCCGATCGCGCACCGGCAACCGGCGAGGCGACGCTCAGGCTCCGTGCAGGAGCCTCCGCTTCCGATCGAGCTCGTCCTGGGTGAGAACGCCTGCCTCCTGCAGCTGCTCGGGCCGAGCCAGGGCGGCGTCGGAGAGCCCGTCCGTGGGAGCCGGCAGCGCCTGCTGGCGTACCCCTTGCGGCTTCGGTCCTGCCCCGTACACGGTGCCGCCGACCATCGCGGCCCGGCGCAGCGGACGCCTTGGCCTCCTCACCATGCGTGCAGCTTGTCCGTCGGACGGCTCCGACTCATCGTCCGGTTGGGGTGACCGGACTCGAAGCAGGCTCGCCCCAAGCGGATGATGCCGCCGTCCGCTGCGGCCGGGAGGATGTGGGACCGATGCCGCTTGGAGACGACTCTTCCGACCGGGGCGGAGCGCAGCGACGGCAGGTCGGGCCGGTCCTGCGCCGCTTGCGTGCGAGCCGCAGCTACGGCTTCGTCCTCGTGCTCGTGCTCGTCACGTTCGTGTTCATCACCGCGGCGCCGGCCGCCGACTGGACACGCGCCGTCCTCGTCCTCCTCCAGGCGATCACGCTCGCGGTCGCGCTCTGGACCTCCGGGCTGACCCGCCGGGTCGACGCCGTCGCCGCGCTCCTCGTCGTCCTCGGTGTCGCCGGCGCTGTGGCTCAGTTCACGACCGACTCGTCTGCCGCCACCGGCGTGCTGGGCCTGCTCGACGTGCTCCTGATCGCGGTCACGTCCGCAGTCATCGTGCTCGGCGTTCGGGATCAACACGAGGTGAACGTCCAATCGGTGCTCGGGGCGCTCTGCATCTACCTGCTGATCGGCCTGCTCTTCGCCTTCGCCTACGGCGCGATCGCGGCAATCGACTCCCGACCGTTCTTCGCACAGGGCACGGACGGCACGCCCGCTCTACGCCTCTACTACAGCATCACCTCCCTCTCGACCGTCGGCTACGGCGACTACACCGCAGCGACCGACCTCGGACGCATGCTGGCGGTCAGCGAGGCGCTGCTCGGGCAGATCTACCTCGTGACCGTGGTCGCCCTGGTCGTCAGCCGGCTCCGACCCGGCCGCACCGAGCGCGCCGGCTAGCGGCGGTCGACGGGTGGCATCGATCCTCTACGTCGGGCACGCAACCACCGTGATCGAGCTCGACGGCGTGCGCCTCCTGACCGACCCGCTCCTGCGCACGCATGTCGGTCACCTGAAGCGGCTCGTCCCGCTCGGCGAAGCCCCGGCACCGCCGGATGCCGTGCTGCTCTCGCATCTGCACGGCGACCACCTCGATCTCCCGTCGCTCCGGCGCCTCGGACAGAGGACACGGCTGCTCGTGCCCCGGGGTGGCGGCGGGCTCCTGCGCCGCCAGGGCTTCCTGGGAGTGGAGGAGCTGTCGGAAGGCGAGACGGCATACGTCAGCGGGGTCGAGATCAAGGCGGTACCGGCGCTGCACGACGGCAGGCGCTATCCCTTCGGCAAGCAGATCGCGGCGGTCGGATACGCCGTCGCGGGCTCCCGGACGCTGTACTTCGCCGGCGACACGGACTTCTTCGAGGAGATGAGCGAGCTCGCCGGCCTCGACGCCGCCCTGCTGCCGATCGCGGGCTGGGGCGCGCGACTCGGGCCCGGCCACCTCGACCCCGCCGGGGCCGCCGAAGCACTCCGCGTGCTGAGGCCACGGCTCGCGATCCCGATTCACTGGGGGACGTACGCGCCCTGGCACTGGCGTCTCACCCGTCACGAGACGTCGTCACGCGAGCCCGAGGTGGCCTTCGCGGACGCGGCCGCCCTGGTCGCACCCGACGTCGAGGTGCGCACCCTCCGGCCGGGGGAGCGCACCGAGTTCTGAGGTCACTCGAGTGTCGAGATCGCGAACGCGAGCGCGAAGCCGAGGGTGGTGCAGAGGCCCGCGAGCTTGCCGCCGTGGTCGAACGCCTCCGGCATCATCGTGTCCGCCAGCATCGTCAGGATCGCGCCCCCGGCGAAGGCGAGCACGAACGCGATCGTGTCGGGCGACGCATCGTCGAACAGCGCGAAGCCGGCGAGCGACGCGAGGCCGGAGACCGCCGCCACCCCGAACCACAGGCCGTAGATCCGCGAGGTTCTCCAGCCGGCGGCCGCCAGCCCCGTCGTGGCCGCGATCGCCTCGGGGAGATTCGAGAGGAACACGGCCGCGATGACGGCGGCGCTGACTCCCTCACCGAGCAGGAGCCCCAGCCCGATCACCATCGACTCCGGGATGCCGTCCAGCACGATCCCGAGGACGATCGCGAGCGCGACGCCGCCGGCCTGACCTCCGCCCGGGTCCTTGCGCTGCCCGCCACCGAGCCGGTCGATGAGCGAGCTCCCGGCGAAGAACACGCCGCAACCGGCGAACAGCCCGGCGGCGACCGCGCGGCCGCGATCCGCCGTCGCAGCCGCCTCGCCGACGAGCTCGTAGGCGAGGGCGCTGATCAAGACGCCCGCTCCGAAGGCCATCACGAGCCCGACGAGCCTGCGGCTCGGACGGAGCTTCAGGGCGAGGAGGCCGCCGAGGATCAGCGACGAGCTGGCCAGGAACCCCCATGCCAACGCCTCGGTCACGTCACGCGTCCCTCCCGCTACAAGCCCTCGCCGGCGTCGACGGGGTCAGGCTCGATCGTTTGCGACGACCCAGGCGATGAGGCCGGCCGGGACGGACGCGAGGGTGACGACGAACCCGACGACGTCGCGGTCGAGCGCGATCAGGACGACGCCGGCGAGGCCGACGGCGACCACGACGGCGACGCCGACGAGGAAAGGCGGCACGCTCATGTGGGGACTCCCTTCGTGTGGGCGCGGCGGATCACGGAGCCTCGCGAACGATGCAGCGGAAGCCGATGTGAGCCGTCGACGTGTCCACCGTCTCGCCCTGCCTGGCCGCCGGCCGGTAGCGCAGGCAGTAGTTGGGCGCGCACAGGTGCGACCCGCCCTTGATCACCTTGCGGGGGAACCGCTCGCCCGGCACGGACGGCGGCGCGCAGCACGGCTTGCTCGGCGCATCGTCACCGCGCCGCGTGAACCATTCGCTCGTCCACTCCCAGACGTTCCCGCACATGTCGTAGAGCCCGTAGCCGTTGGGTGGGAAGCTGCCGACGGGCGACGTGCCCTCGAAGCCGTCGGCCTTGAGGTTCTGCCACGGGAACTGGCCCTGCCACGTGTTGGCCGGCGGCTTCCCTTCGGGAACGTGCTCGTCTCCCCAGGCGAAGGCGGCACCGTCGAGCCCTCCGCGCGCGGCGAGCTCCCATTCGGCCTCCGTCGGGAGCTCCTTCCCGGCCCAGGCGGCGTACGCCTCGGCATCCTCGTAGGCGACCTGGACGACCGGATGGCGATCGCGGCCGTTGATGGTGCTCCCCGGCCCGGCGGGACGCTTCCACGAGGCGCCGGGGGTGTACGCCCACCAGCTCCGCACGTCGTCGAGCGGCACCGGGCCACTCGTCTTGCGAAAGACGAGCGAGCCGGGCACCAGCAGCTCCGGATCCGCGTCCGGGTAGTCGGTTGCGTCGAGGGGGCGCTCCGCGAGCGTGACGTAGCCCGTCTCCCGGACGAAGCGCCGGAACTCGCCGGCGGTGACGGGATGCTCGTCCATCCAGAAGCCGGCCACCGCCACTGACCGAACGGGGCGCTCCTCCGGGTAGAAGTCCTCCGAGCCCATGCGGAACGTCGCGCCCGGGATCGAGACCATGGACGACAGATCCGGCGTCGCGACCGACCTGGCGCTCATCGCACGATCATCGCCGGACCGCGGGTGACCTCCCCTCACCCCTCCTGGGTGAGGCGCCGCGCTCCCGCGCGCGGAAGACTTGTGCTGTCGCGAACCGGCCGAACATCCGAAGCACGTCGACGCCCGTTCCCGCACGAGACGTCGCGGTCGGACTGGTGGTGCTCGGCGCTCGAGCCACGGTCGTGGGTGGCCGCCTGCTGATCCTGCCCGCGCGCGTGGCGGCACGAGCGGTGTTGACGCCGCGCGCCGAGAGGCGACTCGCGGCCGAGGCGCGAGACAGCCGCCTCCGCGTGCGCTCCCGGCTCGCGGCCACGGGCGGCGAGCTGCTCGCGGCACCACACGTCGACGCGCTGGCGCGCTCCCTGGCGGAGCATCGCGTGCTGGAGCGCGTCGCCCGGCCGGTGCTCGCCGCACCGGAGGTCGAAGCAACCCTCGCAGACGCGCTCGAGCAGGAGAGGACGCGACGGCTCGTCGAGCAGGCTCTCGACAGCCGCCTCGCGTCGCAGGTGGCCGATCACCTGCTCCGGAGCCCCGAGCTCGATCGCGTCGTCGAGCAGATCGCCTCCAGCCCTGCAGTGCGTGCGGCGCTCACGCAGCAGACCTCCTCGCTCGTCACGGAGGTCGCTGCAGGGCTCCGCCGGCGGGCCGAGCGTCTCGACGACAGCGCAGAGAGGACGGCGCGCCGATGGTCACGGCGACCACTCCGATCCGACCCGGCCTGAGCGCCGCGCAGGTCCCCTACGCGGGGATCGCGACCCGCGCCGTCGCGCTCGCGATCGACGTCGCCCTCGTCCACGCGATCGTCCTCGTGGGTGCGGGCCTGCTCGGCCTCGTGGCGTCGCTCGTCGGTGACCTGCGACCCGGCTGGCTCGTCGCCGTCCTCGCCGGGATCGGCTGGGCCCTGTCCGTGGCGGTCTACTTCGTCCTGTTCTGGTCGGTCACCGGGCAGACGCCGGGGCTGCGCGCGATGCGCCTCCGCGTCGTCGCGAGTGGTGGCGAGCCACCGTCCGTGGGCCGCTCGCTGATCCGCCTCGTCGGCCTGCTCGTGGCCATCGTGCCGCTGTTCGCGGGCTTCGTGCCCGTGCTGTTCGATGCCCGGCGGCGCGGGCTCCACGACTACCTCGCCGGCACGGTGGTCCTCTACGCCGACCGGACGCCGTGGCCGGCAGGCGCGACTGTGGGCGACGCCCCGACCGACCCTGCGATCTGAGCCAGGAAGCAGCCGACTCCCCG
>DASUOK010000282.1:0-9548 GCA_036276675.1 Gaiellaceae bacterium | reverse complement strand
CGTCGACGCCCCGGCGAGCTCGGGCTTGTAGCCGCCGGGGTTGAAGCGCGTCGCCATGTTCCCGAACGCCCAGATCCCCAGCGATGTCTTCAGCGGTGTCGTCATGCTGCTCCTCTCCGTAGCCAGGCCGCGGTGTCGGGTGCAAGGCTGTCGTAAACGGACGGGTCGCTCGCGAGCACGAGCTCCCCCGGCGGCAGCGGGAACGGCTCGCCCGAGACGTTCACGGCGCAGGTGAGGTCCCCGCGCCCGAACACCAGCGACCCGGGCGGGCCGTCGCGCCAGGCGAGGTCGCCGTCGCGCGGCCGCAGCGCGAGCGCCCTCCGGTACAGCTCGAGCGTGGAGCCGGGCGCGCCGTTCTGTGCCGAGACGGCGACGCCGCCCCAGTCGGCGGGCAGCGGCAGCCACGGGCTGCCCGTGGTGAAGCCGAAGCCGGGCGCCTCGACCGTCCAGGGGACCGGCACCCGGCAGCCGTCGCGACCCGTCCTGGCGCCGTTCGTGCGGAAGAAGATCGGGTCCTGGCGGTCCTCGTCGTCGAGCTCGGCCTCCTCCAGCCCGAGCTCCTGGCCCTGGTAGAGGAAGACCGGCCCGGGGAGCGCCAGCAGGAGCAGCGCGGCGGCTCGCGCGCGCCGGCGGCCCGGTTCGCCGCCGCCGTAGCGCGTCGGCAGCCGCGTCACGTCGTGGTTCTCCAGCACCCAGGTCGGCGTCGCGCCGACGTCGCCGAGCGCCGCCCGCGAGCGGTCGATCGTCGCGCGCAGCCGCTCCGCGTCCCAGGTCTCGAAGAGGAGCGTGAAGTTGAAGGCCAGGTGCAGCTCGTCGGGCCGCACATACGGTGCCACCCGCGCCGGGTCCGAGAAGACGACCTCGCCGACCAGCACGCGCTCGCCCGGGTACGAGTCGACGAGGCGGCGCCAGCCGCGGTAGAGCGGGTGGACCTCGGGCTGGTCGATGCCGGCACGCCAGTCGGAGGAGAATGCCGCCACCGGGAACGGCTCGACCTCGTCGCGGAGCTCGGCGTCCTTGAAGAGCGCGTGGGCCACGTCGATGCGGAACCCGTCGACGCCGCGGTCGAGCCAGAAGCGCAGGATCGCCTCGAACTCCGCCGTCACCGCGGGGTTGTGCCAGTCGAGGTCGGGCTGCTCCGGCGCGAACAGGTGCAGGTACCAGCGGCCGCGCTCCTCGTCGAATGTCCATGCAGGCCCGCCGAAGGTGGACGGCCAGTTGTTCGGCTCGTCGCGCCAGACGTAGAGGTCCGGCCGCTCCAGAAACCACGTGTGCTCGTTCGAGGTGTGGTTCGGGACGATGTCGACGATCAACCGCAGGCCGAGAGCGTGGGCGTCCGCCACGAGGGCGTCGAAGTCCGCCAGGGTGCCGAAGCGCGGGTCGACGTCGACGTAGTCGGCGACGTCGTAGCCGTGGTCGTGGCCCGGCGAGGGGTAGAACGGCGTCAGCCAGACGCCGTCGACGCCGAGGTCGCGCAGGTAGGGCAGGCGGGAGCGGATGCCCTCCAGGTCGCCCAGCCCGTCGCCGTCGGAGTCGGCGAAGCTGCGCACGTAGATCTCGTAGAGAACGGCGTCCCGCCACCACGGCGTCGACTCAGCCATCGCGCCGCACCTCTGCGGCGACGGCGTCCCCGACCTCCGCGGTCGAAGCCGTGCCGCCGACGTCGCGCGTGCGCGGCCCCTCCCTGCACACCGTCTCGACGGCGCCCAGCAGGCGCGCACCGGCCTCGGCCTCGCCGAGGTGCTCGAGCAGCAGCGCCGCGCTCCAGATCGCGCCGAACGGATTCGCGAGGCCGCGGCCGGCGATGTCCGGCGCGGACCCGTGCACGGGCTCGAAGATCGGCGTCGTGTCGGTGCCCGGCGCCACGCTCGCACTCGCCGCCATCCCCATCCCGCCCTGGAGCACGGCCGCGATGTCGGTCAGCACGTCGCCGAAGAGATTGGACGCCACGACCACGTCGAGGCTGAGCGGGTCGCCGACCAGCCGCGCCGCGAGCGCGTCCACGAGCGCGCGGTCGACGGCGACGCCGGGGTGCTCGACCGCGACCTCCTCCACCACCTCGTCCCACAGGACATAGCCGAAGCGGCTGGCGTTCGACTTGGTCGCGCTCGTCAGGCGACCCGAACGCGTCTCGGCGAGCTCGAACGCGTGCTTCACGACGCGGCGGACGCCCTCCCGCGTGAACACGGACGTCTCGATGCCGACCTCGTGCGGATAGCCGCGGTGCGCGCGGCCCCCCACGCCGGAGTACTCGCCCTCGGTGTTCTCGCGGACGAAGAGCAGGTCGACGGGCGGCGAGCCCGCGAGCGGCGAGGGGATCCCCTCGAGCAGGCGGGCCGGCCGGATGTTCGCCCAGAGGTCGAGGCCCTGGCGCAGCGGCAGCAGCAGGCCCCAGAGAGTCACGTGGTCGGGAACGGACGGGTCGCCCACCGCCCCCAGCAGGACGGCGTCGTGGCGGCGGACGACGTCGAGCGCGTCGTCGGGCATCATCGCGCCCTCGGCGTGGTACCGCGCGGTGCCCCAGTCGAGCTCGTGCCACTCGATCCCGAGCTCGAGCGCGTCGACGGCCTTGCGCGCCTCCGCGACCACCTCGGGGCCGGCGCCGTCACCGGCGATCACCGCGACGCTCAGTGCCACGTGCTGCTCCTCTCGTCGAGCTCGGTCGCCGTCGGGATCGCCGAGCGCCCGTCGAGCGCCCGGCAGGAGAGCGCAGCGGCGAGGTTCGCGACCCGCAGGGCCTTCCGCAGCGGCACGGCGGCGACGAGCTGCGCGAGCAGCGCCCCGTGGAAGACGTCGCCGGCGCCGAGCGTGCTGACGGGGTCGACGTCGAAGCCCGCCGCCTCGACCGCGCCCTCCTCCCGCGAGTACGCCGCGCTGCCGTCCGCGCCACGCGTGACGACGACGAGCTCCGCACCGGCGTCGAGCGCGGCGAGCGGGTGACCGAACAGCCGCTGGAGCTCCCCCTCGGTCGGCCCGTAGAGCGCGACGCCGCGCAGGTCGAGCCCCGGGATCGGGTTGCCGCCGTCGATCGAGAGCCGCGCGCCGCTCGGCGCGGCCGCGTACCCGGCGTGGTCGACGTGCACCCACTCCGCCTCGCCGCACAGCTCCACCGCGCGCGCGCTCGGCTCGAGCGGCGGCACCGTTCCCGCGTAGTGGACGATGGTGCGGGCGGCGGTGCCGCTGTCGACGAGGATCGAGCTGCGCGGCGAGCGAGCGCCGGGGACGACGGCGAGCTCCGAGACGTCGACGCCCTCCTCTGCGAGCCCGTCGCGCACGCCGATCCCGATCCCGTCGTCGCCGACGGCGCCGACGAAGGACGTTTCGACGCCGAGCCGCGCAAGCGTGACCGCAGCGGTCGCCGCGGGGCCGCCGCCGGCGAGGACGAGCTCGGACGCGACGACTCGGCCGCCCGGCTCCGGCGCGTGCGGCACGTGGAAGATCGAGTCGAGCGTGGCGAGCCCGAGGCAGACGACCCGGCTCACCGCACCTTCACCGTCAGGAGCTCGTGGGGCCGGTACGGGAGCTCGACCTCGCCGGAAACGACCTCGAGCGGCTCTGCGTCCTCCTCGAGCCCGTTCGCGAGCCGGGCCGAGGCGAACGGCACCCCGAGCCGGAGCCGCGCCGTCCCGCGCGCGCCGTGCGCCTCGTAGAGACGGAGCACGAGCTCCTCGGAGTCCTCCGCGCGCTTCACCGTGTCGAGCACCAGGTTCGCATCGTCCACCATCGCGAACGCCCGGCCGGCGGGCAGCCGTTCGGGCGGCCGCGCAGCCCACAGCAGCGGCTGGTCGAACCGCCGCGCTTCGGCGACGACACCGCCCTCGCGCCAGCCGCCCGCGTGCGGCAGGACCGCGTAGGCGAGCTCGTGCCGACCCTGGTCCGCCTCCGGGTCCGGGCTCGTGGGCGCGCGCAGCAGGCTGACGCGCAGCTCGGAGCCGTGGCAGCTGTAGCCGTACTTCGAGTCGGTGAGGAGCGCGGCGCCGAAGCCGTGCTCGGAGAGGTCGGCGAAGCGGTGTCCCGGCACCTCGTAGCGCGCGCGGTCGAAGCTCGTCGAGAAGTGGGTCGGCCGCTCCGCATAGCCGAAGGCGGTCTCGTAGGTGGCGAGGGGGGAGCGCACGGCGAGCGGGAAGCACGCCTTCAGGAGCACGTGCCGCTCGTGCCAGTCGACGACGGTGTGGAGCTCGAGCCGGCGCGAGCAGGCGTCGAGCCGGACGACCTGCCGCAGCGTGCTCGCGTCGCCGAGCTGCCGCTCGAACGCGACCTCGACCCGGAGCGGAGACTCGGTGACGACCTCCCACGCGTGCGCCGCCGGCGCGTCGCGTCGCGTGTCGAGGTGCGCCGGGTCGATGTCCCAGGCGTCGAAGGCCACGGGCCGGTCGTCGTAGAGCTCGAGCCGGTTGCCCGGCTGCGCGAGCGTCTCGCGCCCCGTCGCCCTGTGCAGGAGGCTGAGAATCGTGCCGTCGGGCGCGAGCTCGGCGCGCAGGTGCCCGTTCTCGAGCACGAGCCCGTCGAGCCGCGCCTCGTCGCCCGGAGCGAGCGCGACAGCCGCGCCCGCGCCGTACGGCGGCGCCGCGACGAGCCTCGGCTCCGCCCCAGGCGGCGCGGCCACCTCGCGCCGGCAGGAGCCGACCGTGTTGACCGGGACGTCGCCCGGCCCGCCGAGCGCGGCAGCGGCGATCGCCCCGGCGCCGGCCTCAACCTCGGCGAGGTCGCGCTCCGCCTCCTCGACCACCTCGCGGATCGAGGAGCCCGGCAGGATGTCGTGGAACTGATTCAGGAGCAGGAGCCTCCAGAGCCGGTCGAGCTCCGCGCGCGGGTACTCGGGAGCCGCTGCCGCGGCGAGGAACTCCGCGTCGTGCAGAGCGGCCTCGCAGCGACGGTGGGCGCGCTTGGTGCGCGCCTGCGAGGTGTACGTGCCGCGGTGGTACTCGAAGTAGAGCTCGCCGACGACGACCGGCCGCTCCGCCGCCTCGGCCTCGAGCGCCTCGAAGAACTCGTCGCTCGTGCACTGCTCCGTCCGCGGCAGCCCCTGCAGGTCGCGTGCGCGCCGGAGCGTCTCCAGCATCGCACGCGTCGGCCCGCCGCCGCCGTCGCCGAGCCCGAAGAGGATGAGCGAGGTGCCCGAGCCGTCGTGATCCTTGTACGCGCTCGCCGACCGCAGCAGCTCCGGCACCGTCGCCTCGCTCGAGTACGTGTCCGCGGGCGGGAAGTGGCCGAGCACCTCGCTGCCGTCGAGCCCCTGCCAGATGAACGTGTGGTGCTCCGGCTGGTTGAAGCGGTTCCAGGAGAGCTTCTGCGTCAGGAAGCGGGTGACGCCGCACGCACGCATGATCTGGGGCAGCTGGCCTGGGTAGCCGAAGGCGTCGGGGCTCCAGAACTCACGGCAGCGGCGGCCGAAGGCCCGCTCGAAGTACCGCTGCCCGTGCAGGAACTGCCGGACGAGCGACTCCCCTGAGGTCAGGATGCAGTCCGGCTCGACCCACGTCGCGCCGACGGGGACGAACTGCCCCGCCTCGACCTTCTCGACGAGGCGCCGCCACAAGGCCGGGTCCCGCTCCTCGATCCAGGCGTAGTGCTGCGCCCCCGAGCACGCGAAGCGGTACTCGGGGTAGTCGTCCAGGTAGCGCGTCTGGCTGGCGACGGTGCGCACCGCCTTGCGGTAGGTCTCGGCGAGCGGCCACAGCCAGGCCGTGTCGAGGTGCGCGTGCCCGAGGGCGCGCAGCTCGTGCACGCGGGTGCCGTTGCGGCGCTCGTACAGCGGGCCGAGCAGCGCTGCGGCCTCGTCGGGCTCGTGCTCCCACAGGGTGCAGAAGCGCTCGAGCTGCGCGCGCAGGTCACCCGCGAGGCTCGGGTCGACGCCCTCGGCGGCCTCGAGCGCCCGCAGGGTCTCGAAGTCGAAGTAGAGCTCCCAGGCCGCCGGATCGTGGAGGGCGAGCTCGGCTTGCCGCAGCTCGACCGGCATGTCGAGCCGGCCGAAGAGGCCGTTGCACGCGAGCTCGACCTCGAACGCGAGCTCCTCGCCCGACGCCGCAGAGCCAGAGAGCACCGCGTCGCGATGGTGGCGGTTCAACCCCTGGACGGCGGCACCGTCCACCCACAGCGTTCCCTCGGCGGGCGAGTCCCAGAGGAGGTCGACGCGGCGGCCGGCCCACGCCTCCGGGACGGCGCCGCGACCACGGAACCAGAACGTCGTCCAGAGCGGCCCGAACCGTTCCCCCGCCACGGCCGGCCGGTACGCGAGCGCCTGGGCCTCCGCGTGTGAGATCCGGCCCACGGGCGGGCCGACGAGCAGCTCGTCGAGCGGCCGCGCCTCCGGGTGCACGAGCTCCCGCAGCCGGTCCGACATCTGCGCGAGCCGCGCGCGGGTGTACTCGGCGTGCCGGATCACGCCCGAGATCTAACGAACGCGGTGCTCGGTCTCGGCGTCGAAGAGGAAGAGCTTGCCGCGCGGGATCGCGAAGCTGCGCTCCTCGCCGCTCGAGAGCTCGTGCGCCGTCGGCAGCTTCGCGACGAGCGGCGTGTCGCGCGCCTGCAGGTGGACGAGCTGCTCGTCACCGAGGTACTCGACCGCCTCGATCCGAGCGGTGAACCGCGCCGCGTCCGAGGTGCCGTTGGCGAGCTCGACATGCTCGGGCCGGAAGCCGGCGATCAGCCCGGAGCCGCCCGCATCGACGACGGGCCCGGGGACGAGGTTCATCGCCGGCGAGCCGACGAAGCCGGCGACGAAGACGTTGTGCGGATCCTCGTAGACCTCCTTCGGCGTCCCGAGCTGCTTGATCACGCCGCCGCTCATGACCGCGATCCGGTCGCCCATCGTCATTGCCTCGACCTGGTCGTGGGTGACGTAGACGGTGGTCGTCCCGAGCCGCTTCTGCAGCTTCAGGATCTCGCTGCGCATCGAGACGCGCAGCTTGGCGTCGAGGTTCGAGAGCGGCTCGTCCATCAGGTACGCCGCCGGCTGGCGCACGATCGCACGCCCCATCGCGACCCGCTGCTGCTGCCCGCCCGAGAGCTGGCCCGGATGGCGGTCGAGCAGGTCCTCGAGCCCGAGCAGCGCCGCCGTCTCCTCGACCCGGCGCCTGATCTCCTTCCGCGGCGTCTTGCGCACGCGCAGCCCGTAGCCGAGGTTCTTGCGCACCGTCATGTGCGGGTAGAGCGCGTAGTTCTGGAAGACCATCGCCAGGTCGCGCTTCGACGGCTCGAGCCGGGTCACGTCGCGCTCGCCGATCACGATCCGGCCCGCCGTCACCTTCTCGAGGCCGCCGATCGAGCGGAGCAGCGTCGTCTTGCCGCACCCGGAGGGACCGACGAGGACCATGAACTCGCCGTCGCCGACCGTGAGCGACACGTCGTCCACCGCGACGACCCCGTTCGGGAACTGCTTCGTGACCCCGTCGATGGCGATCTCGCCCATGCCCGGCCGCAATCTACTCCGCCGCGCCCGCAAGTGCAATCGTTGCCACACGACCCGCTCGCGTCGTAATGTGAGCCGTCGTGAGCCGATCGCAGCCGAACGTCATGCTGGTGACCCGCTGGGACTACGCACCCGTCTTCGACGCGACCCGGCAGTACGTGCGGTGAGCTCCGCGACCGTCAGCGCGAGCGTCTCGGTCGT
Organism: Gaiellaceae bacterium; assembly: GCA_036276675.1. Lineage (GTDB taxonomy): Bacteria > Actinomycetota > Thermoleophilia > Gaiellales > Gaiellaceae > Gaiellasilicea. The sequence goes on along the minus strand of DASUOK010000282.1, from coordinate 1,936 downwards.
CCGGGACACGTGCAACGTCTACGTGCTGCGCACCGGTGGCGACGCCGTGCTCGTGGACTTCGGCAGCGGCGCGGTGCTCGACCGCCTCGACGAGCTCGGCGTCGAGCGCGTCACGGACGTCCTCGTCACCCACCACCATCGCGACCAGGTGCAGGGGCTCGCCCGCGCGGCCGCCGCGGGGATCCGGATCTGGGTGCCGCCGGTCGAGGAGGAGCTGATCGCCGGGATCTCGCACCGCTGGGAGACACGGCAGCTCGACAACGACTACGACGTGCGCCAGGACCGCTACTCGCTCCTCGACGACGTGGCCGTCACGGGGACCGTCGACGAGTACCGCACCCGCCGCTACGGCGGCGTCGAGGTCTACACGCTGCCGACGCCGGGCCACACCGTCGGCTCGGTCACCTATCTCGTCGAGGCCGACGGGCGCCGGCTCGCGTTCAGCGGCGACCTGCTCTACGGCCAGGGGAAGGTTTGGTCGCTCGCCGCGACGCAGTGGACGTACAGCGGCGTCGAGGGGCTCGCGGCGACGGTGCTCTCCGCCGCCGCGCTCCTCCGGCACGAGCCCGACACCCTGCTCCCGTCGCACGGCGAGGCGATCGACGATCCGGCCGCCGCGGTCGCCGCGCTGCGCCCGCGGCTCCAGGAGCTGCTCGATCTCCGACGCGGCGAGCCGTGGGACCTCGAGCGCTGGCTGCGCGAGCCGTGGGTGCCGGTGACGCCGCACCTGCTGCGCAACCGCACGAGCTTCGGCGCCTCGTACGCCCTCCTCTCGGAGTCCGGCGCTGCGCTGCTCGTCGACTGGGGCTACGACGACGCCACCGGCCTCGCCTGGGGCACCGAGCGCACGACGCGCCGCCCGCTCCTGACCTCGATCGCCGCCCTGCGACGCGACCACGGCGTCGACCGCGTCGAGGTCGTCGTGCCGACCCACTTCCACGACGACCACGTGGCGGGGATCAACCTGCTGCGGGACGTCGAGGGCACGCAGGCGTGGGCTCCCGAGAACGTCGCTCACGTGCTCGAGGAGCCACGGCACTACGACCTGCCGTGCCTCTGGTTCGAGCCGATCCCGGTCGACCGCCGCCTGCCGCTCGGCGAGCCCGTCGCCTGGCGCGAGTACGAGCTGACGGCCTATCCGCTGCCCGGGCACACGCTCTACGCCGCCGCCATCCTCGTCGAGGTGGACGGACGGCGCGTGCTCGCGACCGGCGACCAGCAGGCGCTCGCCGGCGGGCCGGACGGGCCCGACGTCCTCAACTACCAGTACCGCAACGGGTTCCGCATCGACGACTTCGTCGACAGCGCCCGCCTCTACCGCAGCCTCGCGCCCGACGTGATCGTCAGCGGCCACTGGCTGCCGCGGGAGATCACGCCGGGCTACCTCGACCGGCTGCTCGCCGACGGCGAGCGCCTGGCGGAGCTGCACCGCGAGCTGCTGCCGCTCGAGGACGTCGACTTCGGCGCCGGCGGCTTCGGCGCGCGGATCGCGCCGTACCGCTCGGCGGTCGCACCCGGAGGCACGGTCGTGCTCGAGGTGAGCGTCCGGAATCCGTTCGGCCGGGAGGCGACGGCCGCGGTCGCCCTGGCCGTCCCCGAGGGCTGGCCGGTGCCGCCGGCGCAGGAGGTCGAGCTGGGGGCGCACGCCGAGGCGCTGCTCCGCTTCGAGCTCGCCGCGGGCCCGCGTCCTGCCCGCCGGGCGCGGATCGCCGCCGACCTCACCGTCGACGGCACGCCCTTCGGCCAGCAGGCCGAGGCGCTCGTGGACGTCGGATGAGCCAGCTCGTCGTGGAGACACCCGCCTACCGGCTCGAGCTGCGGCCGGACGGCCTGCTGGCGGAGCTGTCGGCGCCCGACGGCACGCCGCTCGCCGCGCTGCGCCCGCTGGCGGCGATCGACACGGTCGCAGGCCCGGACGAGACACTCGCGGTCGAGC
>DASUOK010000281.1:0-4859 GCA_036276675.1 Gaiellaceae bacterium | reverse complement strand
CGTCGAGTCCGCCCACCCGGGCGGTGCCGGAGGTGGGAGGGAGGAGGGTGGTCAGCATCAGCACCGTCGTCGACTTGCCGGCGCCGTTGGGCCCGAGGAAGCCGTAGATCTCGCCGGCGTCCACGTGCAGGTCGATCCCGTCGACCGCCCGCGGGCCCTTCTTGAACTCGCGCACGAGGCCCTCGACCTCGATCGTGTTCGGCTGCGTCACGCCGCAACGATACTCGTGCGCCGCGCCGTCTCCGGCCGCCCTGCTACGGCCGCTGCGCGTCCGGCGCGAGCCAGATCGTCGCGAGCGGCGGCAGCGTCACGAGCGCCGAGGACGGCTGCTCCATCCACGGCTCGCCGTCCGCCTCGACGCCCCAGCCGTTGCCGACGTCGGAGCCGCCGTAGAAGCGGGAGTCGGTGTTGACGACCTCGCGCCAGCGACCGCCGACGGGGAGGCCGACGCGCCACTCCTCGCGCACCACCGGCGACAGGTTCGCGATGCAGACGAGCCAGCGCTCGCCGTCGGCCGACACGCGTGCGAACGCCAGCGAGTTGTCGGCGGCCGCGTTCGGCTCGAGCCAGCGGAAGCCCTCGTGCGAGAAGTCGACCTCCCAGAGCGCCGGCTCGGCCACGTAGGCCGCGTTGAGGTCGCGGACGATCGCCTGCACGCCCGCGTGGTCGGGGTTCTCGAGCACGTGCCAGTCGAGCGATCCCGCCGGCTCGCTCCACTCGCGCTCCTGCGCGAGCTCGCCGCCCATGAAGAGCAGCTGCTTGCCGGGATGCGCCCACATGTACCCGTACAGCGCGCGCAGGTTCGCGAGCTGCTGCCAGCGGTCGCCGGGCAGCTTCGCGAGCAGCGAGCCCTTGCCGTGCACGACCTCGTCGTGGGAGAGCGGCAGCACGAAGTTCTCGTTCCAGGCGTAGACGAGCGAGAACGTGAGCTCGTGGTGATGGAAGCGGCGGTGGATGGGCTCCTTCGAGAAGTACTCGAGCGTGTCGTGCATCCAGCCCATGTTCCACTTGAAGCCGAAGCCGAGCCCGCCGAGGTAGGTGGGCCGCGACACTCCCGGCCAGGCCGTCGACTCCTCCGCGATCGAGAGCACCCCCGGCTCGCGCGCGTGCAGCACCTCGTTCAGCTCCTTCAGGAACGACACGGCCTCCAGATCCTCCCGGCCGCCGAACGCGTTCGGGACCCACTCGCCCGCCTCGCGGGAGTAGTCGAGGTAGAGCATCGACGCGACCGCGTCCACCCGCAGGCCGTCCGCGTGGAACTCCCGCACCCAGTAGAGCGCGTTCGCGAGCAGGAAGTTGCGCACCTCGTTGCGGCCGAGGTTGAAGACGAGCGTGCCCCAGTCGGGGTGCGCGCCCCGGCGCGGGTCGACGTGCTCGTAGAGCGCGGTGCCGTCGAAGCTCGCGAGCGCGAACTCGTCGCGCGGGAAGTGGGCCGGCACCCAGTCGAGGATCACGCCGATCCCCGCCGCGTGCAGGGCGTCGACGAAGGCCCGCAGCTCGTCGGGGGTGCCCATCGTCGAGACGGGCGCGTAGAAGCCGGTCACCTGGTAGCCCCAGGAGCCGGAGAACGGGTGGTGCATCACCGGCATCAGCTCCACGTGCGTGAAGCCGAGGTCGCGCACGTAGGGCACGAGCTGCTCCGTCAGCTCCTTCCAGCCGAGCCCGAGGCGCCACGACTGCGCGTGCACCTCGTAGATCGACAGCGGCCGGACGAGCGGGTCGCCCTCACGCCGCCGTGCGAGCCACTCGGCGTCGCCCCACTCGTGCTCGGAGCGGTAGATCACCGAGGCGGACTTCGGCGGCACCTCCGCGGCGAAGGCGACCGGGTCGGCCTTGAGCCGCAGCAGGCCGTCCGCGCCCTTGACCTCGAACTTGTACTTGTCGCCCTCGCTCGCCTCGGCGACGACGCCGTGCCAGATCCCCGAAGACGCGACCGGCTCGAGCGGGTGCACACGGCCGTCCCACGTGTTCCAGTCGCCGACGACGGCGACCTCGCGCGCGTTCGGCGCCCAGACCGCGAACGCGATCCCGTCCTCGGCGACGTGCGCGCCGAGGCGCTCGTAGAGCTGCTCGTGGCGGCCCTCTCCGACGAGGTGGAGGTCGAGGTCACCGAGGTGCGAGGTCACAGCTCCTGCTCCAGCATGCGCTCGATGCCGGCGACCGGGATGCCCACCCACTCGGGCCGGCTCTCCAGCTCGTAGCGGAGCTCGTAGACGGCCTTCTCCAGCTCGAAGACCGTGAGCAGCCGCTCGATCGCCTGCTCGCCGGCCGGTAGCAGCGCCGGATCGACGGTCGCCAGATAGCCGTCGAGGAAGGCGCGGCGGCAGCTCTCCTCCCAGTCGGCGGGCGGCTCGATGTCGCGCTGGAGCCGGGCGGCGGAGGCCGCGTAGGCGAACGAGCGGAGCATCCCGGCCACGTCCCGGAGCGGCGAGCGCTTGCGGCGGCGCTCGGGCACGGAACGGGCGGGCTCGCCCTCGAAGTCGAGCACGACCCAGTCGTCCTCGTCGGTCCACAGCGCCTGGCCCAGGTGGTAGTCGCCGTGGTGGCGAATCACCCTCCCCGCGCTGCCCACGTGCGTGAGCTGGCGGAGCCGGTCCCGCACCTCCTCGCCGCGGCCGGCGATCGACGCCACGCGGTCGTCGTCGGGGAGGGACATGAACACCTGCTCGATCTCCTCGTCGATCGACGCCGAGAGCAACGCGAGCGCCTCCGCGCTCGGCTCTTCGGGCGCGAAGTGCGGGTCGGAGGCGTCGGAGCCGAGGGCGTTGTGCAGGAGCGCCGTCACCTCGCCGAGCCGCCCCACGTGCGCGGGCAGCCAGCCCGGGTCGTCCGCCAGCGTCTCCAGAGCCAGCTCCCAGCCGTCCCCGCGGGCGGGGACGAAGCGCTGCATGATCGCGAGGGTCGTCTCGAGCGGCCGGCCCTCGTAGGCGATGTAGCCCTCGAGCGCGGCGATGTGCTCGAAGTCCCGCTCGGTGAGGAAGCGCAGCACCTCGAGCTCGGGATTCACCCCCGCCTCGATGCGACGGTAGAGCTTCAGCGCGAGCGCCTCGTCGACGACGACGGAGCTGTTCGACTGCTCCGCGCCCATCGGCCGGACCTCGCCGAGCTCGCCCGCGCGGCCGGTGAGCCCCTCGGCGCCCCAGAAGACGATCGTGGCGTCGTCGAGGTGGAGCCGCGCACCCGACCGCATCAGCGCGATCATCTCGCGCACGAGCTGAGGGTCGCTGATCGCGTCGTAGACGGTCCAGCCGCCGGCGGCCGCGATCACCGAGTCCGTCCACTCGTCCTCGTCGGGCCTGAAGCCGAGCGGCAGGTGGTAGAGGTCGTGCGTCTGCAGCCCGTAGCGGACCTCGACGATGCCGAAGGCGAGGATCGGCGGCCCGCCGGGAGCGACACCGGCGTCGAGCACGCGCGCGTCGAGCACGTCGCGCGACTTGCCGCCGAACCACCGCTGGGAGGCGATCGTCCCGAGCAGCACGAGGCCGTCCAGGAAGTGCAAGTCGCCGGCCTCGATCTTCGCGCGGAGCTCAGTGCTCATCGGCGGGGTCCTTGAGCTGGAACCAGAAGAAGCCACGCGGGCCGAGCGTCAGCAGGTACGGCAGCTCGCCGATCCTCGGGAACTCGGTGTTGCCGAAGAGCTCGACCGGCACGCGGCCCGAGAAGGCCGAGAGGTCGAGCTCGACCGCCTGAGCCGAGCGGGCGAGGTTGTGGACGCAGAGGACGATGTCCTCCGAGAAGGAGCGGATGTGCGCGAAGATCTTCGGGTTCTCGGGCCTGAGCACGCTGTAGCCGCCCAGCCCGAAGACCGGATGCTGCTTGCGGAGCTCGATGAACCGCCGCATCCAGCGCAGGAGCGACGTGGGCGTGCGCAGCTGCGCCTCGACGTTCACGGCGCCGAAGCCGTACACCGGGTCCATCAGCGGTGGCAGGTAGAGCTGTGCGAAGTCTGCGCGTGAGAACCCCCCGTTCCGGTCGCCCGTCCACTGCATCGGGGTCCGCACCCCGTCGCGGTCGCCGAGGTAGACATTGTCCCCCATGGCGATCTCGTCACCGTAGTAGAGGACGGGTGCGCCCGGCAGCGAGAACAGGATCGCGTGCATCAGCTCGATCTCGTCGCGCCCGTTGTCGAGGAGCGGCGCCAGGCGCCGGCGGATGCCGAGGTTGAGCTTCATCCGCGGGTCCTTCGCGTACTCGCCGTACATGTAGTCGCGCTCGTCGTCGGTGACCATCTCGAGCGTGAGCTCGTCGTGGTTGCGCAGGAAGAGGCCCCACTGCGCGTTGAGGGGGATCGGCGGCGTGCGCTCGAGGATCTCGATCATCGGCAGCGCCTCCTCCCGGCGCAGCGCCATGAACATGCGCGGCATCACCGGGAAGTGGAACGCCATGTGACATTCGTCCCCCTCGCCGGCGCCGAAGTACTCGACGACGTCCTCCGGCCACTGGTTCGCCTCGGCGAGGAGCACGGTGTCGGGGAAGCGGGCGTCCACCTCCGAGCGCACGCGCTTGAGGTACTCGTGCGTGCGCGGCAGGTTCTCGCAGTTCGTCCCCTCCTCCTCGAACAGGTACGGCACCGCGTCGAGGCGGAACCCGTCCAGGCCGAGGTCGAGCCAGAAGCGCAGCACCTCGAGCATCGCCTCCTGCACCTCCGGGCTCTCGTAGTTCAGGTCCGGCTGGTGGCTGAAGAAGCGGTGCCAGTAGTACTGCCCCCGCGCGGGGTCGAACGTCCAGTTCGACACCTCCGTGTCGACGAAGATGATCCGCGCGTCGGGATAGGGGTCGGGCGTGTCCGACCAGACGTACCAGTCGCCCTTCGGCCCGTCCGGGTGGTCGCGGGACTCCTGGAACCACGGGTGGTCGGA
>DASUOK010000280.1:0-5548 GCA_036276675.1 Gaiellaceae bacterium | reverse complement strand
GTGGCGGAGTCTCAGCCGACCCAGGCGCCGCCGTTCTGGTCGATCGTCTGGCCGGTGACGCCGCGCGCGTCGTCGGAGAGCAGCCAGGCGACGGTGCCCGCGACGTCCTCCGGCCGCCCCATCCGGCCGAGCGGCACCTCCCGCATCGCCTCCCGGTAGGCGTCCTCGCGCGTGCCGCCGATCGCTGCCGCATAGAGGTCGAGCCCCTGCCAGGCCATGTCGGTGTCGATCCAACCCGGACAAACGGCGTTCACCTGGACGTTCCCGGCGGCGAGCTCGGCCGCGAGCGAGCGAACGAGCCCGAGCAGCCCGGCCTTCGACGCGCTGTAACCCGTGTAGCCCGGTACCGCGATGCGCGCGAGGATGGAGGAGATCACGACCACGTGCCGTGTCGCCGGCCCCGCGGCGAGGTGGCGGAGCAGCGCACGCACGCAGTAGTAGGTGCCGGCGAGGTTCGTCCCGACGAGATCGTCGAAGCGGTCGCCCGGGCCGTCGTCGTTGGGACCGCCGATGCCGCTGTTGGCGACGAGCGCGGCGAACGGCCCCTGCGCCGCGGCGGCCTCGGCGAAGACCTCCTCGACCTGAGCGCGGTCGCGGATGTCGCAGGCGGCGGCGCGTGCACCGAGGCGATCCGCCACGCTCCGCAGGCGCGCGAGGTCTCGCGCCAGCAGCGTCAGCGTCGCCCCCTCGGCCGCGAGGCGCTCCGCGATCGCGCGGCCGATGCCGACCCCGCCGCCGGTCACCACCACGTGCCTGCCCGTGAAGCGTCCCATGTCCAGCCCTCTCGAAAGCCGCTCTTTGCGGAAGCCCCCGTCGCGGGGGCTTGCCCGCGCGACGGGGGCAGCATAGATTGCGCTTTCGCCGCCGCCTCCCCCTCCCAGCAGGACCGTGGCGGCCGCGGGGTCTCTCTAGAGCGTAGGACAGGAACGGCAATTCCGTCGGTCCGAAAAGAAAAAGTCGCAATTTGCGTACGGCTCGGCCGGAGCTCCCTTGACCCGCTGCGCCGGCGGCCCTACCTTCCCCCTTGCAGCGAGCACGGAGCGGGATTAGGTCGAGGCTCCACCGGAAGGCGAGTACGCGGAAGCGGAAACGTCGGTCGGAGGAGCGGACGAAACCGCCACCGGCTCGCTGAATTTCTTTGGCGCAGGATCCGGAATCCGCGGGAGCGGATTCCGGATCGCGCTGAGACCCCTGAAGCGTCGCTTCGCTCCCGGGCTCGGTGGCCGGCGTTTAAGGCGTGGCTGGCAAATGCGGCCTGGTGAACGAAAAAGATCGCAATTTGCGGGCGCCGCGTTCGGAGCGGCCTTGACCCGAGCGGACAAGGCCCATAGGTTCCCCCTTGCAGCGAGCACGGGACGCGAGTAGGTCGAGTCCACTCCGGTAGGCCGTAGGTCGAAGCCGCAAGGCGGAACGCCGAAAGTTCGTCGGGGCGGAGGACGAAAGCGCACCCGGCTCGCTGAATTCATTGGCGCAGAAGGGCGGGGCCGCAGGAGCGGCTCCGCCCTTCGCGCGAAACCCTCGAAGGTCGGCCCGTCGGCGACGGTAACGTCCTCACGTGCGCCGGCTGCTGCTCCTCGTCAGCACGATCGTGCTCGTCGACGCGATGCTCTTCGGGGCACTCGCGCCGCTCGTGCCCGGCTACGCCGAGCAGTTCGACCTCGGCAAGACGGGCGCCGGCCTGCTCGTCGCAGCCTTCGGCGCCGGCGCGCTCGTCGGCAGCATTCCCGGCGGGCTCGCGGCGGCGCGCTTCGGGCCGAAGCGCGCCGTGGTGCTCGGGCTTCTCCTGCTCGCGCTCGCGAGCTTCGCGTTCGCCCTCGCCGACGGCGCCTGGGCGCTCGGGCTGGCGCGCTTCGTGCAGGGAGCGTCGAGCACGACGACGTGGGCCGGCGCGCTCGCCTGGCTCACCGTCGCCTCCCCCCGCTCGCGGCGCGGCGAGCTGCTCGGCTTCGCCTTCGGCGCCGCCGTCTTCGGCGCCATCGTCGGGCCGACCTTCGGCGCCGCCGCGGACGCAGTCGGCATCCGCGTCAGCTTCGTCGGCGTGGGCGTCGTGGCTCTGGCGCTGGCGGGCCTCGCCGGCTCCCGCCCGGCTGCCCCCGCGGAGTCGCTCGGCGAGGCTGCGCTCGGGCGCGCGCTGCGGGACCGCCGCTTCCTCGGCGGGCTCTGGCTGAACACGCTGCCCGCGCTCCTCTTCGGCCTCAACTTCGTGCTCGTGCCGCTCCGTCTCGACGCGGGCGGTTTCGGGACGCTCGCGATCGCGGCCGTCTTCCTCGCCGCCGGCCTCTTCGAGACAGTCGTCAACCCGCTCATCGGCCGCTTCTCCGACCGTCGCGGCCGGCTGCTGCCGGTCCGGGCGGCGTTGCTCGCCTCCGTGCTGGTGGCCACCGCGTTCGCCTTCGCCCGTGACCCCTTCATCGTGAGCGGGCTGGTGGTGCTCGCGGCCGTGGCGTTCGGCGGCTTCTACACACCGGGCATGGCTCTGGTCTCCGACCGCGCCGAGGTCGTCGGGCTCTCGCAGGGGCTCGGCTTCGGGATCATGAACTCCGCGTGGGCGGCCGGGAACATGGCCGGCCCGGCAGCAGGCGGCGCGCTCGCCGAGGCCGCGGGTGATGCGCTCCCGTACCTGCTCGGCGCGCTCCTCTGCCTGGTGACGCTCGCGCTCAGCTTCCGGCGGGTGGAAAGCGGCTCAGCACCCACTCCGCGTCCAGCCGACGCCTCGAGTAGCGCTCTCCGTTGACGAGCACGTAGTCGCCGGTCCGCGGATCCATCGGCAGCCGCGCCTCCACCGGAAACCAGCGGTTGTGCGCGTCGATCAGCTCGTTCACCTCGCTGAAGTCGACCCGCTCCGCGTGCCGACGCCAGCCGGCCGGGTCGGCGCCCAGCTCGCGATGGCGCTCGGCCAGCTCCCGCTCGTGGCGCTCGACGCGGGCGGCGATCTCGCGCAGCCGCGTCATGTACGGCAGCGGCCCGCCGAGCGAGGCGAGGTACGAGCCGGGATCCGCTGTGAAGTTCCGGAAGCGCCGCCGCAGCGGGCGGCCGGTCAGCGGATGCTCGACGAGATCCTGCTCCAGGTTCGCGCGCTGACGGCGCTCGCGCGGCGTCTCCGGGCGCACCACGCCCTGGCGCATGATCCGCTCGCGCTCGCGCCGGTCCATCAGCCGGACTGCAGGCGGCCGCGCACGTGGCCGACGGAGCGCTGGGCGGAGCGTCGCACCGCGCCAGGGTAGCTCGCGGGCTCAGCGCCTCCGGCGGAGACCGAACAGCCCGCGGCGGCGCTCGGGCGCCGGTGCCGGCTCGGGGTCTGGCTGGGGCTCGGGCTGGGGCTCACGTGGCGGCACCGCGCTCGGGGGCGCGTGCTCGACGAGCGTGCGCACGTTCTCGAGCGAGCGCTGTCGCGCCTGCTCGGCTCGCTCACGGTCGCCCCGCACTGCCGCGCGCATCTCCTCGATCTGGCTCTGCTCCTTCACGCGTCGGGGGTTCGCGCCTCGCGGGGCCGTTCCTGCCTCTGCCGATTCGACGCTGCTACAGTCGAGCTCGATCGCCCGCAGGCAAACCGCGTCGAACCAGAGGAGGGATTCGTTGAGCAAGCTCGGCAAGGGGTCGACCGTCGTCCTCGGCGCGCTCACCGCGCTCACGCTCGCCGTCGGCGCGCTCGCCGCTCCGGCGAAGCAGGCTCTCACCACCAACGTCGCCGTGACCGCAGGCAAGCCGTCGGAGCTCAGGTTCACGCTCTCGAAGCGGACGGTCAAGAAGGGCACCCTCGTGTTCAAGGTGACGAACAAGGGCATGCTCGCGCACGACTTCAAGATCGCCGGCAAGAAGACCAAGACGATTCAGAAGGGCAAGGCCGCCACACTGCGGGTCACCGTCAACAAGGCCGGCAAGTACAAGTACCTCTGCACCCTTCCGGGCCACGCCGCGGCCGGCATGAGGGGCGTCCTCACCGTCAAGTAGCGACGCTGCCCGCTCCTTGGCCGACGGGCAGCGGGCGTCAGTCGAGCTCGCCCAGGTCGACCGGCCGCGACGTGCCGAGCACGGCTCCGCGCGCGTTCAACGCCCGCACCTGGAGCATCGCGGCGTCCGTCGCGACCGGCACGACCGTCTCGAAGCCGGTGCGAGCGCGCTCGGCGAGCGGCTGCAGGCGCCTGGCCTCGGCTCCCGCGAGCACCTGCCAGCGGGCGACCTCGGTCGCTCCGTTCCAGCTGACGTGGACGACCCAGCGCTCGTCGCCCTCCCCCGGCTCGACGGCGACGGCGGGCGCCTCGACGGGCCGGCCGACCCACCTGAAGCGGTACGCGCGATAGGAGTCGGCGCCCTCGCTGCCGAAGCTGCCGTCAAAGGCGACGTCGCCGTCGGAGTCGAACTCGGTGAACCAGCGCTGCGAGCCCCAGCCGACGAAGACGTGCCCGCCCGGAAGGAACTGCGCGTTCCCCTGCGTGGTCGAGAGCAGGCCGGTCGGATGGCGGTAGCTGCGCTCGAGCGTCGCCCGGCGCGGCTCGTCGTCGAGCCGGAGCACGATCACGCGGGAGGCGCCGCCCTCGTCCTCCTCCGCGGCCACGTTGTCGAAGAGCGTCAGCGTGTCGTCGGGCTGCCGGCGCGCGTCGTGCTGCCAGGCGAAACGGACGCCGGGCCCGAGGGCGTAGTCGCTCTCCTTGCCACCGAGCCGCCAGATCACCTCGCCGGTGTCGCGGTCGAGCTTGTAGACGGCGTGCGTGTTGCGCGCGGAGACGATCAGGTCGCCGTCGTCGTCGACGTCGACCGAATTGACGTGGAAGTAGTCGTAGGCGTCCGCCTCCTCGCCCTTCTCCGGGTCCGGCACGGGGGCGTACGACTCCGCCGGAGCGACGTGATCGAGGCTGTGCCACTCGAAGAGCACGCGGCCCGTGGCGATGTCGAGCTCCTGGACGATGTTGTCCCAGATCTCTCCCCGCGCCGGCCCTCCGAGCGGTCGGAGATCCCGCGGGACGCGGTGGTAGACGAGGATCAGCGCAGTGTCGCGGTCGGTGATCAGGAACTCGTGGATGTCACCGGTGAGGCCGTTCCCGGCGCTCACGGTCGCGATCTCGCGATAGGCGTCGTCGAGGATGACGAAGTGGCCGTCGCCGATCCCGCGCTCCGATTGCCCGCGCCACCAGGTCAGCACCGGCCGGCCGTCGTAGCGCTGCACGCGGAAGTCGGTGACGCCGTGCGTGTCGAGCGGCCGGAACCAGACCACCTCACCCTCGTCGTCGAGGATCAGCGGCCCCGCCTGGGCGACCTCGCGCTTCGGGGCGAGGAAGACGTAGCCCGGGGCGGCTCCCCGCGACTGCTCCGCGATCTCAACGGGCGGCGGCCGCAGGTCGGGGCGCGAGCGGAACTGCTGCGCCGCCGGTTCCGGCGCGTTCGGCTCGTCCTCGTGGCAGGCCGCCGCGGCGAGCACGAGGAAGGCGAGAACGAGCAGGCGGATCAGGGGCCGTCCGGCGATGCACGACCCTAAACCGCGGCTCTAGGGCTGCGCGAGAGCGAGCCGCCAGGCGCGCCAGTCCCAGTACCAGCCCGGGAGGCGAGCCGG
>DASUOK010000279.1:0-6737 GCA_036276675.1 Gaiellaceae bacterium | reverse complement strand
GGCGCTCGCAGACGAGATGGAGCAGTTCGACGACGTCGAGACGATCTCGGGGAACGTCAACTTCTCCGAGGACCTGCACTCGGTGTTCGGGCGCGAGTACCGCGTCGTGAAGATCGACAACAACGAGGCGAGCTACGTCGGGCCCGTCACGGCGGAGGTCGTGGTCGACCTCGGGAATTGACCGAGGCGCAGATGACCGACACGGAGGGGCCCGGCACGCTGCGGGCCTCCTCCGTGTCGCGCGCGTTCGCCGGCGTCGAGGCGCTCCGGGACGTGACGCTCGAGCTGCACCGACACGAGGTCGTCGGCCTGATCGGGCCGAACGGGGCGGGCAAGTCGACCCTCGTCAACGTCCTCTCCGGGTTCGACGTGCCCACGACAGGGACGGTCGTGCTGGAGGGCCGTGACGTCACCCGGTGGCGCGCTCATCGCCGGGGACGCGCCGGGATCGCGCGGACGTTCCAGCACAGCCGCTCCTTTCGGGGCCTCAGCGTGCGGGAGAACGTCGAGGTGGCGGCGCTCGGCGTCGGCACGCGGCCGGCCGCGGCGCGGCGACGGGCGGAGGAGTTGCTCGTGCTGCTCGGCCTGTCCGCCTACGCCGAACGGCCGGCAGGGACGCTCGCACACGGCGACGAGCGCCGGCTCGGCGTCGCCCGGGCGCTCGCGACCGAGCCGCGCTTCGTCCTCCTCGACGAGCCGGCGGCCGGCCTGCCCGAGGCCGAGGTGCCCGAGTTCGCCGAGGCCGTGCGGTCGGTGCGGGACGAGCACGGCGCCGGCGTGCTGCTGATCGACCACAACATGGCGCTCGTGATGGAGGTCTGCGACCGGCTGCAGGTGCTCGATCAGGGTCGCACCCTCGCGGAGGGCACGCCGGCGGAGATCCGCGCGAACCTCGACGTCACCGCGGCCTACCTCGGCGAGAGCGCGGTGGCCGTGTGACCGACGCGCCGCTCCTCGTCGTCGACGGCCTCGACGTCGTCTACGGCCGCGTCCCGGCGATCCGCGGCCTGTCGCTCGAGGTCGCCGCGGGCGAGATCGTCGGCCTGATCGGGCCCAACGGCGCCGGCAAGTCGACGACGTTGCACGCGATCGTCGGCCTCGTTCCCCCGGCGGCGGGCGACGTGCGGCTGGCGGGCAGGTCGTTGCGGGGCCGGTCGCCGGAGCAGATCGCGCGCTCCGGGATCGCGCTCGTCCCGGAGGGACGGCGGATCTTCGGCGCGTTCTCGGTGGAGGAGAACCTCCGCCTCGGGCTCGCCGCGCGACGCGGGAACGGCGTCGCGGCCCCCCTCGACGGCGTGTACGAGCTCTTCCCCGTGCTGGCAGAGATGCGCGACCGCCCTGCCGGCGCGCTGTCGGGAGGGCAGCAGCAGCAGCTCGCGATCGGGCGCGCGCTCGTCGCGGAGCCCGACGTGCTCCTGCTCGACGAGCCGTCGCTCGGCCTCGCACCGGCGCTCGTCGATCTCGTCTTCGAGGCGCTCGCCGCCATCCGCGAGCGCGGCGTCACCGTGCTGCTCGTGGAGCAGCGCGCGCAGCGCACCGTCGCCTTCGCCGACCGCACCTACGTCCTCGGGAACGGCGAGCTGCGGATGACGCTCAGCCCCGCCGAGGCGGGGGACACCGACCGCATGATCGCCGCCTACCTGGCCTGATGCTCGTCGCGGCCGTCAACGCGCAGACCCTCGTCGACGCCGTCGGGCTCGGCGCCGTCTACGCGCTGATGGCGGTCGGCATCGGGCTCGTCTTCGGCGTGCTGCGGCTGGTCAACTTCGCCTACGGGCAGCTCGTGATGGCGGGCGCCTACACGCTCGCCTGGACCTCGGCCTGGCCGGGGGCGGCGAGCATCGCCGCGTGCTTCGCCGTCGTGCTCGCGCTCTCGATCGTGCTCGAGCGGACGGTGTTCCGGCCGCTGCGCACCCAGTCCCCGGCGGTGATGCTCGTCACCACGTTCGCGGTCGCGTTCCTGCTCCAGAGCATCGCGCTCATCCTCGACATCCGTGACGGCACGATCGGCGAGGCGGCGTCGCCGATCGGGTCGCTGAACCAGGCCGTCTCGATCGGCGGCGTCGACGTCCGGCGCGTGACGCTCGCGGCGATCGTCGTGGCGGCCATCGCGCTCGGCCTGCTCGCGCTGCTGCTCGCGCGGACGACGATGGGGCTGCACATGCGCGCCGCGGCCGCCGACTTCACGACCGCCCGGCTGCTGGGCGTCCGCGCCGACCGCGTGATCGGTCTCGCCGTGATCCTCTCGGGCCTGCTCGCCGGGATCGTGGCGGTGATCCTCACCGTGCAGTCGCCCCTCGTGGCGCCCGACTTCGCGCTGAAGGAGACGATCGTCGTGCTGGTCGGCGTCGTCGTCGGCGGCCTCGACCGGCTCTGGACGGCGACCCTCGGCGGCTTCGCGATCGGCTTCGCGACCGGCGTGATCAACGGCGCCCTGCCCACCGACAAGACGGTGTTCCTGCCGTCCGCGGTCTTCGCGCTCGTGATCCTCGTGCTGCTGCTGCGGCCCGGCGGGCTGTTCGCCCCCGGCGGCCGCACGGCGGTGGTGGAACGGGTATGAGGCGCCTCGACGAGCTCTTGCCGCTCCTGGCGCCGGCTGCCCTCGTGGTGGCCGTGGGGCTCGCGTCGACGCAGGTGTCCCGCTCGTGGGAGATCTCGTTCCTCGACGCGCTCGTCTCCGTCGCGATCGTCGTCGCGATCTTCGTGTTCGTCGGCAACTCGGGCGTGCTGTCGTTCGGGCAGATCAGCTTCGTCGCGGTGGGGGCGTTCGCGGCGGGTGTGTTGACGGTGCCGCTGGAGTCGAAGACGTTCGTGCTGCGGGATCTCTTCCCGATCCTGCGCGACCACGAGCTCGGGAACCTCACGTCGCTCCTGCTCGCGGCCGGGGTGGGCGGCGTCTTCGCCTTCCTCGTCGGGCTGCCGCTGATGCGGCTCTCGGGGCTCGCCGCCGGCATCGCCACCTTCGCCGTGCTCGAGATCACCCACAACGTGCTGCGCGAGTGGACGAGCATCGGCCCCGGCGCGACGACGCTCTCGCTCGTGCCGGAGACGACCGGCCCGCTGCAGGCCACGCTGGGCGCGCTCGCGGTGATCGCGGTCGCCTACGCCTACGGGCGCAGCCGGCTCGGGCGGATGCTCCGCGCGACGCGCGAGGACCACGCCGCCGCCCAGGCCGCGGGCATCTCGGTGCACCGGCAGCGACTGTGGGCGTTCACCCTCTCCGGCGCCCTCGCGGGCTTCGCCGGCGGCCTGCTCGTGCACATGCTCGGCTCGATCACGACCGAGCAGGTCTACCTCGAGCTCACCTTCGTGACGCTCGCCATGCTGGTGATCGGCGGCGTCACCAGCCTGTGGGGCGCCGTCGTCGGCGCGCTCGCGGTGAGCGGGCTCGACTCCTTCCTGGCCCGGGCGGAGGAGGGCGTCGACATCGGCTTCACGCTGGACGTCCCGACCGGCACGCGGCTCGTGGCGGTCGGTGCGTTGATGGCGCTCGTGCTCGTGCTCCGGCCCGCGGGCCTGACGGGCGGCCGGGAGCCGACGATCAGGAGGAGGAGGACGGCATGAGGGTGTGCGTGGTGGGATGCGGTGCCGTCGGGAGCCTGTTCGCGGCGGCCCTCGCGCAGGCGGAGGAGGTCGACGTGTGGGCCTACGACCTCGCGCAGGCGCACGTGGACGCGATCAACGCCGGCGGGCTGCGGCTGACGGGGGCGGGGGAGGTGCACGCGCGCGGGATCCAGGCGACGAGCGACGCGGCGCTGCTGCCGCCGTGCGACTTCGGCCTCGTCGCGACGAAGGCGATGCACACCGAGGCCGCGGTCGCGGCGACCGCGCACGCGTTTCGCGACGGCTGCGTCGCCTCCGTCCAGAACGGCGTCGGCAACGAGGAGACGATCGCCGCGCACGTCGAGCGGGTGATCCGCGGCACCACCTTCCCGGCGGGCAAGATCCTCGAGCCCGGCCTCGTGCAGTGGGACGTCAAGGGCGACACGACGCTGGGCCCGTTCGAGCCGAGCCCGGCTCCGGCCGCCCAGATCGAGCGCCTCGCGGAGGCGTGCACGCAGGGCGGCATGCCGACGCACGCCGTCGCCGACGCGCGCGGCGCCCAGTGGCGCAAGGTCATCTTCAACGCCTCGACGAACCCCGTCGGCGCCTTGACGGGGCTGACCCACGGCCGGGTCTGCGAGCTGCCGTCGCTGCGCGCGCTCGTGAGCGCGCTCGTCGACGAGGGGAAGGCGGTCGCGGCCGCGCAGGGGATCGTGCTGGACGCCGATCCGGAGGAGCTGATCGACCATGCCGCGCGACCCGAGGTGGCCTACGGCCACAAGGCGAGCATGCTGCAGGACGTGGAGGCGCGGCGCCAGACGGAGGTCGACTACCTGAACGGCGGCATCGTTCGCTTCGGGCGCGAGCACGACGTGGCGACGCCGCTCAACGAGGCCGTTGTGGCCCTCATCAAGGGAATGGAGGCGTCGTGGACGCAGAGCTGAGCCGCCGTTACGCGAACGTCCGGGCCGCGATGGCCGAGCACGACCTCGACGCGCTGATCGTCTCCGGGAGCGAGTACTCCGGCTTCGAGGGCTCCGTCACCTACCTGTCCGGCTTCCAGATCGTGCACCGGTACGCCTACGTGGTCGTGCCGGCGGACGGCGAGCCGCGGATCGTCTTCCCCACCGAGGCGCGCTACGTCGGCGAGCACGGGACCGCCCAGCTCGAACAGGTCTTCCACGACCTCCCCGGCTCGTACATCGCCGAGCTCGCCCGCTCCAGCGGCTGGCGTCGCGTCGGCGTCTACGGCCTCGACTACGTGATGACGGTGCGCGACTACCGGGCGCTCGAGTCGCTCGACCTCGTGCCGTTCGACGCCGAGTACGACCTCGCGCGCGCCGTCAAGAGCGAGGCGGAGCTCGAGTCGGTGCGCGACAGCGTGCGCATCAACGAGGACGGCTTCGAGGCCTTCCACGGCGCGTACGCACCGGGCCGCACGGCCGCCGAGGTGATGGCGCCCGCGGAGGAGCTCTTCGTCGAGCGGGGGTGCGGCCGGCTGACGATGAACATGGTGCTCGTCGGCCCGGAGTTCGGGATCGCCCGCTCGGAGA
Source organism: Gaiellaceae bacterium (assembly GCA_036276675.1). Lineage (GTDB taxonomy): Bacteria > Actinomycetota > Thermoleophilia > Gaiellales > Gaiellaceae > Gaiellasilicea. The sequence continues at coordinate 1,641 of DASUOK010000279.1, read as the reverse complement.
CGGTGCTCGGCGACTTCGTCCTGCCCTCGCTCGAGATCGCCGGCCCCGGCATGCACTGGGTCGAGGTGTCGCGCGCGATCGGCGCCGCCGATGCGGAGACGCGGCGGATGCTGGAGGCCTACCGGGAGTACCACGCCGCCGCCCGCACGGAGATGCGGCCTGGCGCGACGGCGCACGACGTCCACCGCGCCGTCTCGAAGGGGTTCACGGAGCGCGGCTGGCAGCTCGGTCACGTCACCGGCCACTCGATCGGGATGACGATGATCGAGCACCCGAAGATCGGGGAGGGCGTGGAGACGCCGCTCGCGGCGGGCATGGTCTTCTCCATGCACCCGCACGCGATCGGGAACGACGGCCGGACCTGCCTCTACATGCAGGACACCTGGCTCGTCACCGAGTCGGGCGGCGAGCCGCTCTCACGCCTGCCGCTCGAGATCTACGAGTGACAGTTGCAGATGACGCCGCCGAGCTCCCGCCGCTCCAGGTGCCGGCCGCAGCGATGGCACTCCGGCGGGATCACCCGGGCCCGGACGAACAGCGCCTTCACCAGCACGATCCAGAGAGCGGCGTAGCCCACCAGCAGCTGTGCGTTCATGCTCATACTTCGGTATCGACGTGAGCGCGAAAGGTTCGATGCCGCGGAAGGGTGATCTGGCGCGCCGCCTGGCGGTCGCGCGCGGGGACGAGCCGGCCGACCTCGTCGTGCGCGGCGGGCGGGTGCTGTCCGTCTTCACCCGCGAGTGGCTCGAGTGCGACGTCGCGGTGTGCGACGGCGTCGTCGCCGGCCTCGGCCGCTACGAGGGCGACGAGGTGCTGGACGCGGGCGGGGCCTACGTCACGCCGGGGCTGATCGACGCCCACGTGCACCTGGAGACGTCGAAGCTGCTCGTCTCGGAGTTCGCGCGCCTCGTCCTGCCACTCGGGACGACGACCGTCGTGGCCGACCCGCACGAGATCGCGAACGTGCTCGGCACCGACGGCGTCCACTGGCTCGTCGACGTCTGCGAGTTCCTGCCGCTCGACGTCTTCTTCACCGCCTCCTCGTGCGTGCCGGCGTCGTCCTTCGAGTCGCCGCGCCGGCCCTTCACGACCGGCGACCTCGCCAGCCTCCTGCGCCGCCGGCGCGTGATCGGGCTCGCCGAGATGATGAACTTCCCGGGCGTGATCGCGGGCGATGCCGAGGAGCTGGCGAAGCTCGCGGTCGCGGACGCTGCGCACGTGGACGGCCACGCGCCCGGCGTCCTGGGGCGAGAGCTCCAGGCCTACGCCGCCGCCGGGATCCGCTCCGACCACGAGGCCTTCACGGCCGAGGAGGGCCGCGAGCGGCTGCGCGCCGGGATGTGGCTCCTGATCCGCGAGGCCTCCGCGGCCCGCAACCTGCGCGCGCTCGTCCCGCTGGTCGCCGAGTTCGGCCCGGGGCGCATGGCGTTCTGCACGGACGACCGCGAGCCCGAGCACATCGCCGCGGATGGGCACGTCAACGCGATCGTGCGCGACGCCGTCGCGCTCGGCGTCTCGCCGGCCGATGCGCTGACGATGGCGTCGCACCACCCGGCGCTCTGGCACCGCCTCGCCGACCTGGGTGCGATCGCCCCCGGCTACGCGGCCGACCTGCTGATCCTGCCCGACCTCGAGCGCTTC
>DASUOK010000278.1:0-6193 GCA_036276675.1 Gaiellaceae bacterium | reverse complement strand
AGCAGCGACTCGAGCCTCGACTCCGGCCGCGGTGTCGACGTGCGGATCCCGCCGGGCGCGCTGCGCGTCCGGCGGCGGATCGACTCCTCCAGCGCGACCTGCTCGCGCCGGAGACCGCGGACGTCGCGCCCCGCGAGTGCGCCCTCCTGCGTCTCGGCGACGACGCGGCGCAGCTCGGCGAGATCGCTCGCGAGAGCCTCGTTGTCCGGCGGCCGTACCGGCCTCAGCCCGAGTGCGCCGGCGCGACACTCCTCCAGCCAGGTGAGGGCCCGGCGCGGATCGCCGTCCCCGACGGCCAGCCGGAGGCCGAGTCGCGCCAGCTCCTCCGCGTGGCCGCCGACGTGCGCCCGCAGCTCGGTCGCACCGAGCGCAACCCGGTAGTCGTCGAGCAGACGGACGCCGGAGCGCAGCGCCGCGTAGGCGCGGCGGCGGTTGCCGTCGGCGAGGGCGAGCAGCGCGTTCGCGTACTTCGCGCGTACGCGTAGATCGACCGGTTCGCGGGCGCCCACCTGTACCTGGGCGAGAGCCTGCCGGGCGGCGCGCGTGTGGCCGAGAGCGAGCGCGATGCGGGCGCTCAGCAGGCGCGCGTCGAGCGCCGCCGCCGTCCAGCCGGCGTCTGCGAGCGCCAGGGCCGCCCGCCGTGCTGCGCGCCGCCGCTCGTCCGACGGGCCCTCCTCGGCGAAGGCCGCACGCAGCGCCGCGTAGCGCGCCAGCGCCGCCCCGCGTGGCCGGCGCTGGCTCGCGAACGCACGCGCCGCGGTCTCGGCCTCCCGCCGCGCCGTCGGCAGGTCGCCCTCGACGAGGGCCGCCTCGGCGAGCATCAGCCGGGCCTCGGCCGTCTCCAGCGCCATCGTGCCGCGCGCGAGAGTGGTCACCGCCCGTTCGGCCGCCTGCCGCGCCTCGTCGACGAGCCGCACGCCGAGGAGCAGCTCGCAGCGGTCGCTCTGGCCGTAGGCGATCGGCACTCCCTGTGCGCGCCGCCGCTCCTCGGAGCGGTCGTAGAGAGCGAGCGCCGTGGGCACGTCGCCTCGTCGCGCGGCCACCCACCCGAGGTTGTGCTCGACCTCTGCGAGCGCCAGCTCGAGCTCGAGCTCCGTGTAGATCGCCGCGGCGGCGGCGAGGTCGTGCTCCGCCGCTGCGAGCGAGCCGCGGTAGGCGTGGATCAGGCCGCGATTGTTGAGCGCCCGTGCCTCCCAGAGGCGGTCGCCGTGGCGGCGGAAGACGGTGAGGGAGCGGCGGTAGCCGTCCAGCGCCTCGTCGAGGCGGTGGTGGTGGTGGAGCAGGATCGCCCGCTGCAGCTCGAGCCGCGCGCCGTCGATCCCGGAAAGCGACGCGCTCGCGAAGTCGATCTGCCGGAACGCGCCGCGCGAGTCGCCGGTGTAGAGCAGGGCGCGCCCGAGGCTCATGCGCGCTTCGGCGGCTCGGACGGTCAGCTGCGCCCGGGCGGCGATCCGCACCGCGCGCCGCAGGTGCAGGACGGCGGTCTCGCCTTCGCGCAGCCCCAGGGCGGCCAGGCCGAGCGCCCGCTCCGCCACCGCCACGGCCTCGGTGTCGCCGTCCGCCTCTGCGGCGCGCAAGACGGAGGCCGCGAGCACGCGCGCGCGCCGAGGCGAGTCGGGCGCGAGCTCGATCGCCCGCTCCGCGTCCTCGACGGCCCCGTTGCGGCGAGCCGGTGCGGATGGCATTGCGCCCGAGCGTAGAACACGCGGCCGTCGCTCACACAGAACGCTCACGGGATACAGAGCGGCTGGGCCGTCCGTAGATACACCTTTCGTTTTCGCGTCACATACGATCGGCCGGTGGCACGTGACCGACAGCCGCCGGATCCGCGGGAGGTGATCCGCCTCCACCGGACGACGCGACTCCGGGAACGGGCCGATGTGGCGCTCGTCGAGGGCGAGCACGCGCACCTGCACCGGCCGGGGGAGGTGCTCGTCGCGCGCGCCGACCTCGCGAAGCTGCGGAGGCCCCTCGCGGCGCTCGGCGGCACCGAGCAGGAGACGCCGCCCGCGCTGGAGGAGCGGCTCGTCCGCTTCGAGCTCGACCCCGCCGTCGACCTCCCACGGGAGCTCCGGCGCCTCCGCGGCGTCGAGCGCGACGTCCCGTTCCGGCTGGCTCCGAACCACGTTCTCTCCGGCGTGCCGTTCGTCCAGGGCGGCCCCGCCTGCTTCGCCGAGGCGGCCGGCGAGGAGCTCGAGTTCGCGGACGGCGACGGCAAGGGCGTGCGCGTCGCGGTGATCGACACGGGCTTCACGCCGCGCCTCCACCCGTGGCTCGACGAGCGCACGGACGCGCCGGCCGACACGCTCGAGGAGGCCGACGTGCAGCCGCAGAACGGCTGGCTCGACGACGAGGCGGGGCACGGGACGTTCATCGCGGGGGTCGTCCTCCAGCGGGCGCCGAGCGCGACGATCGAGATCGCGAAGGTGCTCGACACCGAGGGCTACGGCTCGGAGCTGGACGTCGCGCGGGCGATCGTGGAGCACGCCGATGCGGACGTGATCAACCTGTCACTCGGCTGCTACAGCTACGACAACGAGCCGCCGCTCGCGATCGCGGAGGCGCTGCGCCAGGTGGCGCCGACCTCTGTCGTCGTCGCGGCGGCCGGGAACGACTCGACGCACCGGCCGCACTGGCCGGCAGCGCACAAACGGGTGCTCGGCGTCGCCGCGCTGGACGACCACCGCGGGCGCGCGGGCTTCTCCAACTTCGGGTGGTGGGTGGACGCGGCGACGCGCGGCGTGGACGTCCTCAGCACGTTCCTCGAGTTCGACGAGAGCGGTCACCAGGCGTCGATCGACGGCCGCTTGCCGCAGACGTTCAAGCGCTGGGCGCGCTGGAGCGGCACCTCGTTCGCCGCGCCGAAGCTCGCCGGCGAGATCGCGGCGGCGATGACGCGCGACAGGCACTCGAGCGCACGCGCCGCCGCCGCGGCGTTGCTGGCCGGCGGCGGCCATGGGCCCGACCGCGAGGTCGGGATCGTCTTCGACTTCTAGCCGCGTCCTGCAGGGCCGTGTATCAGGACGGCCGCTCGCCGCTCCTCTCTCTCGAACGGCGCGAACACGCGCAGCCGCCGAACAGGGAGAGCCGCAGACCATGACGACCTTGCTGGACGACCGTCTCGTCGCTCGCACACCGTCGCGGAACGACGACACCCGCTCCGCGGTCCTGCTGGACCGCCAGCCGATCCTGCTCGAGAGCCTCGAGCGCCTGCTCGACGGCGTCGGCGTCGGCACCGTTTCCAAGTGCACGTGTGCACGTGACGCGCTCGACGCCGTCCGCGACGAGCAGCCCGATCTGCTCCTCGTCGGCCTCCACGGTGGGGAGGAGGTCGACTGCATCCGCTCGGCCCGGCAGCTCGCTCCCGGCCTGAAGACGGTCGTGCTCGTGAACACCGCCGACGGGGCCGGCATCGACGCGGCGTTCGACGCCGGTGCCAGCGTCGCGATCTCGCAGGCCGCGCGGCCCGACGACGTCGCGCTCGCCGTCCGCCAGGCCTTCGCGCCGTCCATCTTCCTCGCCCACACCGTGCGCGAGGCGCCGCCGGGCGACGGACGCGAGGCTGCGGCCGACGCCGGCTTGACGAAGCGCGAGCGGGAGATCCTCCAGCTGGTCTCCGAGGGCTACTCGAACGGCCGCGTCGCCCGGCTGCTGTGGGTGACGGAGCAGACAGTCAAGTTCCACCTCTCCAACATCTACCGCAAGCTCGACGTGGCGAACCGGACCGAGGCGAGCCGGTGGGCGCAGCGGAACGGCCTCCTCTCCGACACGGCGGCGGCCGTCGCGTAGAGCAGGACGTATCAGGCGCCGCGCTCGTGCATCTATCGAGCGTGGGGGAACACGGGGGAGAGGCCGCGGCGGCACGGCCTCTCCCCCGACGGCATTCCGGGGAGGGCGCGGGCTCCGGGGCGACAAAGCCCCCATCCGAGGGGTGTAGGAAGGCGCGGAATCGCTAAGGATCAGGACACGCCCCAGCGGCGGGGCGGATGCGGCAAGGGAGGCTGCGGCTCGATGGGATCGATTCGGGTGGTCCTCGCCGAGGACCACGGACTGATGCGCGATGCGGTCAAGCTCGTCTTCGACGAGGCGGAGGACGTCGACCTCGTCGGCGAGGTCGGCAACGGCCACGACCTGCTGCCGCTGCTCGCGAGGGTCGAGGCCGACGTCGTGCTGCTCGACGTGCAGCTGCCGGGGCTCGACGGGCTCGGCTGCCTCGAGGCGGTCGCCGAGCACCACCCGCACGTGAAGGTGGCGATGCTGTCTGCGGTCGAGGATCCGCAGGTGATCGAGTCCGCCTTCCGGCGCGGCGCGCGCGCGTACATCCTCAAGTCCGTCAACCCGTTCGACCTGCCGGCCACGATCCGCCAGATCGTCGACGAGAGCGTCATCCACCGGGCGCTCGCCGCGCCCGACGGCTCCGCGTCGCCGAAGCGCGTCACCGGCCTGTCGGAGAAGGAGATGGCCGTCCTCGCCGAGCTGGCCAACGGGTACACGAACAAGCAGATCGCCGCCCGGCTCTGGCTGAGCGAGCAGACGGTCAAGTTCCACCTGCGCAACATCTACCGCAAGCTGGGGATCAAGAGCCGGACCGAGGCCCTCCGCTACGCCTACGAGCACGACCTCGCGTCCTCGTCGACGCCGAGCCCCGAGCGCTAGAGGCTGTCGAGCAGCGTCGCCCGGAACTCCGGGTGCTCCGACGCCCACGCCTTGACGAAGAACAGCAGCTCCGACGCCGCGTGTCCGATGTCGCCGTCGTCCGTGAGCCAGGGGACGAACACCTCGACGGTGTCGGGCGCCGTGCGGGCCGCCAGGCAGTCGGTCGCGTTCAGCGCGCCCACGAGGGCTGGCGCGAGTTCCGGGTGGCTGATCAGGAGCTTCATCGGCGGGCTCCGATCGAGTATCCGACACGAGCTCCGAAGCCGTCAGGCCCGATCGGGTAGTTCGCCCCGGCGGAAGGAGTAGTGGCGCTTCCTTCGTGTGCTCTGTTGCTCGGCCGGGCACCGCGGAGGTGTCCCACCCGAACGGGCGAGGCAACAGCACCTCCGGGTAGGCGCCGCCGGAGGAGGCCTCACCACGATGAGAGCAGTAGCTCAAGGCGTCCGCCGTGCGTCCCGCGCGGCTCGAAGAGGAGTGTCATCACGGTGAACGATCTGCGGTCATCCAGCAACGAGCCGCGCCGAGTGCCCGGTCGCGCCGAGTCGGGCGCGGTGGGCGCGCTCCGGCCGAATCGATCCGCCGGCGGGCTGATGGTCGCGCTCGCCGTTGCTCTCGTCGCGGCGCTGGCGCTGCTGGCGAACGCCGGCGCCGCCTCGGCGGCGATCCCGTCGAGCTTCTTCGCCGTCCCCGACCAGCAGGGCGTCAACGACGTCAACGCGGACCAGAACGACCTCTCGCAGATGGGCCGTGACGACGACGATCCGGCCTACTACAAGCTCTTCTGGAGCTGGGACTCGACCTCGCTCTGGACGGGTGTGGGACAGACGGGCGACGCCTGTGCCCTGTTCGATTCGGACGGCGACGGCAACGTCGACTACGCCGCGTGTGCACGGATCGGGAATCCCGATGCGAACCCTGCGCAGGCGACGCTGACGGCGGACTCGCCGTTCCTCTTCTCGTGCACGGACGCTCGTGACGACCGCTGCTCCCAGCCGACGCCGCTGCTGGCGACCGGCATCCAGGCGGGGACGATCGGCTCCGGCGGCCTCGACCGCGCAGGGAACCTCATCACCGACACCGATCCCTTCGCGCCGGCGGGCTCGAACTCACCCGACGACGTGACGCTCCAGATCAACATCCCGAAGCTCCTGATCGCGAACGCGGTGCTGGTGAACGTCTGCTCGTACCCGTCTGCGGGGAACGGCGGCAACAACAACCCGTTCGACTGCATCGCGAACCCGGGCAGCGGTTACCTCGTGATCGTCAAGGACGCGGGTGCCGACACGACGACCAGCTTCCCGTTCGCCGTGACCCCCGTGCCCGCCGGCACGAGCTCCTCCTACACGATCGTCGGCTCCGGCCAGACCGGCCCGATCAGCACCCTCGTCGGCAACTCGACCGAGACGGTGACCGAGACCGTGCCGGCCGGCTGGCGGCTCTCGACGGCCTCGTGCCTCATCGCCGGGAACGGCGCGACGGGCACCTTCGACGCCGCCAACAGTCGCGTCACCGGTATCTCGATCGAGTCCGGTCTCGA
>DASUOK010000277.1:0-5723 GCA_036276675.1 Gaiellaceae bacterium | reverse complement strand
AGTCGGCCCCCGGCGTCGTCGCCCACGCGCCCCACGACCAGGACGGTGCCGCCGGCGCGGCGCGCGGCCAGCGCGGCCGTGACGGCCGAGCCGCCGGGGAGGAGCGTGATGGCGCCGTGGGCGCGGCCGCCGGGGGGCGGCAACGGCACGCCGACGTGGACGTCCACCATCAGCTCGCCCACGCAGGCGAGGTCGAACCGCGGCACTAGCGCGTCGCGACGGCGTCGCGCGACCGCCTCAGCGCCGCCACCTGCGCGGAGTCGAGCAGGACCGCCCGCCAGGCGGTCTCGGCCAGGCCCTCTGCCACCGCCTCGGCCGTCCGCAGCGCGTCGTCGTAGGCCTCCGCGGCCTCGTCGCGCCGCCCCTGCGCCTCGCGGACGGCGCCGAGCACCGCCAGCGTCTCGCGCAGCTGCGCCGGGTTCCCGACCTCGCGTGCCGCGTCGAGCGCGACCTCGACGTCCTCCGCGGCCGCGGCGGCATCCCCCTCGGCGAGTGAGACCGCGGCACGAAGCCGCCGGCCCTTCGTCACGTTGCGGAGCGAGCCGCTCTGCTCGGCGGCCGCGATGCAACGGTCCGCGTAGTCGCGCGCGGCCGCGAGCTCTCCCTGCCGCAGGCGGAGCTCGCCCAGGCTGGCGTGCAGGTGCTGGCGGTAGCGCCACTTCATCCACTCCTCACCCCAGGCGCCCTCCTGCGCCGTGTCGTGCTCGACCCCACGGAGGAGCCGGTCGGCCTCGTCGAGGTCGCCGAGCGCGAGCATGCAGTCCGCGAGGTTGAGCTCGGCGTTGCGGACGATCTCGGGGTCGCCGATCCGCCGCGACTCCTCGGCTCCGAGCAGGTTGTGCTCGACGGCGAGCTCCCAGTTGCAGAGATCCATGAAGAGCCAGCCGAGCGTGTTCAGCGCGCGGCAGCGGAAGACGGTGTCGCCGAGTCGCTTCGTCAGCTCGAGGTGCTCCTGGAGCACCTCGTGCGCCTCGTGGTAGCGGCCGCAGCCGATCTGGGCGAGCCCCTGGTTCCAGAGGATCCAGAGCATCACGGCCGGCAGCCCGTGCCGCTCGCCGAGCTCCCGCCCGGCCGCCCACGCCTCGAGCGCCCGCTCCTCGCGGCCCTGCCAGTGCTCGAGGAAGCCCGACCACACGTGGGCGATGCCCGCCAGTGCCGGCGCCTCGCCCTTCGTCGCCGCCTCGACCGCGCGGTGCAGCCCGTCCCGCGCCGCGTCGAGCTCGCCCGTGACCGCCTTCACCGCCTCGGTGAAGATGAGGCTGCCGGCCAGGAGCGCCGGGGCGGCCGCCGCCTCCGAGAGCTCGCGGGCGCGCGCCGCGTAGTCGAGCGCCTCCTCGAAGCGATGCCCGAGGAAGAGCGCGTTCGACGCCCCCACGAGCGCACCGCCCTCTGCGGCGAGGTCGTCCGTCTCGCGCGCCACCTCGGCCATCGCGTCGTAGGCGCGCGCGCTCTCCTCCCAGCGATTGGCGAACGTGAGCGCCTCGCCCCGGCCGCGATGGAGGTCGACGAGGACGGCACGGTCGGCCGCGTCGCCCAGCGCGTCCGCGCCGACGACGGCGCGCTCGAAGAAGCGGAGCGCCTGCGACGGAGCCGAGGCGGCAAGCGCCTTCTCGCCCGACCGCACGAGGTGCAGCACCGCCTTGTCCCACTCCTGCGCCTGCTCGTAGTGGTAGGCGAGCGTCTCGTAGTTGTCGGCGAGCCGGTCGGCGTAGACCTCCTCGATCGCGCGGCCGACGGCCTGGTGCAGCCCCTTCCGGTGCTGGACGAGGAGGCTGTTGTACGCGACGTCGTGCGTGAGCGCGTGCCGGAACATGTACGCGAGCTCCGGGTAGAGCGAGCGCTCGTGGATCAGCGCCACGGCCTTCAGCTCGTCGATCGTGCCGTCCCCCTCCTCGCCGAGGTTCGCCGTCCGCTCGAGCAGCCGCACCGTGAACTCGCGGCCGATCACCGCGGCCGTCTGGAGGGCCCGCTTCGGGTCTTCGTCGAGCCGGTCGAGGCGCGCCATGATCACGTCCTGCACGGTGTCCGGCACGAACACGTCCTGGAGCGGCCGCGCGAGCTCGTAGCGGGCGCCCTCGTCCACGGGCTGGAGCGCGCCCATCTCCACGAGCGACTTCACCACCTCCTCGACGAAGAACGGATTGCCCTCCGTCTTGCGGTGGATGAGCGCACCCAGCTCCGGCGGCAGCTTCGCGTTGCCGGCCGCCGCCTCGGCGACGCGCGCGCTGTCCTCCTCGTTCAGGCTCGCGAGCGCGATCTGCGTGAAATTGGGCCGTGAGCCGAACGGCGCATCCCAGTCGGGCCGGTGCGTGAGGAGCAGCAGGATCGGCTGCTCGGTCACCGTCTCGATCAGGTACGAGAGGAACTCGGTCGAGACGCGGTCGACCCAGTGGAGGTCCTCGAGCGTGATCACGGTCGGCTGGCGCCCCGCGAGGGCGACGAGGACGTCCCGGAGCGCCTCGAACGTGCGCGCCTTGCGCAGCTGGGGGTCCATCTCGGCGACGGCCTCGACCTCGACGCCCAGCAGGTGGTGGACGAACGAGAGCCCCTCCTCGTCGAGGTCGAGCTCGGCGACCCCCGCCGTGAGCTTCCCGAGGACGACCTCGGCGGAGTCGCCCTCCTCGATCGAGAAGGCGTCGTGCACGAGGTCGATGATCGGGAAGTAGGCGACGTCCGCGGCGTAGCTGACGCAGCGACCGACGAGCCACGCGGCGTCCCGCTCCTCCAGCGCCCGGCGCAGCTCGTAGAGCAGCCGCGACTTGCCGATCCCGGCCTCGCCCTGCACGAACACGACCTGGCCGCGCCCGGCGAACGACCGCTCCGCCAGCGCGAGCAGGATCGCGAACTCGTGCTCGCGGCCGACGAGCGCCCCGAGGCCGCTCTCCGCGTAGACGTCCACGCGCGAGCGCCAGCGCACGGGCCTGATCACCTCGTGCGCGCGCACCGGCAGCTCCTTGCCCTTGACCGTGTGCTCGCCGAGGTCGCGCGTGACGAACTGGCCACGCACGAGCCGGCTCGTATTCGCACTGATCGCGACCGAGCCCGGCGGGCAGAGGTCCTGGATCCGCGAGGCGAGGTTCACGGTGTCCCCGATCGCCAGGTACTCCATCGAGAGATCGGTGCCGACGTTGCCCACGACGACGGGGCCGCTGTTGACCCCGACGCGCACACGGAACTCGATGTCCCACTCCTCGCGCAGCCGGCGCTCGAAGGGGGCGAGCTCCTGCTGGAGCGCGAGCCCGGCACGCACCGCCCGGTAGGCGTGGTCCTCGTGCGCGATCGGGGCGCCGAAGAGGGCAAGCATCCCGTCGCCGAGGAACTTCGTCACCGTGCCCTCGTACCGGTGCACGGCGCCGAGCATCAGCTCGAAGGCGGACCGCATCAGCGCGTGGGCGTCCTCGGGGTCGAGCCGCTCGCTGAGGGCGGTGAAGCCGACGACGTCCGCGAAGAGCGCCGTGATCAGCTTGCGCTCGCCCTCGAGGTCGTGGCGGGCGGCGAGGATCTTGTCGGCCAGCTCTCGCGGCGTGTACCGCTCGGGAGAGGCGAAACGCTCGTCGGCGACCGGGCCGGTCAGCGAGTTGCCGCACTCCGCGCAGAACTTCCCTCCGGACGGGTTCTCGTGGCCACAGACCCCGCAGCTGACTGTGCCGGCCATCGTCCGTTCATCCTAGACCGCGGCTCGCGATTCGATCACTCGCGCGTCCTTGTGGAACCCTGTCGCGCGGCGTAGGGTCGCGCCGAGGAGCACCGTCCAGAGAGGGGGGATCATGCACGTCAAGCGCATGCATCAGCTCGTGGCGCTCGCGACCGTGGCTGCGACACTGGTCTTCGGTGTCACCGCCGCCGCGGACGTCGGGAGTGGGTCCGGCCCGCCGACGGCCGTCGGCACCGGTGGAGCGGCGGCGTCCGTGGAGCGGCTCGCGACACAGACCGCAGTCGACATCCTGCGTCGAGGTGGCAACGCCGTCGACGCGGCGGTCGCCTCGGCTGCCGTCCTCGGCGTCACCGAGCCGTTCTCGTGCGGCATCGGCGGCGGCGGCTTCATGGTCGTGCGAACCGCCGGCGGCTCGGTCACGACGATCGACGGGCGCGAGACGGCGCCGGCCGCGATGCACCCGATGTCGTTCTGGGAGAACGGCGCACCGCTGCCCTTCAACAGCGCCCGCTACAGCGGCCTCTCCGTCGGCGTGCCGGGCACGGTCGAGACCTGGGAGGAGGCGCTGGAGAAGTTCGGCACGATGTCGCTGAAGGAGGTCCTGGCGCCCGCCATCCATGTCGCGCGCCACGGGTACGTGATCGACCAGGTGTGGTTCGACCAGGTGCAGGCGAACAGCGACTGGTTCGACGACATCCCGGCCAGCGCTGCGCTCTTCCTCGACGCCGACGGGACGCCGCGCGACGTCGGCACGGTCTTCACGAATCCGGCGCTCGCCGCGACCTACGAGCGGATCGCGCATCTCGGCGCGAAGGGGTTCTACCGCGGCAAGGTCGCGGCCGCGGTCGTCGAGACCGTCCAGGACCCGCCCGTCAGCCCGACCGCGAACCACGTGTGGCGGCCCGGTGTGATCACGATGCGCGACCTGCACACCTACACGGCGCCCGAGCGGGCACCGACGCACGTCAACTACCGCGGGCTCGACGTGTGGTCGATGGGGCCGCCGTCGAGCGGCGGCTCGACCGTCGGCGAGGCGCTGAACATCCTCGAGGGCTACGACCTTGCGTCGATGCCGCGCGAGGAGGCGCAGCACTACTTCCTCGAGTCGTCGCGCTACGCGTTCGCCGACCGTAACGCCTACCTCGCCGACCCGGACTACTTCGACGTGCCGCTGAGCGGCTTGCTCTCGGAGGAGTACGCGGCGTCGCGGCGAGCGTTGATCACGACGACTGCCGCGCCCGGAGCCGTCCCGCCGGGCGACCCCTACCCGTACGAGGGCGGGGAGACGACGACGCACCTGACGACGTCCGACACGGCCGGGAACGTCGTGTCGTACACCTTCACGATCGAGTCGACCGGTGGCTCCGGGCTCGTCGTCCCCGGCCATGGGTTCCTGCTCAACAACGAGCTGACCGACTTCAACTTCGACTCGACGACGCATCCGAACCGCGTCGAGGGCGGGAAGCGGCCGCGCAGCTCGATGGCGCCGACGATCGTGACGAAGGCGGGCGCGCCGTTCCTCGCGCTCGGCTCGCCCGGCGGCGCGACGATCATCACCACCGTGCTGCAGCTGCTGGTCGAGCGCGTCGACCTCGGCCTGACGCTGCCGCAGGCGATCGCGGCTCCGCGCGCGAGTCAGCGCAACAGCGCCACGACGGGTGCGGAGCCCGCGTTCCTCGCGACCCCGGAGCGGACGGCGCTCGAGGCCCGCGGCCATCGCTTCACGAACGCGGGCGAGATCGGCGCCGCGGCCGCGATCGAGTTCCTGCCCGGCGGCGGCGTGCTCGCCGCCGCCGAGCCGGTCCGCCGCGGTGGCGGCAGCGCGATGACGGAGCGGCCGTAGCTCCTAGGGCGTGACATCGAGGAGCGCGTCGTCGAAGAAGCCGACGACGCGCTCCTCGTACTCCTGCGGCCGCTCGCGAAGCGCGGCGGTGTGGTTCACGTCGGGCAACTCCCAGAGCTCGACGGGCTCCTCCGCGGCCTCAGCGTAGAGCCGGTTCGCGTCGAGCTCGGCCGGGAGGTCGCGCCCGGTGGCGATCAGCAGCAGCGGCGTCGGCGAGATCCTCGC
>DASUOK010000276.1:0-2739 GCA_036276675.1 Gaiellaceae bacterium | reverse complement strand
GGCCTCGAGGCGCCGGTCGGTCATCTCCTGGCGCAGGTGGGACGCCTTGCCGGCGAGCCCCGGAACCCGGTCGATCACGTCGATCACGAGGTGGTAGCGGTCGAGGTCGTTGAGCATGACCATGTCGAACGGCGTCGTCGTCGTGCCCTCCTCCTTGTAGCCGCGCACGTGCAGGTTCCCGTGGTTGCGCCGCCGGTAGGTGAGGCGGTGGATCAGCCACGGATACCCGTGGTAGGCGAAGACGATCGGCCGGCTCGTCGTGAAGAGCGCGTCGAAGTCGGCGTCGGAGAGCCCGTGCGGGTGCTCGGACTCCGGCTGGAGCCGCATCAGGTCGACGACGTTGACGAAGCGCACGCGCAGGTCGGGCAGCCGCTCGCGCAGGATCGACGCGGCGGCGAGCGTCTCGAGCGTCGGGATGTCGCCGCAGCAGCCGAGCACGACGTCGGGCTCGAGGTCCTCCTCGTTCGAGGCCCAGTCCCACACGCCCGCGCCGCGGCTGCAGTGGGCGATCGCCGCGTCCATGTCGAGGTAGTTCAGCGCGGGCTGCTTGCCGGCGACGACGACGTTCACGTAGTCCCGGCTACGCAGGCAGTGGTCGGCCACCGAGAGCAGGGTGTTCGCGTCGGGCGGCAGGTAGACGCGGATCAGCTCGGCCTTCTTGTTGACGACGTGGTCGATGAAGCCGGGATCCTGGTGCGAGAAGCCGTTGTGGTCCTGGCGCCAGACGTGCGAGGAGAGCAGATAGGTCAGCGAGGCGAGCGGCCGCCGCCAGGGGATCTCACGCGTCACCTTCAGCCACTTCGCGTGCTGGTTGAACATCGAGTCGACGATGTGGATGAACGCTTCGTAGCTCGTGAAGACGCCGTGGCGCCCGGTCAGCAGGTAGCCCTCGAGCCACCCCTGGCAGAGGTGCTCCGAGAGGATCTCCATCACCCGGCCGTCGGGGCTGAGGCCCTCGTCCGTCGGCTCCGTCTCGGCCATCCAGGCGCGGCCCGTGACGGTGAGCACGTCGCCGAGCCGGTTCGAGGCCACCTCGTCCGGCCCGAAGAGCCGGAAGTTGTCGGCGTTCGCGGCGACGACGTCGCGCAGGAAGCCGCCGAGCGCGGTCATCGCCTCGCTCGAGGTCGTTCCCGGCCGTTCGACGGCGACCGCGTAGTCGCGGAAGTCGGGCAGCGTCAGGTCGCGGAGCAGCGCGCCGCCGTTCGCGTGGGGATTGGCGCTCATGCGCCGCTCGCCCTCGGGTGCGAGCTCGGCCAGCTCCGGCACGAGCCGGCCGGCCTCGTCGAAGAGCTCCTCCGGGCGGTAGCTGCGCAGCCACTCCTCGAGCTGGTGGCGGTGACCCGCATGGGTGCGCACCGCGGCCAGCGGCACCTGGTGCGAGCGCCAGGTGCCCTCCACCGGCTTGCCGTCGACCTCGGCGGGGCCGGTCCAGCCCTTCGGCGTGCGCAGGATGAGCATCGGCCAGCGCGGGCGGGAGTCCTCGCCCTGCTCGCGCGCACCGGCCTGGATCGCCGCGATCTCGTCGAGCGCCTCGTCGAGCGCGGCGGCGAGGTCCTGGTGGACGCGCTCCGGGTCGTCGCCGGCGACGAGCAGCGGGCGCCAGCCGTAGCCCGAGAAGAGCGCCAGCAGCTCCTCCTCCGGGATGCGGGCGAGCACCGTCGGGTTGGCGATCTTGTAGCCGTTCAGGTGGAGGACGGGGAGGACGGCGCCGTCGGTGCGCGGGTTGAGGAACTTGTTCGAGTGCCAGCTCGTCGCCAGCGGGCCCGTCTCCGCCTCGCCGTCGCCGACGACGCACGCGACGAGCAGGTCGGGGTTGTCGAAGGCCGCGCCGAAGGCGTGCGCGAGCGCGTAGCCGAGCTCGCCGCCCTCGTGGATCGAGCCGGGCGTCTCGGGTGCGGCGTGGCTCGGGATCCCGCCCGGGAACGAGAACTGCCGGCAGAGCTGCTTCAGCCCCGCCGCGTCGTGCGTGATCGCGGGGTAGAGCTCGGTGTAGGTGCCCTCGAGATAGGCGTTGGCGACGTTCGCGGGGCCGCCGTGGCCGGGGCCGTTGACGAAGATCGCGCTCAGGTCGCGGGCGCGGATCGCCCGGTTCAGGTGCACGTAGAGCAGGTTCAGGCCCGGCGTCGTCCCGAAGTGGCCCAGCAGCCTCGGCTTCACGTGCTCCGCCGCGAGTGGCTCGCGCAGCAGCGGGTTGTCCAGCAGGTAGATCTGTGCCACCGAGAGGTAGTTGGCCGCGCGCCAGTAGGCGTCGAGGAGCCGTAGCTCGTCCGCGGCGAGTGGGGCGGGAGCGCTCACGCCCCTATCTTTCCAAGTGGGCGACGCAGGCGTCCGGGCGAGGGAAGATCTCCAGCGCCGCGACCGTGAGCGGGGAGCCGAGCGTCCGCAGCGCGCCGTCGATGAGGCCGCGATGGACGGCGCAGACGACGGCCGGGCTCGTCTTCGCGAGCTCGAGGAAGGGGCAGCGGCGCATCGTGATCGCGCCGGCCGCCGCCTCGGCCTCGAAGCCGTGCTCGGTGAGGATGTCGGCCACGGCCCCGATCGGGTCGTCCCCTTCGCCGGCCGGGCCTTCGGCGAGCGCGACACCCCAGTCGCGTCCGGCGCGGGCGCAGGCGTCGGGCCCGCCGTCGCTCGCGGCCAGCGTCGCGACGAGGACTGAGGCGAGCGACCGGTAGTCGTCCTGAACCGGCACGAGCCGGTAGAGTCGGCGCGGCCTGCCGGGCGTCCCGCGCCCCTCGGCAG
>DASUOK010000275.1:0-4668 GCA_036276675.1 Gaiellaceae bacterium | reverse complement strand
GGCGACAAGTCCGCGAAGTACAAGAAGGGGATGATCGTGACGGTGCTCGTCGGCGTCCGTTACGGACAGCGCGAGAAGATCTTCGACGCGGTCATCGACAAGGTCGAGGTGAAGCAGCTGCGCGAGCTCTCGCCACGCGAGATCGAGCACGACAACCCTGAGATCAAGCGCACCGACGAGATGGCCCGCTTCCTCGGGCAGCTCTACAACCGCCCCGTCGGCGAGGACGAGACGGTGACGGTGATCCGCTTCTCGCAGATCATCGGCACGATGTTCTAGGCGCAAGGTTTCCGCAGTCCGCCACCCGGCCGGCCCGTGGGGCCGAACGGGCGGCGTAGGATTGACAGGGCGCCGTGACTCCCTCTCCCAGCAAGCCGTACCTCGTCGTCGCGGACGACCAGCCCGCGCGCCGCGCCAACGTGATGGAGGAGCTGAGCTCGAGGTACGGCGGTGACTACGAGGTGCACGGGTGCGCGGTCGCGGAGCTCACCGGCACGCTCCAGGAGGTGCACGCAGCCGGGGGCGACGTCGCGGTCGTGCTCGCGACGTGCGCCGGCAGCGCCGAGCTCCTGGCGGGCGTCCGCCAGCTCTTCCCGACCGCGAGGCGGGCGCTGCTGATCCCGTGGCTCGGCTGGGCGAACCGCACGACGGCCGACCTCGTCCTGCGGGCGATGGCGCGGGGCTGGATCGACCTCTACGTGCTGCAGCCCGGCCGCCGGCCGGACGAGATCTTCCACCGGACGATCACGGAGCTCCTGCAGGAGTCGGCCCGGCTCCGCGGCGACGGGCCTGCGGGCGCGACGGTCGTCGCCGACGCCCGGTCGGTACGGGCCCACGAGCTGCGCTCGACGCTCGCCGGGCTCGGCATCCCCCACCGCGTGCGTCGCGGCGACGACGGCGCGCCGCCCGCGGTGACGCTCGCCGACGGGACCGTTCTCATCGACCCGTCGCCCGCCGAGCTCGCGCGTGCGCTCGGCTTCCCGACCGAGCTCGAGTCCCACGACGCCGACCTCGTCGTCGTCGGCGCCGGCCCCGCGGGGCTCGGTGCGGCGGTGTACGCGGCCTCGGAGGGGTTGCGGACGACGGTGCTGGACGGCGGTGCCGTGGGCGGCCAGGCCGGCTCGAGCTCCCTGATCCGCAACTACCTCGGCTTCCCGCGCGGCCTCGGCGGCGGCGAGCTCGCACAGCGGGCCTATCAGCAGGCGTGGCTCTTCGGCACGCGCTTCCGGCTGACGGAGCGCGTCGTCACACTCGAGCGGCGCGAGCCCGACCTGGTGGTGCGGTGCGCGGACGGGATGGAGGTGACCGCGCGCGCGGTCGTGCTCGCGCTCGGCGTCGAGTACCGGCGGCTCGACGCACCCGGTCTCGCCGAGCTGGAGGGAGCGGGCATCTACTACGGCGCCACGATGTCGGAGGCACGCGCGCTCGAGGGCGAGGACGTCTACGTCGTCGGCGGCGGCAACTCGGCCGGACAGGCCGCGCTGCACGTCGCGCGGTACGCCCGCCAGGTGACCGTCCTCGTGCGCGGGGACTCGCTCGCGAGCAGCATGTCGCAGTACCTGATCGAGGCGCTGGACGAGGCGCCGAACATCGAGGTCCGCTACCGCACCAGCGTCGTCGCGGGCTCGGGCGAGGGCCTCCTGGAGACCCTCGAGCTCGAGACCGACGGCGAGCGCGAGACGGTGCCGGCGGCGGCGCTGTTCGTCCTGATCGGCGCCCGGCCGCTGACGGAGTGGCTGCCCGAGGAGATCGAGCGCGACGAGTGGGGCTACATCGTCACCGGGCCGAGCCGGGAGACGACGATGCCCGGAGTGTTCGCGGCCGGCGACGTCACGTCGCACTCGGTGAAGCGGGTGGCGTCGGCCGTCGGTGCCGGCGCCCTGGCGATCAGCGGCGTCCACGCGTACCTGGCGCAGGAGGCGGCGAGGCGCCCCGCGCGCAACTGATCCTCCTCGCGGCCCTGCTGGCGGCGCCGCTGCTCGGGCTCGCGGTCCTGCTCGCGGCGCCGTCCGCCGACGGCCGCTGGGAGCACCATCCCTCGCACTTCTGGCTCGTGCTCGTGACGGCGGGGCTGAACGCCGTCCTGGCGTACGCGACGGGGGTCGCGGCCCGGAGCCGTGCCGACCGGCGCGTCCACCTCGTGTCGCTCGCGTTCCTCGCCGCCGCCGGCTTCCTTGCGCTGCACGCCCTTGCCACCCCGGGCGTCCTGCTCGACCGGCCCAACCTCGGCTTCGCCATCGCGACCCCGATCGGGCTCGTCCTGGCCGGCGCGCTCGCCGCGGCGTCGGCGATCGAGACCGACCGGGTGCGGCCCGCGCTGCTCGAGCGGGGCCTGCTGATCACCCTGGCGGTCTGGGCGGTCGCCTCGCTCCTGTTGCTGCCGGAGGTGCCCGACGAGGCCGTGCCGGAGCGGCTCTCGCTGCCGCTCGTGGCGCTCTCCGTGCTCGGCCTGGCCTTCTATGCGTTCGCGGTCGTCCGCTATCTCGAGCTGTACCGGCGCCGCCGCTCGGAGCTCGTGCTCGGCTTCGCGCTCGCCTTCGTGCTGCTCGCGGAGGCGATGGTCGCAGTGGCGCTCGGCCGCAACTGGCAGGCCTCCTGGTGGGAGTGGCACCTGCTGATGCTCGCCGCCTTCGCCCTGATCGCGGTGATGGCACACCGGGAGGGGCCCGCGGAGCGGTTCGGCCGCCTCTACGGCGAGCGGCGCGACGAGTGGGTGACGGTGCTCTTCGCCGACCTCCAGGGCTTCACGAGCTGGTCGGAGCGCTTCGGCGCCGCCGAGGTCTCCGCGATGCTCGACACCTACTTCGCGGCGGCGATCCCCGCCGTCGAGCGTCACGGCGGCCAGGTCGACCGCCTCATCGGCGACGCGGTCTTCGCGATCTTCGCCGGTCAGCGCTGCGAGGACCGAGGGGCACGTGCGGCGCTCGACCTGCAGGCCTCGACCGCCGCCGTCCACGCCGAGCACCCGGACTGGCCCCGCTTCCGGGTCGGCCTCAACACCGGCGAGGCGAGCCTCGCCGTCCTCGGCACGGGCACGGGGCGGACCTACAGCGCCATCGGCGACACCGTGAACCTCGGTTCTCGCATCGAGGCGCTCGCACCGGCCGGGGGCGTCGCGATCAGCGCGGAGGTGGCGAAGGCGCTCTCGGGCGCGCAGACGGAGCCGCTCGGAACCGTGACGGTGAAGGGCCGGGCCGAGCCCGTCGAAGTCCTGCTCCTCCGCGCGCTCCCCCGTTAGCGACCGGCCTTGCGGATGCGCACCCCGAGCACCTCCGGCGGGCGGATCGGGGCACCGCACTCCTCGCACTCGACCGCGAACGCGGAGGGAAACGGCGCCGCGCAGGCGGGGCAGCGGTGCCGCGTCTCGCCGCCGCAATGCGGGCACTCCGCCGGCAGCTCGGCCTCGCCGTCGAGGAAGTAGCGCCAGACGACACCGCAGCCGAGGCAGAAGCAGGTGTAGTCGCCGAGGGTCTTTCGCCGCTCTTCCTGAATCCAGTTGCGCTTCGGTGGCTTCTGCTCTGTCACGGCCTGCCACCGAACGGACGCCCGCCGCCGGAGCCGGACTCTGCCCGGCGGGAGGCGCACAGCGAAGCCTCGTGCGGCTGCGACGAAGGAGGGGGCTCATGGGGGAACCATGGGTTCCCCCCTGTCGGGATGCAGGTGTAGTCGCCGAGGGTCTTTCGCCGCTCCTCCTGAATCCAGTTGCGCTTCGGTTTGCGCTCCGCGGCCATACGGTTAACCGTACCCACGGCCGCGAGGGCGACTGGTAGAACGCGCACCTTGCCCGCGAAGGCCGTCAACCCGTGGCTCGTCCTGGCGCTCGTCTGCCTCGCGCAGTTCATGGTCGTGCTCGACGCGACGATCGTGAACGTCGCGCTGCCGTCGATCCAGGCCGACCTGAACATGGCCGAGGGCGACCTGCAGTGGATCGTCAACGCCTACACGCTGACCTTCGGCGGCTTCCTGCTCCTCGGCGGACGGGCCGGTGACCTGCTCGGGCGCAAGCGCGTCTTCCTCGCAGGCATCGTCGTCTTCACGCTGGCGTCGCTGCTGAACGGGCTCGCGGACTCGTCGACGACGCTGATTCTCGCCCGTGGGCTCCAGGGGCTCGGCGCCGCGCTGATCTCGCCCGCCGCGCTCTCGATCATCACGACGACCTTCGCGGAAGGGCCGGAGCGAAACAAGGCGATGGGCGTGTGGGCCGCCATCGCGACCGGCGGCGCGGCCGCCGGGCTCCTCGCGGGCGGGATCCTGGTCGAGTTCCTCTCGTGGCCGTGGATCTTCTTCGTCAACGTCCCGGTGGGGATCGTCGGGGGAGTGGCTGCGCTGCGCTACGTGCCGGAGTCGCGCGACGCAGGACACAAGACCTACGACATCCCGGGGGCGGTGACGGTCACGGCCGGCTTGATCGCGCTCGTGTACGGGATCGTCTCGACCGAGCAGAACGGCTGGGGGTCTCCGACCACGCTCGGAGTCCTCGCTCTGGCCGTCGTCCTGCTGGGCGCGTTCGTCGTGATCGAGCGCCGTTCGCCCGAGCCGCTCGTCCGGCTCAGCATCTTCGGCGTCCGCACCCTCCGCGCGGCGAACGTCGTCATGCTCGTCGTCGCCTCGGGCCTCTTCGCGATGTTCTTCTTCAACACGCTGTACATCCAGCGCGTGCTCGGGTTC
>DASUOK010000274.1:0-7476 GCA_036276675.1 Gaiellaceae bacterium | reverse complement strand
GACGTGCGTGCCGAGGCCGACCTGGCGCTGGCGGTTGACGGCGTCGAGCCGCAACTCGCGGATCTGCCCGCCGGTGACGTAGTAGGCGCGTGCGCCCTGCGCGTCCTCGAGGCGTGCTCCACGCGGCAGCGTCCAGGTGCGCGATACCCCGCCGTCGGCTCGCAGCTCGAGGGTCTCGCCGCGCCGGCCGCGCTGGACGAGCAGGCCCGAGCTGGTCAGCTCGACCGCCTGCACCTCGGCGTCGAACGTCTCCGTCCGGAGGACGGCGCCGCTCGCGTCGAGCACCGTCACCGTGCCACCGGCGGAGGCGACCGCGAGCTCACCGTCGAGCGCCGACAACGCGGTCACGCGGCCGGGAGCGATCCAGGCGAACCGGCGAGCGCCGTTCACCCGCAACACGACCACCTCGTCGTCCTGCGCGTAGGGGAGGAGATCGCCGAACCGACTCACGTCCCCGTCACCGACGACGAGCGGCGGCGGATCGTCGACGTCCCGCGTGACCGAGCGCAGGCGTCGCGGCCTCGGCTGCGTCGTCGTCGCCGTCCAGAGCGTCGACTCGCGCAGGTTGCCGCCGATGAAGTGCACCCAGAGGATGCGCGTTCCGGCGATGCCGAGGTCGTAGACGCCGCTGCCCGTGCTCGTCTCGACGCAGCTCGTCGGCCTCGGGAAGCGGGTGACACCGCGCGTCGCCAGATTCCAGACGTGGATCCGGTTGCAGTCGCGCGCAGACCGACCCGAGGCGTACGCGATTCGGCTGCCCTCGAACGCGAGCGCCGTCACCGTGGCCGGCGCCGTCACCGTCCGCCGGGACGCCGCAATGCTCGCCGGGACGAGCAGCAGCAGCGCCAGGAAGCCGATCGCGACGGTGCGCACGCACCCACGGTAACCGGCGGCTGTAACGGCGCTGACGCTCCCGTGTAAAGCCTCCGTGAACGCGCGGTCGAGCGGGTACCCTGTGGCCGATGCCAACCGCCGACTTCGGCCGTCTCGAGAAGGTCCTCCGCATCGGCGAGGGCCGCCGCATGAAGCGGCTGCAACAGCAGGCCGCGTACATCGCGACGCTCGAGCCGGACTTCGAGCAGCTGTCCGACGACGAGCTACGGCAGCAGACGGCACGCTTCCGCGAGCGGATCGAGAACGGCGAGACGATCGACGAGCTCCTCTTCGAGGCGTATGCCGCCGTGCGCGAGGCCCGCCGCCGCGTGTCGGGCGAGCGTCTGTTCGACGTGCAGATGATGGGCGGCATCGTCCTCCACGAGGGCGACATCGCCGAGATGAAGACCGGTGAGGGCAAGACGTACGTCGCGAGCCTCGCGCTCTACCTGAACGGGCTGGCGGGCACCGGCGTCCACCTCGTCACCGTCAACGACTACCTCGCCAAGCGCGACGCCGAGTGGAACCGGCCCGTGTTCGACCTCCTCGGCATGACCGTCGGCTTCATCCAGAACATGATGCCGTTCGCGCAGCGCAAGGAGGCCTACGCCGCCGACGTCACCTACGGCACGAACTCCGAATTCGGCTTCGACTACCTCCGCGACAACATGGCCGTCTCGAAGGACGGGCTCGTGCAGCGCAGCCACGCCTTCGCGATCGTGGACGAAGTCGACTCGATCCTCATCGACGAGGCACGGACGCCGCTGATCATCTCCGGCGAGCCCGAGACGGCCGCGAACACCTACTACGACTTCGCCCGCATCGCCAAGACGCTCGAGGGCGCCCCCGCGACGCGAAAGAGCGCCAAGGGCGAGGACGAGACGGAGTTGTCCGGCGCCGATTACCTCTACGACGAGAAGCACAAGACGGTCTCGCCGGCACAGACCACGATCGAGAAGGTCGAGCAGGCGCTCGGGATCGAGAACCTCTACGACCCGCGCAACGTGCAGCTCGTCAACCACCTGATCCAGTCGCTGAAGGCGCAGTCGCTCTACCAGCGCGACGTCGACTACGTCGTCCAGGAGGGCGAGGTCAAGATCGTCGACGAGTTCACCGGCCGCATCATGGAGGGGCGCCGCTGGAGCGAGGGCCTGCACCAGGCCGTCGAGGCGAAGGAGGGCGTGCGGATCCAGGAGGAGAACCAGACGCTCGCCACGATCACGCTGCAGAACTACTTCCGCCTCTACGAGAAGCTCGGCGGCATGACGGGCACCGCGAAGACCGAGGAGAAGGAGTTCGTCGAGATCTACAACCTCCACGTGGTCGAGATCCCGACGAACGTCGCCGTCGCCCGCCGCGACGAGAACGACTACATCTTCAAGTCGAAGGAGGCGAAGTTCGCCGCCGTGATCGACGACATCGAGGAGCGGCACCACACCGGCCAGCCGATCCTCGTCGGCACGATCGCGGTCGAGGCCTCCGAATTCCTCTCCGAGCTGATGACGCGCCGCGGGATCAAGCACAACGTGCTGAACGCGAAGGAGCACGAGCGCGAGTCGGAGATCATCAAGGACGCAGGGCAGCAGGGCGCGGTGACGATCGCGACGAACATGGCCGGCCGCGGCGTCGACATCAAGCTGGGGGAGGGCGTGCGCGAGCTCGGCGGCCTCTACGTGCTGGCGACCGAGCGCCACGAGGCGCGCCGCATCGACAACCAGCTGCGCGGCCGCTCGGGTCGCCAGGGCGACCCCGGCGAGACGCGCTTCTACCTTTCCGCCCAGGACGACCTCGTGCGCCTGTTCGCCGGCGACCGGATCCACGGGATCATGGAGCGCTTCAAGCTCCCCGACGACCAGCCGATGGAGGCCGGCATCCTCTCGCGCCAGATCGAGAACGCGCAGAAGAAGGTCGAGGAGCAGAACTTCGTCGCGCGCAAGAACGTCCTCAAGTACGACGACGTGATGAACGTGCAGCGCGGGGTGATCTACGAGCAGCGCCGCCGCGTGCTCGAGGGCGAGGACCTGTCCGAGGACGTCCGCGGCTGGATCGAGGAGGTGATCGCCGCGAACGTCGCCAACGCGACCGAGAGCGAGATCGCCGAGGAGTGGGACCTCGAGCCGCTCGTGCAGCAGATGCAGGCGCTCTACGGCACCGATATCACCGTCGAGGAGCTGCACGAGGAGGTCGAGCTCAGCCGCGAAGCGCTGCTGGAGGAGTTCGTCGAGGACGCGCTCGAGACGTACACCGAGAAGGAGACGGAGCTCGGTCCCGAGCTGATGCGCGACGTCGAGCGCTACGTGATCCTCCAGGTCGTCGACTCCCGCTGGCGGGCGCACCTCGACTCGATGGACTACCTCCGCGACGGCATCCACCTGCGCGCGATGGCGCAGAAGGACCCGCTCGTGGAGTACCGCGCCGAGGGGCACGTGATGTTCGAGGAGCTCAGTCGCACCATCCGCGAGGAGGTCGTGCTGACGCTCTTCCACGCTCGCATCGAGGTGCAGCAGCCCGCGCTCGAGCCGGCGCAGCAGACCGACGGCAACCTCTCCTACCAGCACGACACCGCCGCCGGCGCCGACGTGATCGCCGCCGCCGGCGCGGGTGCCGGGGTCGCCACGGCGCTGGCGCCCGCCCCGGTCGCCGTCGCCACCCAGGGCACGGTCGTCAACGACGAGCACGCGAACATCGGCCGCAACGATCCCTGCTGGTGCGGCTCGGGCAAGAAGTTCAAGCGCTGCCACGGCGCCTGACCGCTCCCGGCCGGGCGGCTCACGCCGGGCAAAGCCCGGCTCCGCCGCCCTCGCGCGCCTGAGCGCACGCGGCCGGGCGGAGCATCACCCCCTCCCGCTACCATCCTCCGATGTCCGAGACCGCGATCCCGCTCGACCAGCAGCTCGAGGAGATCAGAGCCCAGCTCGCCTGGGTTCGTGATTACCTTTGACCCGGACGCGCTCGCTGCCCGGATCGCCGAGCTCGAGCAGGAGCTCGGCGCCCCCGGCTTCTGGGACGACCAGGCCAATGCCGCTCGCGTCTCCACCGACCACGCCCGCCTGACGAAGCGCCTCGAGCGCTACCGGCGCCTGCAGCGCGAGCACGACGATGCCGCCGAGCTGCTCGAGCTCGAGCCGGATCTCGGCTCCGAGATCGAGTCGCAGCTGCTCCCCCTGCGCCGGGAGCTCGAGCGGCTGCAGGAGGACGCGCTCTTCAACGGCGAGTACGACGCCGGCGACGCCGTCGTCTCGATCCACGCCGGCACGGGTGGCACCGACGCGCAGGACTGGGCCGAGATGCTGCTGCGCATGTACCTGCGCTGGACGGCCGACCGCGGCTTCGAGGCGCAGCTCGTCGAGGCGAGCCCGGGCGAGGAAGCGGGCCTCAAGTCGGCGACGCTGACCGTGAAGGGCGAGAACGCCTACGGGCTCTTCAAGGCGGAGCGCGGCGTCCACCGGCTCGTGCGGCAGTCGCCCTTCGACAGCGCCCACCGCCGTCACACCGCGTTCGCCCAGGTCGTCGTCGCCCCGCTCCTGCCGGACGAGGCGGACGTCGAGATCGACGAAGGCGACCTGCGCATCGACACCTACCGCGCCTCCGGCGCCGGCGGGCAGCACGTCAACAAGACCGACTCGGCCGTCCGGATCACGCATCTGCCCACCGGCATCGTCGTCCAGTGCCAGAACGAGCGTTCGCAGACCTCGAACAAGCTGACGGCGCTGCGGATCCTCAAGTCGCGCCTCGTCGAGCTCCAGGAGGAGCAGCGCGAGGCGGAGCTCGCGAAGGAGCGGGGCGCCGCGCAGGACATCGGCTTCGGGAGTCAAATCCGCAGCTACGTGCTCCATCCCTACCAACTCGTGAAGGATCACCGCACCGACCACGAGGCCGGGAACGCCCAGGGCGTCCTCGACGGCAAGCTCGACGACTTCGTCCATGCCTACCTGCTCGCCAAGGCCGCGGGCAAGGTCGTCTGACGGATGGGTTGGCTAGACTGATGCAGCCTCCCCAGACCGGAGCGGCAGGTCCGGGCGCACCAGCCCGCGGCCGGCCGACTTCACCTTCTCTTCCGGTGCAGGATCTCGACTTCACACAGCTGACCACGCCCACGAACGGCGACCTGCCGGCGCTCCCGGTCGAGGACCTGACCGACGAGCTCAAGCAGGCCGCGCCGCCGGCACCCGAGGCCGGCCCGGGCACGATGATCGTGTTCGAGAGCGTGACGAAGATCTACGAGCCCAGCGTCGTCGCGCTCAACGACGTCTCGTTCGTGATCGACAAGGGCGAGTTCGTCTTCGTCGTCGGCGCCTCCGGCTCCGGCAAGTCCACGATGATCCGCCTGCTCCTGAAGGAGCTCGAGCCGTCGGACGGCCGCATCCTCGTGGGCGGCCGGGACCTCACCCGGCTCAAGCGCTCGAAGGTGCCGCTCCTGCGCCGCAACGTCGGCTGTGTCTTCCAGGACTTCAAGCTGCTCCCGAACCGCACCGCGGCCGAGAACGTCGCCTACGCGCTCAAGGTCCAGGGCGAGAGCCGCGGCAACATCCGGCGCAAGGTGCCGGAGGTGCTCTCGCTGGTCGGCCTCTCCGACAAGATGAGCTCCCTCCCGGACGAGCTCTCCGGCGGCGAGCAGCAGCGCGTCTCGATCGCGCGCGCCGTCGTCAACCACCCGCCGCTCCTGATCTGCGACGAGCCGACCGGCAACCTCGACCCCGACACGTCCGTCGGGATCATGCAGCTCCTCTACCGGATCAACCGCGCGGGCACGACGATCCTGATGGTCACGCACGACCGCGAGATGGTGGACAAGATGCGCAAGCGCGTGATCGCGCTCGAGGACGGCCGGCTCGCCCGCGACGAGCGCCGCGGAGGCTACGCGTCCGAATGAGGCTGGGACTGTGAGGGCACGGCTGCTCTTCTCCGAGTCGATCCGCTCGCTCGGAGCGAACCTCTCGACGACGATCGCGGCGACGATGACCGTCCTGATCGGGATGTTCCTGCTCGGGCTCTTCATCGCGCTCGGCTCGTGGGTCGTCTCGTGGTCGGACCACGTGAAGCGCGAGCTGCTGGTCAAGGTCTTCTTCGTCGAGACCGCGAACGAGAAGCAGTTCAACGCGGTCGGGGCGAAGCTCGCGGCCGACCCGCGCGTCAAGGACTACGTGTTCGTGACCAAGGCCGATGCGCTGAAGCGGATGCAGGAGAAGTTCCCGGAGCTGACCGCGAACCTGCCGTCGAACCCGCTGCCGCCCTCGTGGGAGATCACGCCGAACCGCGCCGAGGACGTCGAGGCGATCGCCAACAGCCTGCGGCCGCTGCCCGCCGGGGTGGACAAGGTCACCTACGGCAAGCAGACCGCCGACCGGATCCTGAGCGTGGCGCGGGTGATCGAGATCGTCTTCCTGGCCGCGGTGCTGGTGCTCTTGGCCGCGTCCACGCTGCTGATCGCGAACACGATCCGGCTCTCGATCTTCTCGCGGCGCCGCGAGATCGAGGTGATGAAGCTCGTCGGGGCCACCAACTGGTTCGTCCGCGGCCCGTTCATGCTCGAGGGACTGATCTGCGGCCTGGCCGGCGCCGCGGTCGCGATCGTCCTGCTCTTCCTCGGGAAGGAGCTCGCGCTGCCGACGATCCTCGGCCGGATCGAGTCGTCCTCCGACGTGGAGGCGCTCTCCTTCTCCCTGATCTCGCTCGTGCTGCTCCTCGTCGGGCTGACGATCGGCGCGATCGGCTCGGGCCTGACGATGCGCCGCTTCCTGAAGGTCTGACGAGCCCATCGCCCGCGCGCGCGGGTAGCGTGGAGCGATGGCTGCGAGACGGGAGCAACGCGGGCGGCAGAAGCGGCCGAGCCGGGCCAAGCGGCACGCGCGCCGGCGCGAGGCGCTGCGCCTGCCCGAGCTCGAGATCACGCTCCCGACCCGGGCGTTCGAGCCAGATTCGGTCGTCGCCCACGTCGGCCCGACCAACTCCGGCAAGACGCACTCGGCGCTGCAGTTCCTCGCCGAGTCCGGCCGCGGCGTCTTCGCCGCTCCGCTGCGGATGCTCGCGCAGGAGGCCCACCGGCGGCTCGCCGCGCAGCTCGGTGCCGACCACGTCGGGCTGATCACGGGCGAGGAGCGCGTCAACGAGGACGCGCCGATCGTCTGCTGCACCGCCGAGATGGCGCCCCTCCGCGGTGAGGTGCTCGTCCTCGACGAGGTGCAGTGGGCCGACGACCCCGAGCGCGGCTCCGCCTGGACCCGCCTCCTGCTCGCCGCCGAGTACCGCCACATCCTCCTGCTCGGAGCCGTGGAGTCGCTGCCGCTCGTGCGCAACGCCTTCCCGGAGGTCGACGTGCGCTTCTTCGAGCGCAAGGCGCCGCTCGACTGGACCGGCGAGGTGGCGTTCGGCAGCCTGCGGCCGGGCACCGTCGTCGTCGCGTTCAGCAGGCGCGCCGTGCTCGCCCTCGCCGGTGAGCTCGGCCGCCGTCATCCCGGGCGTGTCGCCGTCCTCTACGGCGCCATGCCGCTCGCGTCGCGGCGGGTGGAGATCGACCGCTTCCTGGGCGGCGCGGCGGACGTCTGCGCCGCCACCGACGTGCTCGGCCACGGCGTCAATCTCCCGTGCGAGACGCTCCTCTTC
>DASUOK010000273.1:0-2205 GCA_036276675.1 Gaiellaceae bacterium | reverse complement strand
CGCTTCCACGGCCCCTTCTCGTACACCGTCACCTTGCGCTCGAGCTCCATGTCGTCGAAGACCACCATCTTCTCCTTGCCGACGACCGTCATCTTCCGCATCTTGTGCGGGTCGAGCCAGGACAGATGCATGTGCGCGATCTTCCCCGAGGGGAAGCGGAGGTAGCAGAAGACGACGTCCTCCACGCCCTCGGTGAGGAAGTCGCGGCCGTGCGCGACGGCTTCGACCGGGTCCTCGCCGATCAGCCAGAGGATGACGGAGAGGTCGTGCACGCCCAGCGACCAGAGCGCGTTCTCGTTCGTGCGCACGATGCCGAGGTTCTGCCGGTTCGTGTACACGCACAGGACCTCGCCGAGCTCGCCGTCGTCGACCAGCTCCTTCAGCTTGCGGACGCCGGGGTGGTACAGGAGCAGGTGCCCCGGCATCAGGACGAGGTCGCGCTCGAACGCCAGCCGCACGAGCTCGTCCATCTCGGCGCCCTTCATTGCCGGCGGCTTCTCGACGAGGACGTGCTTGTCGGCCTCGAGCGCCTGCCGCGCGAGCTCGTAGTGCGTGGGCACGGGCGTCGCGATCACGACGGCATCCACGTCGGAGGCGAGCACCTCGTCGTAGTCGGCCGTCGGCGTCGCGCCGGGATAGCGCCCGGCGAAGGCGTCGCGGTTCTCGGCCGACAGGTCGCAGAGCCAGGTGAGCTCGGCGAGGTCGTCGAAGTTGCGGGCGAGGTTCGGGCCCCAGTAGCCGAGCCCCACGAGGCCCACGCGCATCAGAGCTTCCAGACGTTCTCGGCGTCGCGGCCGGCGTCGCCCGTCGCGTTGCGGAAGTCGACGATCACCGCGCCGTCGTCGACGAGCCCCGGGTAGTCGATGCCGGGGTGGTCGGTGACGATCGCGATGCAGTCGTACCCGGCGGGCTCGAGCGGCACGGACGCGAGGCCGAGCCCGGACAGCTCGGGCACGTGGGGGTCGTGGTAGGAGACCTCCGAGCCGGCGTTCCGCAGCAGCTCGATCAGCTTCAGCGCCGGCGACTCGCGCACGTCGCCGATCCCCGGCTTGTACGAGACCCCGAGCACGAGCACCTTGGCGCCCTTCAGCGACTGCTCGCGGCCGTGGTTCAGCGCCTGGGAGATCAGCGAGCGGCAGTAGTACGGCATGTTCTCGTTCACCTTGCCCGCGAGCTCGATGAACTCCGTGTAGAAGCCGTACTCCCGCGCCTTCCAGGTGAGGTAGAAGGGGTCGATCGGGATGCAGTGTCCGCCGAGGCCGGGGCCGGGCTTGAAGCTCATGAAGCCGAACGGCTTCGTGGCCGCCGCCTCGACCACCTCCCAGACGTCGATCCCGAGCCGGTCGCAGAGCTGGGCCAGCTCGTTGACGAGGGCGATGTTGACGGAGCGGAAGATGTTCTCCAGCAGCTTCGTCAGCTCGGCCGCCTCGGGCGACGTGACGCGGTGCACCGTGTCGACGGCGCCTGCGTAGAGCGCCGCCGCGCGCTCCGTGCAGGCGGGGGTGATCCCGCCGACGACCTTCGGCACGTTCTTGGTCGTCCAGTCCTCGCGGCCGGGATCGACGCGCTCCGGCGAGAAGGCGAGGTGGAAGTCCTGCCCCACCTTCAGCCCGGTCGCCTCGAGCCGCGGCAGCACCTCTTCGCGCGTCGTCCCGGGGTACGTCGTCGACTCGAGCACGACGAGGTGTCCGGCGCGCAGGCGCGTGGCGATCTGCTCGACGGCGGCGTTCACGATCGAGAGGTCGGGCTCGCGCTGCTTCGACAGCGGCGTCGGCAGCGCGATCAGGATCGCGTCGGCCTCGCGGAGCTCGTCGTAGTCCGTCGTCGCGCGCACGCCGCGCTCGCCCACGAGCCGGGTGAGCGTCTCGGAGGGCACGTCCTCGATGTAGCTCTCGCCGCGGTTCAGCTGCGCGACGCGCGCCGCGTCACGCTCGACGAGCAGCACGGAGCGTCCCGCGTCGGCGAAGACCTGGGCGAGCGGGACCCCGACGTAGCCGGCCCCGACGATGGCGACGTCGGTCACGGCGGACGATGCTACAGATCGAGTGCCGCGGCGATGCGCTCGGCCGCGTGGCCGTCGCCGTAGAGTTGCGGCCGCTCGGCAGGCATCCGCGCTTCGGCGACGGCCCGGGCGATCGCGTCGGGATCGTCGTCCACGAGCACGTTCGCACCCGCCTCGACCGTGTCCACCCACTCGGTGGAGGG
>DASUOK010000272.1:0-3111 GCA_036276675.1 Gaiellaceae bacterium | reverse complement strand
CGAGCTCCTCGAGCCGGGCGCGGAACCGCTCCGGGCCGAAGTCGCGGATCGCACTCCAGGACGAGAGGTCGACGCTGACGCGCGGTGCGAGCGCGGCCGCGGCGAGCGCGGCCCCGTCGATCGGCGAGCGCAGGAGCGAGTAGCCGGGGAGGTGCAAGAGCTCGCAGCCGTCGAGCCAGGCCGGCTCGAGCTCGTCGGCCTGCAACTCGGGGGAGACGCCGCGGTCGGAGGCCATCGTCCTCGACCCGTCGACCGCGACGAGCGAGACCACGGTGCCGGTGCGGCCCTCGACGAGTGGGCCGCGGACCTCGACGCCGTAGCGCTCGAGCCCCCGGGCCGCCGTCGCGCCGGCGTCGTCGTCGGCGCGCTTGCCGACGAAGAGCGCGCGCCCGCCGAGCTCCGCCACCCACGCGGCCACGTTCGCCGCCTGGCCCCCCGGGCCGAGGCGCGTCACGGCGTCCGCGTCGGCCCCCTCGGCGAGCGGCTGCTCGAGGCGGACGATCACGTCGAGCAGGAGATCACCCAGCGAGACGATCACACCTGAGGCCGGCACGGGACTACGATCCAAGCATGGACGGCGACCACCGGCGCTCGCGAACCCGCTCCTTCCTCGTCGGCGCCGCCGTCGGTGCCTCCGCCGCGCTCGCGGCCGCGCGCCGCCTGCGGCCGCGCGAGCGCCGCCCCGGTCCGGCCGGGCTCGCCGCCTTCGAGGACGCGCCGTGCTACCGCGAGCTCGTCGAGAGGGACCGCGCCTTGCCGTAACCGCGCAGGTCGCGCGCCGCGCGCTCCACGGTGAGCAGGTCGATGTCCGCGTCGCCGATGTGCAGCGCCTTCCCCACCAGCATCGCGTGCCCCGCGCGGCGCAGGTACCGCTCGGCCGTGAGCGTCGGCTGCGAGGTGCGGATGACGAGGAACGGCCCGAACCTGCGCACGTCGTAGGCGGACGCCGGCTCCGGAGAGCGCCAGTCGATCTCGAGCGCGCGCGCGATGTTGTTGTTCGCGCTGGCGTCGAGCACCCAGACGCCGCGTCCGAGCGGCCGCTCGAGCTCCTGCAGCGTCGCCAGCGCGAGCGTCGCGTCGGCGCGCGGCAGCACCGTCAGCGGGAAGTCGGGGTTCCGCTCCCAGGCGCCGAGGTAGAGCGGCTCGTAGCCGAAGAGGATGTCGTCGGGCCGACTCGTCGCGGCGAGGTAGGCGGAGGCTTCCGCCCGGGCGGCCTGGCGCGCGTCCGGCTCCCACTCGAAGAGTTGCGGCGTCCGCTCCCACGCCCAGGCGACCTGCGCGACGACCAGCGCGGCAAGCGCGATCGGCGCAAGGCGGCCGAGCCGCAGGATCCCGGCGGCCACGGCGAGCGCGACGAAGGGGAGCGCGAAGATCAGGTGCCTCGTCTCGGGCGACGTGGCGCTGCCGAGCCGCGCGGCCACGAAGGCGAGCGCCGGGACCCCGAGCACGCAGCCGAAGAGGACGGCCGTGCGGCCCGGCAGCCTGCGCAGCCCCACGGCGACCAGCACCAGCGCGACGAGCGTCACCGGCCACCAGCCGCTGGTGAAGTCGCCGAGCACGCGCCAGAGGTACCTCGCCACGGGCCACGGGCCGCCCAGCCGCTCGCCGCCGCCGCCCACGCCGACTTCGAACCGGTCCGCGAGCACGAGGTTGGTCAGCCAGAACGGGATCCCGAGCAGCACGATCGCACCGGCGGCGACGACCGCCTGCCGGAGGCGGTCCCGCCGCGCCAGCACGACGTAGGCGCCCTGCGTCGCGAGGACGAGCGCGCCGTACGGGTGCGCGGCCACCGTGAGCAGGACGGCGAGCACCCACAGCGCCCAGCCTCGCCGGTCGCCCCGCTCGAGCGCGACGAGGAGCGCGAGGTACGAGAGCGCGCTCGTGAAGAGGAACACCCCGTACATGCGCCCGTAGACGCCGTGGAAGAGGAGCGCCCAGCTCGTGCCGACGAGCGCCGTCGCGACGAGCGCCTCTCGCCGGCCGGCGAGCCGGGCGCCGAGGAGGGCGACGAGCGGCAGGCTGCCGATCGCGAAGAGCGCCGAGAGCGTCCGCAGCCCGCCCAGGCCGAGCCCCAGGTGCGCGATCACCCACGCGAGCAGGAAGTGCAACGGCGCACCGCCGCGCTCGGCGAGGACGACCTGGAAGAGCTCGTCGAGCGGATGCCGGCCGACGAAGAGCGCGAGCGTCTCGTCCTCGTGCGGCGCCCAGGCGAGCAGCTGGTGGAACAGGAAGCCCGCGACGACCGCAGCGATGCCGGCCACGCCGAGGGCGAACCAGTACCGCTCGAGCACCGCCGGCAGGGCGAGACCGCCCGCCGGGAGCGGCTGCGTCTGTGGCTGTGCCCGTGCACTCTCGCTCATCCTGTGCTCCGAATTGTCGCTGCTAGCCTTCTGCGGCCATGCCGATCTACGAGTTCCGTTGCCCGGACGGGCACACGTTCGAGACGTTCCAGCGTATGTCCGACGCGCCCCCCGAGCGTTGCGAGATCTGCGGCAAGGGCCCGCTCGAGAAGCTTCTCTACCCGGTGGCGGTGCACTTCAAGGGCTCCGGGTTCTACTCGACCGACTACGGCCGCTCCGGGCGGAAGGCGGCGGGCAAGGACGGCGACTCCGGCTCGTCCTCCGACGGCTCCTCGTCCGGTGAGAAGGCGGCGCCGGCGAGTGAGACGAAGTCCGCGGCCGCGGACTCGGGATCGTCCTAGCGCCGCCGCACCGCGTTCAGCAGGAGCAGCAGCACGACCGCGCCGGAGACGGCGAGCAGGAACGGCTTCAGGTCCCAGCCGAAGTCGACGTCCTCGTCGAGGACCGCCTCGCCGAGGAAGCCCCCGAGCAGCGCGCCGACGACGCCGACCGCCAGCGTCCCGAAGCAGCCGATCCCCTGCCGGCCCGGCGTGAGCGCCCGTGCGACGGCGCCGGCGAGCAGGCCGAACAGGATCCAGCCGAGGATGCCCACATGAGGACCCTAACCGCCGCCGACGACGCAACCGGCCGCGAGCGGCTGCCCGGGCGGCGGCGGCTGCGGCGCCGCCAGCCCCTGGAACATGCGGATCGTGGCGAAGTTCTCCTCGCCGCCGAGGATCACCGAGGCGCCGCCGTCGGTCGAGAGGTCGCC
>DASUOK010000271.1:0-5857 GCA_036276675.1 Gaiellaceae bacterium | reverse complement strand
TGCGCTCGCCGAGGACCCGCCGGCAGTCCGAGCAGACCTGCCGCTCGACCTCGTACGGGATCCCCGCCTGCTGGCGCAGTGCGTGCGTGACCACGGTCTTGTGCTCGTGCAGCTGCCGAGCTGTGCGCTGGTGCGTCCGTTCCGCCATTCCGCCACCCACGGTAGCTCGCGCGGCAGATGGCACAAGCGCCGAAAGGGTGATTCGACGGTGACGATTCGGTGACCGCTGCGGCGCCACCGTCCCCGCCAGTGCGTAACATCAGGCCATGGCCAAGAACGCGCAGAAGGATCTCCTCTCCCGCTTCGCCGACTTCGGCGAGGAGGCACTCCAGAAGCTGCCCGGGGTGCCGGGCGGCAACCGGCTGCTGGACGTCGTGAACCAGTCGAAGACGCGCCTCGACGAGATGCAGAAGCGACTTCGCGGGCTCGACGTGCTGGAGGAGCGGGTCGACCGGCTCGAAGAGCGGGTCGCGAAGCTCGAGCAGCCGGCACCGAAGCGCAAGCCCGCCGCCAAGAAGCCCGCCTCGCCCGACGCGACCTAGCTGGTTGCTGCCACGATTCGGCGTGCTCGGAGGCGCGAGCTGGCGTGTCCAGGCCGTCCGCTGCGTGCGCTCAGTCCCTCACCGATGCCACCAGCATCGGCGAGGGCCTGATCACACGCCCCCGAGCGACCAGCTCACGCCCCGAGGCAGACCGCCTCATGGCATCAACCAGCTAGCGCGGCACGCGGACGCGGAGCGCGCCGGGGACGATCTCGAAGCGGGCGGGCGTCGTGCCCGGCTGCTCGCCGTCGAGCTCGAGCGGCAGCGGCTGCGGCGCGTCGACCGTGACGGCGGCGCCGCGGAGGAGCTCGGCCTTCGGGTGCGGCAGGTGCCCGCCCCAGAACGTCTTCGGCAGCGTCGTCAGCAGGTCGCGCTTCGTCAGGTCGCCGATCGTGAGCACGTCGAAGAGCCCGTCGTCTGGCTCGGCGTCCGGGCAGATCTTCATCCCGCCGCCGAAGCAGCGTCCGTTGGCGACGACGACGTCGTGCATGCGCCCGCCGCGGATCTCGTCGTCGACCGAGACGCGCAGCTCCGAGTTCTGCCAGCGGGAGAAGACCGCGAACGTGGCGACGAGGTACGACACCTTGCCGCCGAGCGCCTTCGTCGTCTCGTTGGCCCGCTGCGCGATCGCGCCGCTCATGCCGGCGCTCGCCACGTTCGCGAAGTAGGACACCGCCTCGTCGCCGTCCCACGCGCGGTAGAGGACGCGACCGAGGTCGACCGTGCGGGTCGCGCCGTCGAGGGCCACGCCGATGGCGCCGTCGAGCGAGTGCGGGATCCCGTAGGTGCGGATGAAGTCCCAGCCGGTGCCGCGTGCGAGCACGGCGATCTCGGCGTTCAGGTCGTGCACGCCGTTGGCGACCTCGTTCACGGAGCCGTCGCCGCCGACGACGACGAGCAGCTCGGCGCCGCCCTGCACCGCCGCCCGCGCGAGCTGGCCCAGGTGCCCGGGCCGCTCGGAGATCAGCGCGTCGCCCACGAGCCCGCGCGTCGCGGCGCGACGCGCGATCTCGGGCCAGCGGCGGCCCGTCGACCCGTTCGCCGAGGCCGGATTGACGAGGACGACGGTGCCGCTAATGGGTGGCGGTGGCGAGCGCCACCCGCGTCATCCGGTCGACGGACGCGCGCAGCTCGTCGTCGGTGATCCGCTTGAACTCGCCCTCGACCACGATGTCGCTGACCGTCAGCAGGCAGCCCGACTCCACACCGCGCAGCGCCCCGACGGTGAAGAGCGCCGCGGCCTCCATCTCGACCGCCAGCACGCCGCGCTTCGACCAGCGCTCGTACTGGCCGTCGTCGGGGTTGTAGAAGAGGTCGCTCGAGACGATCGGCCCCACGTGCAGCTCCTGGCCGATCTCCTTCGCCACGTGCACGGCGCCGTGGACGAGGCTCCAGCTCGCCGTGGGGCAGTGCGGCTCGTTCGCGACGAGGTGCATCGCCGTCGAGTCGGCCGGCACCGCGGTCAGCGCGACGATCATGTCGCCGAGCTGGTGGTCCGGCTGCAGGCCGCCGCACGTGCCGACGCGCAGGAGCTTCTTGACCCCGAGCTGGACGAGCTCCTCGAAGACGATGGTCGCGCCGGGGCAGCCCATGCCGGTGCCCTGCACCGAGATCGGCTTCCCCTCCCACGTGCCCGTGTAGCCGAGGAGGCCGCGCTCGGAGTTCCGCTCGACCACGTCGTCCAGGTACGTCTCCGCGATGTACTTCGCCCGCAGCGGGTCGCCGGGCAGCAGGCACGCCTCGGCGTAGTCGCCGGGCTCGGCTCGCACGTGGATCGGCACCGGCGCAGCCTATACGGCAGGATCCGAGCGATGGCGCAACTCGTCGATCCGCCGCTCGACCGCATCCTCGAGTACACCGCCGCGGAGCCCGTCGAGCGTGTCTTCCTCGAGGACGTGGCCCGCCGCGGCGTCGGTCGCTTCGCCGGCCTCGAGGACGCCGGCGGGCTCGTCGCCCTCTGCCACCTGGGCGCGAACCTCGTGCCCTCGGGCCGCGGCTGCGCCGCCTTCGCGGACATCGCAGCCCGTTCGAGCGCGCGGATGCTGATCGGCGAGCAGGGCGCGGTGACGGAGCTGTGGGACGCGGTCCAGGGGCGGCTGGCGGCGGTACGCGAGGACCGGCCCGGGCAGCCCGTCTACGTCCTCGACACCGCACCGGAGCCCGGGGGGACGGGCCTGCGCGCGGCCACGCTGCGAGACCTCGACCTCCTCGTCCCCGCCTGCGCCGCGGCACACGAGGTCGAGCTCGGCATCGACCCGCTCGGGCGCGACCCCGAGGGCTTCCGGTGGCGGACGCGCGCGCAGATCGAGGACGGGCGCTCCTGGCTGTGGGAGGAGGACGGCCTGATCCGCTTCAAGGCGGAGGCGTCCGCGTGGACGCCGGCCGCGGTGCAGCTGCAGCAGGTCTGGACCGATCCGGCCGCGCGCGGCCGCGGCTACGCGGCGGCGGCGCTGCGCGACCTGATCCGGCTGCTGCTCGAGCGCGTGCCGCGGGTCTGCCTGTTCGTCCGCGCGGAGAACACGGCCGCGATCCGGCTCTACGATCGCGTCGGGATGCGGCACGTCCTCGACTACCGGAGCGTGCTCCTCTGAGGACGCTCCTGCTGGCGCGGCACGGCGAGTCCGAGTACAGCCTGAAGCAGCTGGTCAACGGCGATCCGGCCGTTTCGTGCCCGCTCACGGCGGCGGGGCGCGAGCAGGCGCGGGCGCTCGGCGCCGCCCTCGCGGAGGAGCCGCTCGACCTCGTCGCCGTGACCGAGTTCGGCCGTGTGCAGGAGACGGCGGAGCTCGCGGTCGGCGCGCGCGCCCTGCCGGTGCTCGTCGTCCCGGAGCTGAACGAGCCGCGCTTCGGCGTGTTCGAGGGCGGGCCGTTCACCCAGTACGGCGAGTGGGCGTGGCGGGCCGGGCCGCTGGAGTCGCCGCCCTCGAACGCCGACCGGCGCGGCGAGACCCGCGGCGAGATCGGCGCCCGCTACGCGCGGGGCTTCCGCGTGCTGCTGGAACGGCCGGAGGAGACGATCCTGCTCGTCGCGCACTCCCTGCCGCTCCGCTACGCGCTCGACGCCGCCGCCGGCCGCGCACCCGCTCAGCGGGCCGAGGCCGTCGCGTACACGACGGTGTGGCGGC
The DNA here is from genome assembly GCA_036276675.1 of Gaiellaceae bacterium. Classification (GTDB taxonomy): domain Bacteria; phylum Actinomycetota; class Thermoleophilia; order Gaiellales; family Gaiellaceae; genus Gaiellasilicea. Next base: position 2,190 of record DASUOK010000271.1, on the reverse strand, counting down.
TCTCGCGCGCCGAGCTCGGCCGCGCGGTCGCGGTGCTCGAGGCCTGGGCCGCGGCGCCCGCGTTCAAGGCACACTGAAGCGATGCTTGAGCGCGTGGAGCGGCAGATCCGGGAGCACGGGCTGATCGAGTCCGGCGGCGAGGTCACCTGCCTCGTCTCGGGCGGCGCGGACTCGACCTGCCTCTGGCACGCGCTCGGCGAGCTCGGCTACCGCGTCTCCGCCTTGCACGTCGACCACCGCCTGCGCGGGCCCGAGTCCGACGCCGACGCGCGCTTCTGCCGCGAGGTTCTCGGCGCCGAGGTGGTCGAGGCCCCGGGCACGACCGAGGCGGAGCTCCGCGACCGCCGCTACGGCTTCGCGACCGACCGGCTGCGGGCGACGGGCCACACCGCCTCGGACCAGGTCGAGTCGGTGCTGCTCGGGCTCGTCGCGTCCGGCTCGCCGCAACGGATCAAGGCGCGTCGGGAGGACGGCGTCGTGCGGCCTCTGCTCGGGGTCTGGCGCGAGGAGACGCGGGCGTACTGCGACGCGCACGGGCTGCCGTACCGCGAGGACTCGTCCAACGCCGGCACGAAGCGAGGCCTCATCCGTGCCGAGGTCCTGCCGCTGCTGGAACGGCTCGACCCGCGCGCCCGCGTCAGCCTGCTCTCCCTGGCGGACGAGCGGCCACGCCTGCCGCGGAGGCTCGAGCGGACGCTGGCCGAGCTGCTCGCCTCGCACGAGGGCACGAAGTCGGCCGACCTGGGCGGCGGCGTCCGCGCCGTGCGCGAGTACGGCGAGCTGCGCCTCGAGGGGACACTGCGCTGGGGCCCGTGGACGATCGCCTCGGACGCGGAGGGCCTGGTCGTGCGCGGCCGCCGGCCGGGTGACCGGCTCGCGGGCCGCCGCAAGAAGGTGCAGGATCTGCTCGTGGATGCGAAAGTCCCGAGGTCGGAGCGCGACGCCTGGCCGCTCGTGGTGAGCGGCGACGAGGTCGTCGCGGTGCCGGGTGTCGCGGAGGCGCCCGGGTGGGAAGGGGTCGTGCGATGGAAGCGGTGAAGAACGCGGTCGGCGAGATCCTGATCGACGAGGAGACGCTGCAGGCGCGCATCGGCGAGCTCGGCGCGGAGATCTCCGAGGCGTACACGGGCCGCGACCTGCTGCTCGTCGGCGTCCTCAAGGGCGCCGTCTTCTTCCTCGCCGACCTGATGCGCGAGCTGAGCGTGCCGTGCGAGATCGACTTCATGGCCATCTCCAGCTACGGCTCCGGCACCGATTCCTCCGGCGTCGTGCGCATCCTCAAGGACCTCGACATGAACATCTCCGGCCGGCACGTGCTCGTGGTCGAGGACATCATCGACTCCGGCCTGACGCTGTCGTACCTGATGCGCAGCCTCACCGCGCGCAAGCCGGCGTCGCTCGAGGTCTGCACGCTGCTGACGAAGCCCGAGCGGCGCGCCGTGGACGTGCCGGTGCGCTTCGTGGGCTTCGAGATCCCGAACAAGTTCGTGATCGGGTACGGCCTCGACTTCGACCAGCGCTACCGCAATCTGCCCTACGTGGCGGTGCTCCATCCCGACCTGATTCCCCCGCACTGAGGGAGGTCCGGGGCCGGGTACCGCGAAAGCAGGCTGCTACCCTCCACGGAGACCCCGTGAACCGATTCTTCCGCAGCGCGCTCTTCCCCCTCATCGTCATCGTGTTGCTCGTCTTCCTGGCGAGCCGGACGCTGATCCCGAGCGGGGAGGAGACCGACAAGGTCACCTATTCCGAGCTCGCCCAGCAGGCGCAGAACGGCAACGTGCAGGAGGTCCTCTTCACGCCGAGCCGCCAGCAGATCGACGCGACGCTGGTGAGCGGTGAGAAGGTGAAGGTGAACTACGTCAGCGACCACTCGGCGCTGCAGTTCGAGGAGGTGCTGAAGGACGAGAACATCACCTACGACTCGAAGGGCACGGGCGGCTCCTGGTGGAGCTCGCTGCTGATCTCGATCCTGCCCTTCGCGCTCCTGATCGGCTTCTGGATCTTCCTGATGAACCAGGTTCAGGGCGGCGGCTCGAAGGTGATGAGCTTCGGCAAGTCGCGTGCGAAGCGGATGACCCCGGACTCGCCCAAGATCGGCTTCAAGGACGTGGCCGGCGCGGACGAGGCGGTCGAGGAGCTGCACGAGATCAAGGAGTTCCTCGAGAACCCGAAGAAGTTCCAGGCGCT
>DASUOK010000270.1:0-5751 GCA_036276675.1 Gaiellaceae bacterium | reverse complement strand
GCCGCCCCCCGGCGGCCGCGCCCACGGCGCCATCACGCTCCTCCCCGGCGGCTCGGCCGTCACGGCCGCGCTGGCCGCGCGCCGCGCCGGCGGCACCGTCCTGGTCGTGGGGCGCGTGGGCGACGACGCCGGGGGCCGACTGCTCGTCGATGCGCTCGCGGAGCACCGTGTGGAGACGCACGTCGGCCGCACATCGGACGCGCCGACCGGCGTCTGCGTCTACGCGGGCGGAGCGGTCGCAGCCGAGCGCGGGGCGAACCGTGGGGTGCGGCCCGAGGACCTCCCGGCCGTGCTCACCGCCGGTGCCGTTCTCGTCTCCGGCTACCTGCTGCTCCAGCCGGACTCCGCCGAGGCCGGCCGCACCGCGCTCGCGCGCGCCGAGGCCCGGTGGCGTGCGGTCGACGCCGCCTCCGCCGAGCTCGTCCGCCGGGGTGGCCTCGAGGCCGAGGGAGCGAACGTCGTGCTCGCCGACGCGGAGGAGGCCCGCGCATTGACCGGCGAGGAGGACGGGGAGGCCGCCGTCCGCGCGCTCGCGGAGCGCTTCGAGCTCGCGTTCGTGAAGCTCGGTGCCCGCGGGGCGCTGGCCTGCTCGCACGGCGACCTCGTGCGCCATGCGGAGCCGCCGGTCGACCGGCTCGCCGCGGCGGGCACCGGCGACGCCTTCGCAGGGGCCGCATTACTGGCGCTCGCGCGCGGCGACGGCCTGGAGTCCGCGCTCGTCGCCGGCTGCCGCGCCGGAGCGGCCCAGGCCGCGGGCGGCGGGCTCGGAAGGAGCGACCCGATCCAGCTGCCTGCGGACGCGTTCGAGCGCGACCGCGATCCTCTAGGGTGGCGGGACCAAGCGGACGAGGAGGATGCATGGCGGGGTTGATGTCACGTGCTTCGACCGTCGTGAGGGCGAAGCTGTCGCGGTTGCTCGATCGCGCCGAGGATCCCGGCGAGACGCTCGACTACTCCTACGAGAAGCAGCTCCAGCTGCTCCAGGACGTCAAGCGTGGCCTCGCCGACGTGGTCACCTCGAAGAAGCGGCTGCAGCTGCAGACCGGGAAGCTCGAGCAGCAGCTCGTGAAGCTCGAGACGCAGGCGCGCCAGGCCCTCGCCTCGGGCAGGGAGGACTTGGCGCGGCAGGCGCTGGAGCGGAAGTCGGCGGTGCAGCAGCAGCTGCAGGGGCTGGACGGCCAGGTGCTCGAGCTCGAGGCGCAGCAGGAGCGGCTCACGGCGAGCGAGCGCCAGCTGTCGGCGAAGATCGAGGCTTTCCGCTCGCAGAAGGAGGTCATCAAGGCGCAGTACTCCGCCGCCGAGGCCCAGGTCCGGATCGGCGAGGCCGCGACGGGGATCGGCGAGCAGATGGCCGACACCGGTCTCGCGATCCAGCGGGCCCGCGACAAGACGGAGCAGATGCAGGCCCGTGCGGCCGCCGTCGACGAGCTGGTCGAGTCCGGCACGCTCGAAGACTTCACCTCCGACCAGACGCGGCTCGACCGCGAGCTCACCCAGCTCTCCTCGCAGTCGCAGGTCGACGAGGAGCTCGCGCGGATGAAGGCGGAGCTCGGCCCAGCCGAGCGCCAGAAGGAGCTGGGGCAATGATCATCCGGCTGATGGGAGAGGCCCAGTACCGTGTCGACGACAGCCTGCGCGAGCGCTTGAACGCGCTCGACGACGAGGCCCTCGCGGCGCTCGAGCGTGACGACGAGGAGGAGATGGACGGCCACCTGCTGGAGATGTGGCAGCTCGTGCAGAGCGAGGGGGAGCTGCTCCCCGCGGGCGATCTCCACCCGTCCGACGCCCTCATCCCGCCGGCCGACCTCACCCTCGAGGAGACGCGGCAGCTCTTCGCCGAGGACGGGCTCATCCCCGACCTGCCGACGTAGCTCCTCCGCTCGGGCCGCTAGAGCGGCGCGTCGAACATCGCGAACCACCGCGAGAGGTCCGGCTCGATCGGCAGCTCGCGCTCCAGCTTCGCCTTCAGCTCCAGCTCGTAGGCGTTGTCGCGCTCCTTCCCCTCCCCGGTGGGGACGAAGGGCCAGAACGCGCCGCGCTTGTAGCCCCAGATCCAGAAGACCGGTCGCTCGCGGCGCCGATCGTCGAAGCGGAAGACGGCGGCCAGCAGCTGCGGCCCGAAGCCGCGCGCCGCCAGCTCCGAGCCGATCAGGTGGACGGTCGTCACGAGCTCGTCGTGATCGGAGTCCTCGACCACGATCCACTCGAAGCCGAACTCGTCCGAGCGGCGCCGGATGCGCGAGGCATACGTGGTGGTCGCGAGGTCGAGCAGCTCCTGGAGCTCGTCCTCGGCCCGCACGAAGTCGGCGGCCGAGAGCGGCTTGAAGCAGACGGCGGCCGCGCCGCCCGGCTTCAACCCCAGCTCCGTCTCCATCGTGATGCGGGCCGTCGTCAACGCCCACAGCTTGTCCTTGCTGGCGTCCTTCAGCTTCTTTCGCCCGAGCAGGACGTCCAGGAGGCCCACGGGGCGCGCGACGCGCTAGACCGCCCGGCCCATCTCGCGCGCGATGCGGGCGAGGTTCGCGAGCCGCTTCTCGAGCGGCGGGTGCGTCGCGAAGAGCTCCTTCGCGGCCGGGATGATGAAGAACGCGTTCAGCGCCTCCGCCTCGCGCAGGTCGCGCTGCGGGATCCTCGCCATCCCGCTGGAGATCTTCTGCAGCGCGCTCATCAGCTGCTCCGGTGCGCCGGTGATCAGCGCGGCGCCGCGGTCGGCCGCGTACTCGCGGTAGCGCGAGATCGTCCGGATCAGGACGAAGCTCAGGACGTAGGTCAGGATCGAGACGGCGACGACGATCAGCCACACCGGCGCACCGCCGCGGTCGCGGCCGCCGCCGAAGAAGGCGCCCCAGCGCGTCAGCATGCCGGCGAGCATCGCGAAGGAGCTCGCGAGCGTCATGATCAAGACGTCGCGGTTGGCGATGTGGGCGAGCTCGTGCGCGAGCACCCCCTCCACCTCGCGCGGCTCGAGCCCCGACCAGAGCCCGGTCGTGACCGCCACGGCCGAGTTCTTCGGGTTGCGCCCGGTCGCGAAAGCGTTCGGCATCTCCGTGTTGATCACCGCCACCTTCGGCTTCGGTAGGTCGGCCTGCATGCACAGCTTGTCGACCATCGCGTGCAGCTCAGGCGCCTGCTCCGGTGACACCACCTTCGCCCCGGACACGGCCAGGGCGAGCTTGTCGGACGTGTAGTACTGCACGAACCCCATCCCGACGACGAGCAGCACCATCGGCAGCAGCCCGAGCGAGTCGCCGAACGCCCAGAGCAGGACGAGGAAGAAGCCCACGTAGACGAGGCCGAGCATCCCGCTCGTCGCCAGCATCCGGAGCGACAGCCCCGCGTCCCGCCCGTAGTTCCGCCGCTTCATCTCGCCACCGATTGTACGGGCGTACCCACTTCAGCCCGGGGCGTATCCGGCTCGTCTGTCACTCCGGCCGACGCGACCGAGCCCCCCGGCGGCAACACGAGCCGGACGCTGGTGGTGGAGCTTGGAAATCGTCAGGAGCAGCTTGTCCTGGGACTCCCGCTGCCGTCGGCGAAGAGCGGACGCATGCAGGGGCGGCAGCTGCCACCTTCCTCGCCGCGGACTGACGTGCCCGAGGCCGTGCGCGTTCAGATCCTCGCGACCGAGCACTGGAGCCTGCTCGCGACGAGGAGCATCACGTACGGCGCGATCTTCAATCGGGCCAGCATCTTTCTGACCGTCGTGTCCGCGGCCGTCGTCGCGTTGGCCCTGGTCGCCCAGGCGACCGAGTTCGGCGACCGTTTCTACGTGTTTGCACTCCTCGTTCTGCCGCTCGCCCTCTTCATCGGGGTGGCGACGTACATCCGCATCATCGACGCCCGGATCGAGGACTTCTGGCTCGTGTCCGGCATGAATCGTCTCCGTCACGCCTACCTCGAGATCGCACCGCAGCTCGAGCCGTACTTCGTCACGAGCCATCACGACGATGAGCAAGGCCTGTACGAGACGTACGGCCCTGGCACGGATGTCCGGCTCATCCGCCAGCTCGCCAGCACGTCCATGCTCGTAGGGGCGATCGACGCCGCTCTCGCCGGGGTCATCGCAGGCCTCGTCGCAAAGGCTGTAGGCGCAGGATCTGAGCTCAGTCTCTTCATCAGCGCGGTGGTGACGTCAGTGATCGTCGTGCTGCTTGTCTACACGACCAGGCGCATCACCGAGCGCGGGCGTCGCTTGCTCGAGCCCCGCTTCGCACGATAGGTCAGTAGATGTGCAGCTTGTCCAAGAGCGCGAGCGGGTCGTCGAGCGTCTCGAACAAGTCCTTGTTGTGCTTGATCATCTTGCTGCGCATGTAGACGCGGAGCCATTGCTTGTACGTGTACAGCTCGTAGCGATCGAGCATCTCTCCGAGTGGCAGGTCACGCTGAGTGATGAGTCCCGCCAGGTACATCGCACACTCGAAGCCGAGCGAGATCGACTGAAAGTACGGCGAGCCGACGGCCGAGTCGCCGGCGAGGAACACTGGTGAGCTGGCGAAGGGGTGGTCCCTGGGCCCCGCGATCAACCACTGCCGACTGGTCGCATTGCGCGCGCGATACAAATCGAGGGGGATCCGGACGATCTCGAGGTCGCCGAGGACCTCGCCGTGGGTCTCCTCCTTGATCTTGTCGATGAACCGATCCATCGACTGGGCGACCCTGGGAAAGTTGCTTCGAAGCGACTCACCGTCGAATCTGGAAGGCATCGCCTCGTAGTCTTCGGCGCTGATGTTGACGATGCCGGTCACATGACTGACGCTGCCGTCATAGTGCGTCCGGTGGACCATCGGAATGAACTTGTAGTGTGAATTCTCGATGTTCTTGTAGTACTTGCAGTGTTCGTTGCAGTCGTACGGTTGGCCGTACAAGAACGTAATGACGAGCGCGTATTCCAGGCGGAATTTGAGCGTGTTCGCGCCTTCATTCACCTCGCTGGAGCCGGGAACCAGGTGATCTCGGAGCAGGGACCTGTTGCCGGTGGAGTCGATCAGAACGTCTCCCGGCTCGAGCATCGCGATCGCGTCCTCCGCCGTCACGACGGCGGCGGTGCGCTCCACACGCGACCCGCGCGCATCGATCAGGTCGCTGATGGAACGCTCGATGGCGTTGAGCGGGCAGAACCCGAGTGTCCAGTTGTTCAGAAGCGCCATCAGGTCCGAGGGAATGGATTGTCTAAACGCAAGCCCCTGGTCGAGCTCCAGCGGATCGAAGATCGCCTCGACGCTGTCTCCATCGATTGAATCGGTCCGATAGCTCTCGACTGAATCGGCCACGAGGTACGGTGCGAGCTGGACCATCCGGGTGCGCGTGTACTCGTGCCGCTTCTCGTACAGGCGCACCGAGAATCCCTCCATCGACTGGAGCAGTGCCGTGAGCAGAAGGCCCACGGGTCCTGCGCCGACTACGTGCACTCGTCCGCTGGCAGGCACGGTCTTCAGTGCTGTGGGATCCGATGTCTCAGGCACGTACCCTCATTAGAGCCGCAACCGTGCTCGTCATGAGCCCTCCTTCGGGAGTGAAAGCCCTGCTCCGAGAGAACGGCCTCAGGAGAAGCGCGCAACGGAGGGACGCACGAGAGTCTAGTCTCGGTCTCTGATGCGCATGAACGCGCGCTTTCGACCTCGCGTAGGGACCAGCCTGCTGGCTGACCGCGAACTCCTGCAGGGAACGTCGTCCGTCCCCAGAAGGATGGCGCCGCCCAAGACCGGTGAAACGGCTGAGCAGGCATTTGTGAGGTGGAGCTAGGCGGACCCG
>DASUOK010000269.1:0-3236 GCA_036276675.1 Gaiellaceae bacterium | reverse complement strand
TCCCGCAGCGGCTCGGCGGCGCGGTAGAGGTAGAACGGCGAGAGGGGCTGCACGGTCTCGAGAGCCTCCACGAGCACGGCGAGCGAGTCGAGCACGTACGCCGCGAGGGCGAGGCTCGCCGCGACGCCGATCGCCCGGCCGCGGCTTCCCGTGACCGCACCCACGAGCAGCGTGAGCATCGTGAACACGAGCGCGAGCAGCACGAGCGACACGGTGCCCGCCGCGAGCCGGCCCGCGGCGATCTCCATGTCCACGGCCAGGGCGCCGAGCCAGAGCGCGAGCCAGAGCGCGACCGCCAGCAGCAGCAGCGCAGCCGTGACCGCCCCGACCTTCTCGAGCACGAGCCGCCGCCGCGACAGCGGCTGCGCGAGCAGCAGCTCCATCGTGCCGCGCTCCTCCTCGCCCGCGATCGCAGCCGCGCCGGCCCCGATGCCGAAGATCAGGAAGAGCAGGGGGAGCAGGAACGAGAACGCCTCCGTCTGGAGGTACCCCTCCGGGCTGGACAGGTCGAGGTCGCCCGACGCGCCGATGAACGCCCGCAGCGCCTCCGGGTACGAGTCGAGCAGGTCGTCGATGTCGGGCAGGTCCCGCACGGTCGGGTAAATGGCGGCGTAGAGCGCCACGAAGCCGACGACACCGAGCCCCCACCAGAGGAGCGAGCGCCGGTAGTCACGCAGGGTCTTCGCGCCGACGCTACCGAGCACGGGCGCCGTCCTCGCGGTAGTAGTCGAGGAAGACCTCCTCGAGATCGGGCTCGTGGCTCGTGATCGAGACCACCTCGTGCTCGGCGAGCGCCTTCACGACCGCGTCGACCGGCCCCTCGACGACGAGGTGGAGCAGCGTCCGCTCCGCGTCGGCCTCGCGCACGTTCGGGAGCCGCGCGAAGGCGTCGGCGTCGACCGGCCGTGCGAGCTCGACGTCGAGCCTCCGGGTCGCCCGCTGCTTCAGGGCCGCGATCTCCTCCAGTGCCACCAGCGACCCGCCGCGGATGATCCCGACGCGGTCGGCCACGCGCTCGACCTCCGAGAGGACGTGGGAGGAGAGGAAGACCGTGCGCCCGGCGGCGGCCGCCTCCTCGACGAGGCGGTGGAACTCCTGCTGGAGCAGCGGGTCGAGACCGCCGGTGGGCTCGTCGAGGACGAGCAGCTCCGGCTCGTGCATGAACGCCTGCACGAGACCCACCTTCTGCCGGTTGCCGTGCGACAGCGTCCCCACCGGGCGGTCGAGGTCGAGCCCGAGCCGCTCCGACAGCGCCGCGATCCTCCGCTCCGGCACGCCGCCGCGGAGCGCCCCGAGGTAGGTCAGCGTCTCCTGGGCCGTCAGCTTCGGGTAGAGGGCCAGGTCGCCCGGCAGGTAGCCGATGCGCCGGCGTGCCTCGACGCCCGCCCGCCGCGCGTCGAGGCCCAGCACCTCGGCCGCGCCGGCGGTGGGGCGCAGGAGGTCGAGCAGGATCCGGATCGTCGTCGTCTTGCCGGCGCCGTTCGGGCCGAGGAAGCCGAAGATCTCGCCGACGCGCACGGCGAGGTCGAGCTCGCGGACCGCGGTGGGACCGCCGCGGTAGACCTTCGTCAGCCCGTGCGTACGGATCGCGTCCGTCATGCAGACGCGATCACGGCGACCGCTCTAGACGCCGACGACCTGTACGAGCCAGCGCCGGTCGCGCTCGCGGTCGAGCTCGAGGAAGAGGATGCGCTGCCACGTGCCGAGGCAGAGCTCCCCGTCGCGCACGGGCACAGACTCGCCGGCCGGCCCGAGCAGCATCGACATGCAGTGCGAGTGCCCGTTGCCGAAGTCCATGTCCTCGGGGCAGACGTTCTCGGTGCGACGGTCCCAGTCGTCGTGCGCGTAGTAGTGGTCGCTCGGGACGAGGCGCTTCAGCAGCACCGCGAAGTCCTCGAGGAAGCCCGTCTCCCATTCGTTCACGCGCACCGAGCAGGTCGTGTGCGGGGAGTAGACGCAGCAGATGCCGTTCAGGATGCCGCTCTCGCGCACCGCCTCCTGCACGTCCTCCGTGATGTCCTTGACCCAGAGGCCGCCCGCGGTGCGGAGCTGCGTCTCGCGCTGGAACGCCTTCATCCGGCGGATTGTGACAGCAGGGTGCCGCCTGCCGTCGGGGAACCGGTCCGGACGCTACGCTCGTCGCGGCGGGCCCGTAGCTCAGCGGTTCAGAGCAGCCGACTCATAATCGGTTGGTCCCTGGTTCGAATCCAGGCGGGCCCATCGCAGCTTCTCCACGAGTCAGATCGCCGCAGCTGCGGCTACGCGCGCGTCGGCTGCCACCGTCGTGACGAGAAAGCGAGTACCCTGCTGGGGCGGCACGGCGATTTGGCGGTGCGAGGTACCGCTCAGGAGAGGGGTCTCCGGTGATCGGCAAGTATTGGCGTGGGCTCTCGTACGAGGTGAAGTCGGCCCTCGCTGCGCTGGCCGTCGTGCTGGTCGTCGTCGCCGGTTTTTTCGCGGCGGCAGGTGTGACGAGCCTCGAGAGCTCGGCTTCGGAAGTCGAGGTCGAGGCCGGGCTCGCCGAGACGCTGACGGTGGAGCGGGTGGTGACGCGCACCGGCGGGGGCGTACGCACCGTCGTCAGAACCGTGCGGGTCGTCCCTCGAGTGACCGAGTCGGCCGGCGTCCTCGGGACGGCTGTGGAGCTGCGGACCATCACCACGCCCGGGCAGCGGGATCTCATCACGATCCCGGGAGAGGTGAGAACGATCGTCGAGACACGCGGCGGAACGACGCGTACGAGCGTGGTCACGAACGAGCGAGTCGTGACCGACCGGCGCGTCGTCACGAACGAGCGAGTCGTGACGGACCAGCGCGTGGTGACGACCGACCGCACCATCACGGACGTGCGCACGCAGCAGGTCACCGTTCCGGTGACGACCGTTCGCACCGTCACCGAGGCGGTTCCGGTGACTCAGACCGTCACCACGACCGAGGTTCTGACCGAGACGGTGATCCCACCACCCGAGACGCTCACCGTCACCGTCACATGCCCTCCGAAGGGGTGTGGTTGACGAGCGGTCCCACGGCGGCGACCAGCAGAACGGCAAGCTGAGCTTCAGCCTCTCGGCGACGGGAGCTTCCTCACCTCGAGCTCGCGGGAACGCTCTAGCCGGGGCCGTACGTTTGGGGTCTGACCCCCGGGCCGGCAACGGAACGGCTTGTTCTGGCGGAACGGCGCCCGGAGGTGGGTCAGACCCCGTCACGGAAGCGCACGGAGGTGACGCGGATGCGTG
>DASUOK010000268.1:0-17070 GCA_036276675.1 Gaiellaceae bacterium | reverse complement strand
GACCGTGCGGTCACGGTCGCGCCGACTCCGGTCTCCCCGCGTCCTGGTCGTCGTCGCGCACGGGTGCGGCGAGCCGCAGGAGCGGCGGCACCAGCAGCGTCGTCAGCACCGACATGCCGACGACGACGGCGAAGAGGTCGTCGTCGACCACGCCCGCGGTGGCGCCGATCCCCGCGATGATGATCCCGACCTCGCCGCGCGGCACCATGCCCAGGCCGATGAAGGTCGCGTCGCGGCGGCCGAGGCTGCGGGCCGGGATCCAGGCACCGATGAACTTCGTCGCGACCGCGACGAGGGTGACGAGGAGCAGGATCCCGAGCGTGCCCGGATCGGTGAAGGCGCCGAGGTCGATCTGCATGCCGATGAACGCGAAGAAGAAGGGCGGGAAGAAGGCGTAGAGGGGTGCCACCTCCTCTTCGATCGGATGCTGCTCCTTCGTCTCCGCGACGATCAGGCCTGCGAGGAAGGCGCCGATGATCGCGGCGAGGCCGATGTTCGCCGCGAAGGCGGCGAGGCCGAGACAGATGATCACGGCGGGCAGGAGCGGCGACTCGGAGAAGCGGGGTGCGTGCAGCAGGGCGGGTCGACGGCGCACGAACGCCGTCCCGCCGAGCGCGAAGAACGCCACGAAGCCGAGCGCGAGCGCGATCACGACGATCAGCTCGCCGACCGCGATGCCGCCCTCGGCCGAGATCCCCACGGCGACGGCGAGCACGATCATGGCGAGGATGTCGTCGATCACCGCGGCGCCGAGGATCGTGCGGCTCGCACGCCGGGCGAGGACGCCGAGCTCGAGCAGCACGGCCGAGGTGATGCCGACGCTCGTCGCCACCAGTGCCGCGCCGACGAAGACCGCCGCGCCGGTGGAGTCGGTGATCGCGAGGCCGACGGCCAAGCCGCCCGCGAACGGCAGCGCGACGCCGAGCAGGCCGACGCGCGCGGCGATGCCGCCGACGTCGCGCAGCTCGCCGATCCGCGTCTCGAGGCCGACCCAGAAGAGGAGGAAGACGACCCCGAGCTCCGCGAAGACCTCGACCGCCTCGCCCGGCTCCACGAGCCCGAGCACGGCCGGCCCGACGAGGACGCCCGCGAGGATCTCGCCCACGAGCGCCGGCTGCCCGATGCGCTTGAAGAGCTCGTCGCCGAGCTTCGCGGCGAGCAGGAGCACGAACAGATCGGTGAGGATGCCCGCGATTTCCGTCGACGCCGCGACCATCGCGAGACGCTAGCGTGAGCGGCATGCTCGCCGCGACGGTTGCCGCCGCTCTCGTCTGCCTCGACCCCGGGCACGCGACGGCGCCGGAGGTCGGGCGCCAGCTCGAGCCGATCGGCCCCGGCGCGCGCGAGCTGAAGGTGAAGGACGGCGGCGGCGCCTCGGGCGAGGCGCCGGTCGCGCTCGCGATCGCCCGGCAGACGCGAGCGCTGCTCCTCGCGCGCGGCTACCGCGTCGCGATGACGCGCGACGGCGTCGACTACCGCGGCGGCAACCGCGAGCGCGCCCGGTTCTGCAACGCGCGCGGTGCGGCGCTGATGATTCGCATCCACGCCGACGGTTCCACCGACCCGGCCGCGCGTGGGATCTCGACGCTCGTGCCGGCGCTGCGGCGCCCCTGGACCTCGGACGTCTACGCCGCGAGCCGCCGTGCCGGCCGGATCGTCCAGCGCGAGCTCGTCCGCGCGACGGGTGCGCGCGACCTCGGCGTCGTCGAGCGATCCGACCTCACCGGCTTCAACTGGGCCGACGTCCCGGTCGTGCTCGCCGAGACGGGCTTCATGACGAACACGCGCGAGCGTGCGCTCCTACGGAGCACCGCCTACCAGCGTCGCCTCGCCCGCGGGCTCGCGGCTGCGGTCGGCCGCTTCGTTCGTCCCTACTAGGAGGGATCGGCCTCCCAGGGATCCTCGGCGCCGGCCTCGACCGGCTGGCGCCGACGGAGCCGGAGGAGGCGCCGCTTCGGCTTCTGCTCGGGCTCGATCTCGGCCTCCGGCGGCTCCTCGGCCGCCTCCGGCTCGGCCGGGAGCGCTGCGATCACGGTGCGGGACTCGGAGTCGTCGGCCGGCTGGACGACCGTCGCCTGGACCACCGGCATGTTCCAGGGGCCGGTCGTCTCGCCGTCCCCGTCGCGCCCCTCGAGCGCGGGTGCGATCTCGTCCAGCCGCCAGCGCGCCCGCTTCGCCGCCGCCGACCACTCCGCGAGCGCGACGAGCGCCCAGGCCGCCGCCATCACGAGCACGATGGAGGGGGCGCTCAGGTCCGCGAGCCCGGCGAGCAGCGCGACGGCGAGCAGGAAGGCGGCCTCGACCGCGAGCCGGGGGACGGCGAACGGTCGCACGAGCGGGGGCGGCACCGAGGCCAACCAGTCCGGTGGCGGCCCGGGCGCGCCGCCGCCGACGCCGTACGCCTCCGGCCAGTCCTCCTCGTCGTAGGGGACGCTCCGGCTGCGCAGGTCGCGCAACTCGTCGCGCAGCTCGGCCGCGATCTCCTCGAGGTCGCGCACGCGCGCGGCGAAGGCCGAGAACGCCTCCTCGACGCGCTCGGCGTCGTAGCCGTCCTGCGTCCGCGGCAGGTCGTCGGTGCGGGGCAGCTCGCTCATCGGCTGGAAAACAGTATGCCGCGGGTGGAGGTCAGAGGTTCTCGCGGCCGCCGACGCCCGTCGTGAGCTCGTCGAGGCGGTGGCCCGGCTCGAGCGGCGCCGTTCCGAGCCCTGCCGCCTCGTGCGCGCCCGTGAACCACTCGCGCAGGACCTCGGGGCCGATCCGCCGCGGCTCCCACCCGAGCTCCGACCGCGCCCGGGCGGTGTCGAGCATCGGCACGGCCAGCGCCAGGTCGACCCAGTCGGGTGAGGTGGGCTGCAGCCGGGCCAGCCAGGAGGCGCCCGCCAGCAGCCGCAGCGCGCGCGCCGGCACACGCAGGGTGCGCGAGCCGAGCGCGGCCGCGATCTCCTTCGGGGAGAGCACCGGCTCCGCCGCGACGTTGAACGGTCCGCGCACGTCCCTCACGACCGCGAGCCGGTACGCCTCGCCGACGTCGTCGGTGTGCACGACCTGCACGCTCAACCCGGGCACGTCCGGGACGAACGGCACCCGCCCGGGCTTCAGCAGGGGCGTCGGGAGGAACGGGCCGAGGAAGAGGCGCCGCTGCCCCGACGCGGCGGCGCGCTTCATCGAGAACGCGGGTCGCAGCCGGACGACCCGGAGGTCGGGCCGGACGTCCTCCAGGCGGTCGAGTCGCCGCTCCACCTCGGCCTTGTGGCGCGAGTACCAGCTCGCGGGCACGCCGTCGCGCGACCAGCTCTCGTCGACGAGCCGCGCGCCGGGGCCCGGCGAGTAGACGCCGATCGACGAGGCGTGGACGAGCGCCGGCGCGCCGGCCGCGACCGCGGCGTCGAACAGGCGCTGCGAGCCGATCACGTTCGTCCGCGCGAGGGTCGCCTTGTCGCGCGACGGCTGGATCAGCCAGGCGAGGTGGACGACGGCGGCCGCGCCGCGGAGGTGCGGCACGAGGTCGTCCTGCGTGACGTCCGCGGCGGCGAACGTGGCCTTCGGGAACGCCTCGGCGACGGCAGGCTCGGGCAGGCGGCGCGCCAGCCCGAGCACCGATGTCACCTGCGGCTCTCGCTCCAGCGCGGCGAGCACGCTGGTGCCGACGTTGCCGGTCGCGCCGGTGACCACCACTCGCATGCGGGCCATCTGCCCGGTCGGGCGCGAACTCAGTCGTCGTCGTCGGCGCGCATCTGCCCGAGCGTCTGCTGTGCCCGGTCGTGCACCGCGCGCCGGCGCTCGTCGAGCGAGCGTGCGTCCCCGGCCTCGTCCACCGTCACGCCCTCGGCCGCGTCGAACTCGTCACGGTCGTCGGCGGCGCCCCGCGCCTGCGCGAGCTTCTCCCGCAGCTCGGCGGCCGGGTCCGGCGCCGGCGGCTGCGGCTGGGAGGGCGTCGCCCGCCGTCGCCGCAGCGCCCGCAGCAGGGCGGCGAGGCCGACCGCACCGGCGATCCCCGTCAGGAGGCGTCTCATGCGACGGATGCTACTCTGACGCGGCTTCCTGCCTCGCCTCGCACGCGCCGTTCCCGCCCGTGCCTGCCGGTGAGGCCGCCTAAGACCGAAGGAAGCCCAATCCTGAGAGAGGAGCGAGGGAACCCGTGATCGACTATGAAATCCTGCTCATGCTGGACCCCGAGCTGGCCGAAGGGCGCCAGGAGGAGATCGTCAAGCGCACCCGCGACCTCGTCGAGGCCGGCGGCGGCACCTGGGAGGGCCAGGACGTCTGGGGCCGGCGCAAGCTCGCCTACGAGATCGACAAGAAGACGGACGGCGTCTACCACCTGCTCTCGTTCAGTGCCGCGCCGGAGACGCTCGAAGAGATCTCGCGCGTCCTCAAGATCGACGACGCGGTCATGCGCCACCTGGCGACCCGTCGGTACAAGCCTGGTTCGACGCAGCCGGTAGCGGTCGGCGGCCCCGCGCGCGAGGATGTCCGCGACCAGAACGAGACCCGCGCGGAGGAGGAGTAATGGCCCAGAACATCAACAGCGTCGTCCTCGTCGGCAACCTGACGAAGGACCCCGAGCTGCGCCACACGCCCGCCGGCACGGCCGTCACGACGCTGCGCCTGGCCGTCAACGACCGCGTCAAGCGCGGCGAGGAGTGGCAGGACGCGGCGTACTACTTCGACGTCACGGTCTGGGGGCGCGACGCGGAGAACTGCGCCCAGTACCTGGCGAAGGGCCGCCCCGTCGGCGTCCAGGGGAAGCTGACCTGGCGGGAGTGGGACGCCCAGGACGGCACCAAGCGGCAGTCCGTCGAGGTGACGGCCAACACGGTCCAGTTCCTCGGAGGCCGCGGCGACGGCGACGGCGGCGGCGGCGGGCAGTTCGTGCCGCAGGGCGCCGGCCAGCAGCAGCAGCCCGACTTCCCCTCGTCCGCAGCCGACGACGACATCCCCTTCTAGGAGCGATACCGATGGCACAGCCGAAAACGCAGGACCGCTCGCGCAAGCGCCCCGGCGCCTCCACGGCCCCCGGGCGGCGCAAGAGCTGTCTCTTCTGCAAGGACAAGGTCGAAGAGGTGGACTACAAGAACGTCAACCAGCTCCGGCGCTACATCTCGGAGAAGGGCAAGATCCGCAACCGCCGCATCAGCGGCGCGTGCCGCAAGCACCAGCGGCAGGTCGCCGTCGCCGTCAAGCGCGCGCGGGAGATGGCGCTCCTCCCGTACGTCGAGGCGCGCTGACGATGGACGTCATCCTCCTCACCGACGTCGAGAAGGTCGGCCTCCGCGGCGAGGTCGTGAACGTGGCTCGCGGCTATGCCCGCAACTTCCTGCTGCCGCGGCGGCTCGCCGAGACGGCGACGCCCGCCCGCGTGGCGGAGTTGAGGAAGCTGGACGAGCAGCGTGCCCGCCATGAGGCGCGCAGCGTCGAGCAGGCACAGGAGATCGCCGAGGTGCTCCGCAAGACCGTGCTCCGCTTCGACGTGAAGGCGGGGCCGACGGGCGCGCTCTTCGGCTCGGTCACGCCGACGGACATCGCCGACGAGCTGTGGCGCGCGCGCAAGATCCGCGTCGACCGGCGCAAGATCGGCGCGGACGCGCTGAAGCGGATCGGCCGCTACGCGATCCCGATCCAGGTGTTCGAGGACGTCTCCGTCGAGGTGAAGACGCTCGTCGTCCCCGAGGGCGGCGAGCTGCCGCCCGAGGAGGAGCTGGCCGCGATGGAGGCGGCCGAGGCAGCGGAGGCCGCCGCCGCCGAGGCTGCGCGGGCCGAGGCCGCGGGGGAGCCCGTCGAGCTGTACGAGGACGACGCCCCGGACGAGGCGGACACCGTGCCGGAGCCCGTCGCCGAGGCCGCTCCGGAGCCCCTCGAGACCCCGGCGGACGAGGGGGTCTAGCCCGTCCACAGCGCGCTCCACAGCCTGTGGGGCGCGCTGTGAACTTCCCGCACTTTCCGCTCTCCCGCCTGTGGAATTGCCGCCTGTCAGGCGGCCGCGCGACGGCCGACCGTGTGGATATCGTGGGGGAACGCATGTTCCTTTGCCCTGCACAGCGGCCTCGGCTCGGGGCCTGCGCCCGGCGGCCGCCGCTGGGGATTAAGGCGCCTTGACGTGTCGCCTGGCGACGGGATCAATACGGCCATGGCGTCTGTAGCAGCACTCCCCAACGGCCCCCAGGGCAGCCGCGCCGCGGCGGGCACCCCGAACGTGCCGCCCCAGAATCTCGAGGCGGAGGAGTCGGTCCTCGGCGCGATGCTGCTCTCGCCGGGTGCGATCGGCGCCGTCACGGAGATCCTCTCGGCCGACGACTTCTACCGCGAGAGCCACGGCGCCATCTTCCGCACATGCCTCTCGCTCTACCAGGGCGGCGAGCCGGTCGACGCGATCACCGTCGTCGACGCGCTCGAGGAGCGCGGCGAGCTCGAGACCGTCGGTGGCAAGGCCAAGCTCCACGAGCTGGCCGCGCTCGTCCCGGCGACGGCCAACGCCGCGCACTACGCGCGCATCGTGCGCGAGATGGCGACGCTGCGCGGCCTCGTCCGCGCCGGTGCCGAGATCGTGCGCCTCGGCCAGGACCGCCCCGGCGAGACGACCGACCTCGTCGATCGGGCCGAGCAGATCGTCTTCGACCTCGCCCAGCAGCGGGTCACCGGGGACTTCGACCACATCGAGGGGCTGCTGAAGGAGAGCTTCGAGCGGATCATGCACCTCTACGAGGCGGGCGCCGACGTGACCGGGATCCCGACGGGCTTCAAGGAGCTGGACAAGCTCACGTCCGGCTTCCAGCCCGGCAACCTGGTCATCATCGCGGCGCGCCCGTCGATGGGGAAGTCGGCGCTCGCGCTCTGCATGGCGCAGAACCTCGCCGTCCGTCACGAGATCCCGGTCGCGCTGTTCACGCTCGAGATGTCGAAGAGCGAGGTGACCCAGCGGATGATGTGCGCCGAGGCGCGCGTCGAGTCGCAGAGCCTGCGCACCGGCAAGCTGAAGCCCGAGGACTGGCCGCGCCTCACGGCCGCCTGCGACAAGCTGATGAAGGCGCCGATCTGGGTCGACGACACGGGCTCGATCACGCTGATGGAGATCCGCTCCAAGGCGCGGCGGCTGAAGATGCGCGAGCCGAATCTCGGCCTGATCATCATCGACTACATGCAGCTGATGACCTCGGGCACGAACGCCGAGAACCGGGTGCAGGAGGTGTCCCAGATCTCGCGGGCGCTGAAGGTGCTCGCACGTGACCTGGACGTGCCCATCCTCGCGCTCTCGCAGCTCTCGCGCGCGGTCGAGCAGCGGCACGACAAGCGTCCGATCCTGTCCGACCTGCGGGAGTCGGGCTCGATCGAGCAGGACGCCGACCTCGTCGGCTTCGTCTACCGCGACGAGTACTACAACGGCGAGGAGTCGGAGTCGCAGGGGATCGCGGAGCTGATCATCGCCAAGCACCGCAACGGGCCGACCGACACCGTGAAGCTCTCGTTCCTGAAGCGGTACGCGAAGTTCGCCGACCTCGCCGCGGCGTAGCCGGCGGGCGTGTCGTTCCGCCGGATCGGGCAGACTGCCGTCCGTGCCCGCGACCGTGATCGTCGGCGCGCAGTGGGGCGACGAAGGCAAGGGCAAGATCGTCGACCTGCTCGCGCAGGACTCCGACCTCGTCTGCCGCTACCAGGGCGGCCCCAACGCCGGCCATACGGTGATCGTCGGCGGCGAGACGTTCAAGTTCCGGCAGGTGCCGTCGGGCATCGTCTCCGGCAAGGTCAGCGTGCTCGGGAACGGCTGCGTCGTCGATCCCGAGGTGCTGCTCGGCGAGCTCGACGACCTGGAGGCGCGCGGGCTCTCCGCCGAGCCGCTGCGGCTCTCCGGCAACGCGCACCTGATCATGCCCTGGCACATCGCGCTCGACGGCGCCAGCGAGCGGCGCCTCGGCAAGCTCCAGATCGGCACCACCCGCCGCGGCATCGGACCTGCGTACGCCGACAAGGCGGCACGGATCGGCATCCGCGTCCAGGACCTGCTCGACCCGAAGATCCTGCGCCAGAAGATCGCCACGGCGCTGGCGGAGAAGAACGTCTGGCTCGAGCGGGTGTACGAGCTCGACCCGTTCGACCTCGAGGACGTGGCGGCTCGGTACGAGGGGTTCGCGCAGCGGCTGCGACCGTACGTCACCGACACCTCGCTCCTCGTCGACGAGGCGCTGACGGACGGGAAGCGCGTGCTGCTCGAGGGAGCGCAGGGGACGCTGCTCGATCTCGACCACGGCACCTATCCCTTCGTCACCTCCTCGAACCCCGTCGCAGGCGCGGCAGCCACGGGAATCGGCATCGGGCCGACGCGGATCGACGCGGTCGTCGGCGTCGCCAAGGCGTACGTGACCCGCGTCGGCGCGGGGCCGTTCCCGAGCGAGATGGAGGAGCCGACCGCGTCGGAGGTCCGTGAGCTGGGACAGGAGTACGGGACGGTGACGGGTCGCGAGCGCCGACCCGGCTGGCTCGACCTGGTCGCGCTCCGCTACGCGGTGCGCCTGAACGGCCTCACCTCGCTCGCGCTGACGAAGCTCGACGTGCTCTCGGGCTTCGACGAGCTGCAGGTGTGCGTCCGCTACCGGCTCCCCGACGGAGCGGAGACGCCGAACTTCCCCGCCCACCAGAGCGACTTCCACCACTCCCGACCCGTGCTGGAGACGGTGCCGGGGTGGGGCGAGCCGCTCGACGGGTGCACGACCGTCGCCGACCTGCCGCCGGCGGCGGGAGCCTACGTCGAGCTGGTCGAGCGCGCGCTCGACGTGCCCGTCGAGCTGGTGGGCACCGGTGCGGAGCGCGAGCAGGTGCTCGCCCGC
Source organism: Gaiellaceae bacterium (assembly GCA_036276675.1). Taxonomy (GTDB): domain Bacteria; phylum Actinomycetota; class Thermoleophilia; order Gaiellales; family Gaiellaceae; genus Gaiellasilicea. The sequence goes on along the minus strand of DASUOK010000268.1, from coordinate 8,251 downwards.
GGTTGAGCCGTCATTGGCGCCGCGTGGCGCGCAGCGTCTCGTAGACGCTGCGCACGTTCTCGATCCCGGCGCCGACGTCGCCCGGGTCGACGTCCTCGCCCGCCTCGACGCGGGTCGCCGTCTCGCGGGCCGCACGGTAGGGCCCGAGCAGCTCCTCGTTCTCCCCGGCGACCGCGTCGGTCGGAACGTCCGCCTCGGCGAGGACGCTCTGGAGGAAGTCGCACGCCTCCGCTAGAGCCCCGGCCGGATCCTCCTCGAGCAGCGGCTCGAGCTCGCTCCAGCGCGTCTCCCACTCGTGCAGCTCGAGGCCGGGCTCCTGGTCGCTCATGCCCGACGTGATGCGCGCGGCGAGGAGACGCCAAACGCCGCCGGCAGTAGACTCGGCGCGCCGTGAAGGTGCTCCTCGTCGGGTCCGGTGGCCGCGAGCACGCGCTCGCCTGGAAGCTCGCGCAGCGGCCGGACGTCGAGCTACACGCGGCACCGGGCAACCCCGGCATCGCCGCGCTCGGTGCCTGCCACCCCGTCCACGCCGAGGACGGCGAGGCGTTGCTCGGTCTCGCTCGCAGCCTCGGAGTGCGCCTCGCGGTGATCGGGCCGGAGGCGCCGCTCGTCGCCGGTGTCGCCGACGAGTTGCGGCACGCGGGAGTGGCCGTCTTCGGTCCGGGGCGGGCCGCCGCGCAGATCGAGGGCTCGAAGGCGTTCGCGAAGGACGTGATGCGCGCCGCGGGCGTCCCGACGGCCGAGTCGCTCGCGGTCGCGCGCCCGCCGTGCGTCGTCAAGCTGGACGGCCTCGCGGCGGGGAAGGGCGTCTTCGTCTGCCGCGACGCGGCCGAGCTCGACGTGGGTCTGCGGGCGGCGGCCGCGATCGGGGGGCCGATCGTGATCGAGGAGCTGCTGGAAGGCACCGAGGTCTCCCTGTTCGCGCTGTCGGACGGCCGCACCGTGCTGCCGATCGCGCCGGCGCAGGACTTCAAGCGGATCGACGACGGCGACGTGGGGCCGAACACGGGCGGGATGGGGTCGTACTCGCCGGTCCCGGCCTTGCCGGCGGCCACGGCCGACGAGCTCGTGGAGGTCGTGCATCGACCCGTCGTGGCGGAGCTCGCGCGCCGCGGTGCACCGTTCGTGGGACTCCTGTACGCCGGCTTGATGCTGACCGAGACAGGCCCGCGCGTGCTCGAGTTCAACTGCCGCTTCGGCGACCCGGAGACGCAGTCGATCCTGCCCCGGCTGGAGGGCGACCTGCTCGACGCCTTGACGGCGGCCGCGCGCGGCGACCTCGACGGTGTCGCGCTCGCAGCGGGCGAGCAGGCCGCCGTCACGGTCGTGCTGGCCGCCGCCGGCTACCCGGAGCGCGGCGACCACGGCAGTGCGATCAGCGGCGTCGAGGCCGCGGAGGCGGCCGGCGCGCTCGTGTTCCACGCCGGGACCGCCCTCTACGGCAACGAGCTGGTCACGAGCGGGGGCAGGATCCTCGACGTGACGGCGACGGGGTCGACGATCGCCGAGGCGCGAGAGCTCGCCTACGCCGCGTGCGAGCGGATCCGCTTCGCCGGCGCCCGCTTCCGCACCGACATCGCGCTGGCCGCCGCCACCGCCGCACCGGCCTGAGGGCGCCAGAGACGCCGCCGATGCGGGCGCTACACTCGCTCGCGTGATCGCCCGCTACTCGCGTCCGGCCATGGCCAGGATCTGGTCGGAGGAGGCGAAGCTCGCGCGGTGGCTCGACGTCGAGCTGGCGGCGCTCGAGGCCTGGGCGGAGCTCGGAGTCGTGCCGCGGTCGGCCGTCGACGCGATCGCCCGTGGCGCGGCGGCGCCGGCGCCCGCGCGCGTCGCCGAGCTCGAGGCGAAGACGCAGCACGACGTGGCCGCCTTCGTCGACGCCGTCTCCGAGCAGCTCGGCGAGGAGGGACGCTACTTCCACTACGGACTCACCTCCTCCGACGTGCTCGACACGGCGCTCTCGCTGCAGGTGCGCGAGGCCGGGGAGCTGGTGCTCGCCGGCCTCGACCGCGCGCGGGCGGCCGTCGTCGTCCGCGCCGAGGAGCACCGGCACACGCTCACGGCCGGTCGCACCCACGGCGTTCACGCCGAGCCGACGACGTTCGGGCTCAAGCTCGCCGGCTGGGCGTTCGCGCTCGACCGTGATCACGCCCGGCTGGAGCGAGCGCTCGAGGGCATGCGCGTCGGCAAGCTCTCGGGGGCCGTCGGCACGTACTCCGCCACGGATCCGGAGGTGGAGCGGATCGCATGCGAGCGGCTCGGCCTCGAGCCGGCGCCGAGCTCGACGCAGATCCTCCAGCGCGACCGTCATGCCGAGCTCCTGTCCACGCTCGCCCTCGTCGCCGCGTCGCTGGAGCGCTTCGCCCTCGAGCTCAGGCACCTGGCCCGGACGGAGGTGCGCGAGGTCGAGGAGCCGTTCGGCGCCGGCCAGAAGGGCTCGTCGGCCATGCCGCACAAGCGCAACCCGATCGTCTCCGAGCGCATCTGCGGGCTCGCCCGCGTCGTCCGCGGCGCCGCGGTCGTCGGCCTCGAGAACGTCGCGCTCTGGCACGAGCGCGACATCTCCCACTCCTCGGCGGAGCGCGTCGTGCTGCCGGACGCGTTCCTCGCGATCGACTACATGCTCGACCGCTTCGCGTGGCTGGTGGAGGGGCTGGTCGTCCGGCCCGAGCGGATGCTGGAGAACCTGGAGGCGAGCCACGGTCTCTACTTCAGCCAGCGGCTCCTGCTCGCGCTCGTGGAGGCGGGGTCGTCCCGGGACGACGCCTACCGCGCGGTGCAGCGCCACGCGATGCGCGCCTGGGAGGAGCGCCTCGACTTCCCGACGCTCGTGCGGGAAGACCGGGAGCTCGCGTCGCGCCTCGACCTCGACGCCGTCTTCGACCTCGACGTCTACACGCGTCACGTCGACGTCGTCTTCGAGCGGCTGCGGGCGCTCACGCCGCGGGAGGCTCCGGCGCATGCCTGAGGCGGCGGTGCACCTCGGCAGCGGCAAGGTACGGGAGCTGTACGCGCTGGGCGACGACCGCCTCTTGCTCGTCGCCTCCGATCGCATCTCCACGTTCGACGTGATCCTGCCGACGGAGGTACCGGACAAGGGACGCGTCCTCACGGGGCTGTCGGCGTTCTGGTTCGCGCGTACGCGGGAGCTCGTGCCGAACCACCTGCTCGCGCTTCGCGACGACGGTCGTTCCCTCGAGTGTCTCCGGCTCGAGATGCTCCCGATCGAGTGTGTCGTTCGCGGCTACCTCGCGGGCTCCGGGTGGAGGGACTACGAGCGCACAGGCGCGGTGTGCGGGCACCGGCTGCCGGCGGGACTACGCGAGGCCGAGCGCCTGCCCCAGCCGATCGTCACGCCGGCGACGAAGGCCGAGTCGGGGCACGACGAGAACATCGACGCGTCGGCGGCGGCGGCACGCATCGGCCGCGAGCTCTACGAGCAGGCCGAGGCCGCGGCCCTGCGGCTCTACGCGTTCGCAGCCGCGCACGCTGAGGCGCGCGGGATCATCCTCGCCGACACGAAGTTCGAGTTCGGCGTCGACGGCGAGGGCACGCTCACCCTCGGCGACGAGGCGCTCACGCCCGACTCCTCGCGCTTCTGGGAGGCCGACGCGTACGCTCCGGGCGGTCCGCAGGCGTCGTACGACAAGCAGTTCGTCCGCGACTACTGCGAGAGCCTCGGCTGGGACAAGACCCACCCAGGCCCCGACCTGCCGCCGGCTGTGGTCACGGGCACGCGGGCCCGCTATGTGGACGCGTTCGAGTTGCTCACGGGCTGCGCGTTCGACGCCTACCTCGCCGACCCGCAGGTCGTGCTCCGGTGAAGGCGACGGTGCTCGTCCGCCCGAAGGCGGGCATCCTCGACCCGCAGGGCGACGCCGTGGGCGACTCGCTGCGCAAGCTCGGCTTCGGCGTGGGCGGCGCCCGGGTGGGGCGGCTCGTGGATCTCGAGGTCGACGCGGCCACGCCGACGGACGCCCGCGCCCAGGTGGAGCGCATGTGTCGGGAGCTGCTCGCCAATCCGCTGATCGAGAGCTTCGAGATCGAGGTCGAGGGCGAATGAGCGCCAGGCCGCGCATCGCCGTCCTCGCCTTTCCCGGCTCGAACGACGACCGGGACGCGGTGTGGGCGCTCGAGGGGCTCGGCGCGGAGGCGGTGGCCGTCTGGCACGCGGAGCCCGAGCTGCCGCACGGCACCGGCGCGGTCGTGCTGCCGGGCGGGTTCTCCTACGGCGACTACCTCCGTTGCGGCGCGCTCGCGCGCTCGGCCGGGGTGATGGCCGCAGTCCGCGGCTTCGCCGCCGACGGCGGGCCGGTCCTCGGCATCTGCAACGGCTTCCAGATCCTCTGCGAGGCCGGGCTGCTGCCGGGAGTGCTCCGTCGCAACCGCGACCTCGCGTTCGTCTGCCGCGACGTCCGCGTCCGCGTCGAGCGGGCCGACACGGTGCTCACGAATCGGTGCGCGCCGGGTCAGGAGCTGACGATCCCGGTGAAGCATGGCGAGGGCTGCTGGTTCGCGGACGAGCAGTTGTACGCCGAGCTGGAGCAGGCGGGCCAGATCGTGCTGCGCTACGCGGAGGACTGCAACGGCTCGGTGGGCGACGTCGCGGGTGTGTGCAGCGAGAGCGGCAACGTGCTCGGCCTGATGCCCCACCCGGAGCATGCGGTCGAGCCGCTGCTCGGCTCCGACGACGGCGCGCTCCTGCTCGGCTCGCTCGTGGATGCCGCCCGCGAGCGCGCCCTGGCTACCGCGTAGCGGGCGCGTCACAGCTGCAACGTCTCCCGCAGGCCGGGGTGCTTCTCGAGCGCCTGGCGGAGGCGGGTGACGTCGCGCGCCCGCAGCGTCACCGGCCCGCGCCTGGCGACGCCGTCCGTCGCGTACGCGAAGCGGACGAGCCGCTCGCCGCTGCCGGTCTCGAGCAGCTGGACGAGCGAGACGAAGCGCTTCTCGCCCGACTGCTGCGGCAGCTTCAGCTCCTCGACGAGCGTCGCCGGCCCCCACGGCGTCGCGGCGCGGATGACGTCCTTCTTCATGGCCTGGACGCTACGCGCGCTCCGGCTACGTGTCTGTGCCGATTTCGTGCCAGAACGGCCACGCGACGCGCAGTCGCCGACCTTGCTCGCGGCCTGGCGGCTAGCAGGGGCGCAGCGTCGCGCAGAGCTGCCGGATCGGGACGGCGAAGTTCACGTTCTCGCCGCCGCCGCCGACGAGCACACCGACGACGCGTCCGTCGGCGTCGACTGCCGGGCCGCCCGAGTTACCCGGATTCGCCGCCGCGTCCGTCTGGATCAGGCTCGGGCGGATGGCGCTGACGACGCCGGTGGTGACCGTGCCACCGAGGCCGAACGGGCTGCCGACGAGGAGCAGCTGGTCGCCGGGCCGGGGCCGGTTGCGGAGGGGCTCCTGCCAGAGCGGCTCCGCACCGACCGGCAGGCCGGAGACGCGCAGCACGGCCAGGTCGCGCCGCGTGTCACGGCCGATCACCTCGGCGCCCCAGGAGCCGTTGTCGCGCTCCAACGTCACCCGCTCGCCCAGATCGGAGACGACGTGCGCGGCGGTGACGACGTGGAGCGTGCCGTCTGCGACCCAGCCGGCGAAGCCCGCGCCGAGCCCGCCCGACGTCTCGACGGTGAAGACGCTCTTGAGGACGCGCGCCGCCAGCCCTGCGCTTCCCGCCTCCTTGCGGCGGAGCTCGCGCTCCGTCGCCGCAAGCCGCTGCGACAGCGTCTCGTCGGCGAGGCGGAACGTCTCCAGCCGGCCCTCGAGGTCGCGCACGTCCTGGCGCAGGAGGTCGATGTGCGCTCCCTGCGTCCTCACGCTCGTGACGGCGATGAGGGCGAGCGCGACGGCGGCCAGCGCGACGCAACCGGCGAGGACGAGCGGGAACGAGACGGTACGCGGTCCGTAGTCGTCGTCGTACGACATACGGGCACTTTCGGCAGAGCGCCAGGCGGAGCCGTCCCCCGGACGGGGGCACGGACGCAACGGGCGGCATCGCCGGCCGGATGCGTCCGAGCACACGCCGGCCGGCGCAACAGGTGCCGAAACCGCCACGGGCGCTCGGCCGTTACACCCCTGTGCCCCGCGCCATCTGGACCGGCTCGATCTCGTTCGGCCTCGTCAACGTGCCCGTGCGGATGTACAGCGCGATCGCCGAGAACGACCTGCGCTTCCACCTGATCCACGAGCCGGACGGCGGCCGCATCGGCTACCAGAAGATCTGCAAGAGCGAGGGCGAGCCGGTGCCGGACGAGGAGATCGTCAAGGGCTTCGAGTTCGAGCCGGACGAGTTCGTCGTGCTCGAGGACGAGGACTTCGAGGCCGCCCGCACGGAGGGCGTGAAGACGATCGAGCTGTCCGACTTCGTGCCCTACGACGAGATCGACCCGATCTACTTCGAGCGCACGTACTTCCTCGGGCCGCAGGAAGGCGGCGAGAAGGTGTACGCGCTCCTGCGCGAGGCGATGGAGCAGACCGGCCTCGCCGCACTCGGCAAGTTCGTCATGCGCGACCGCCAGCATCTCGGCTGCCTCCGCGTGCGCGAGGGGGCGCTGACGCTGGAGAAGATGTTCTTCCACGACGAGATCCGGCCGCTCGACGAGATCGCGCCCGGCAAGGTGAAGGTGGCCAAGACCGAGCTCGAGATGGCGACGGCGCTGATCGAGCAGTTCACGGGCGAGTTCGACCCGACGAAGTACGACGACACCTACCGCGAGGCGCTCTGCGGGGTCATCCGCGCGAAGCGGAAGGGGAAGACGGTGACGGCGCCGGAGCCCGAGACGGAGGAGGAGCCCGCCGACCTGATGGCGGCGTTGCGGGCGTCCGTCGAGGCGGCGAAGCGCTCCCGCGGCGGCTCGGTGCGCGCGAAGCGGCCGCCCGCGCGCGCGAAGAAGAAGAAAGCTGCGGCGAAGAAGAGCTGACCCGCGCCGCCGTGCGCGGGCTCAGAGCACCTCGACGAGGCGGAAGCGCTCCGCCACGAAGAGCGTGTCGTCGGTGACGTCCCAGTCGGGGTCGCCGAGGTGGTGGCGGATCTCGTCCGCGTACCCGCGCCAGAAGCGGTCGTGCGCCTCGCGCCACTGGGCGACGGTCTCGAAGCCCTCGCCTTCGTCGCGGGCGAACTGCTCATCGCAGTCGCCGACGCGCAGCACGCGCACCTCGGTCGTCTCTAGGATGGCGACGCCCTCCCCGTCGTTGTCGACGAGCAGGGAGCGCCGGCCCGGCTGCGGCAGCGCCTCACCCTCGCGCTCGTAGTCGACGAGGAGACCGGCGGTCGCCGTCTTGTCGCCCCGCAGGACGGCTGCGACGAGCTGCTCCCGCAGCGGCGTCCCCGCGAAGCCGAGCTCGGTGGTCTCCACCCGGCGAGCGTAGCGTTGCGACACTCCCACGGTGGAGAGCGCGCCCGAGCAGCACGATCCGCTGCGAACGTGGGCCGAGCGCCTCGCGGTCGTGCTGCTCGCGGCCGCCGTCCTCCTGGCGTTTGCCGGCCTCGTGGACGGGAGCCGCGCGGCACTCGCTCACGCTGCGGTGGCGGCCGGCGGTGCTGCGGTCGCGTGGCTCGCCGCCCGCCGCTGGTCGCTGCCGCCCGTTCCGCCCGAGCGGCTCGCTCGCGCGTTCGTCGTCGGCGCGTTGCTGCTCGTCGGCCTCGCGCAGCTCCTGGCCGGGCTCGGCACGTGGCTCGACGCGGCGGAGTCCGCCGGCGACGCGCTGTCGCGGCTCGCGTTCCCGCTCGTCCTCGTGGCCGCTGTGGCCGGGTTCGCCGCCCTGCTCGCGCGGTCGAGGCGCGACGCGCGCCGCTGGTAGCGTTGCCGCATGGCGGTCGTCGAGGGAGCGCGGCGCTGGAGCGAGCTCTTCGCCGCCCGGACGCGGGCCGACGTCGGCGGCGGCATCCTCGAGATCCTGGCGCTCGCGGGCGACACGACGCTGATCCCCTTCGCAGGCGGCTTCCCCGACCCGCAGACCTTCCCCACCGCCGAGGCTGCCGCCTTCCTCGAGGAGGTGGTCGCGTCCGGCGACTCGAGCGCGTTCCAGTACGCGCCCACGCGTGGCCTGCCCGGGCCGCTCGACGCGCTCGCCGCCAGGCTCGAGTCGCTGCAGGGCCGCCGGCCGCCCGACGACGAGCTGCTGATCACGAGCGGCGGCATCGAGGCGCTCGAGCTCCTCGGCAAGTCGTTCCTGGACGCCGGCGACGCGGTGGTGGTCGAGGGCCCGACGTACCTCGGCGCGATCATGGCCTTCCGCAGCTTCGAAG
>DASUOK010000267.1:0-9505 GCA_036276675.1 Gaiellaceae bacterium | reverse complement strand
GCGAGGGCGCCCGGATCGGTGATGGAGCGCACGAAGGCGGAGATGCGGCCGTCGTCGCCGCGCAACTCGAGGATCTCCTCGACGACGGCGCGGTACTCCCGCTCGAGCTCGCGCGTGCGCGCGTCGCTCTCCTCCGGATCGGGCCGGTCCTCGACCTCGATCCGCAGCCGCCCGCGCGCGTCGGTCTCGGCCGCGCCGGCGATGCCGCGGTACAGGCCGTTCAGCGCGACCGCGCGGCCACCGCCGGGCAGCCGCACGCGGTCGGTCACCTCGGCGACGGTGCCGACCTTCGCGTAGTCGGACTCGTGGCGCGGGATCAGGAGCACGCGCTCCTCGTCGCCGACGTCCACGGTCAGGGTGACGTTCATGTTGGGGAAGACGACGATGTCCTCGAGCGGGACGAGCAACAGCTTGCTCACGGGCACGACACTCCTTCTTCTCGTTCAGAGTCAGCTCAGGTATCAGGTACAAAAAGGATACCGACACGAGAGGGATGCGTCGCAGGGGCGCCGTTAGGTCCTCCCTGTCACTTTCCCGCTAAACCTGCGTATGATCGGGGGGTGCCCCGCGCGACTCCACTCGCGGCTCGCAGCGAAACGCCGAAGGTGGGCGCCCGCGTCCGCTCGCTGCGACGGGAGCGCGGCCTCACGATCGAGCAGCTCGCGGCGGCGACGGGGCTGACGAAGGGCTTCATCAGCCAGCTCGAGCGCGACCGCACCGCGCCCTCGCTCTCCTCGATCGCGCGGATCTGCGACGCCCTGGGCGTCCGGCTCAGCCACATCTTCGAGACCGAGCCGCCGCCGGCGCTCGTGCGGCGGCAGGAGCGCCCGCAGGTCTCGTCACGGTTCTCGACGCGGAACGACCTGCTCTCCTCGCGCGAGGAGCACCGCTTCCAGGCGATCGAGTCCGAGATCGCGCCGGGCGCCGGCGCCGGCGATGAGCTGAGCTCGCTGCCGGGCGAGGTCGAGTTCGTCTATGTGCTCGAGGGGGCGCTCGAGCTGCGCGTCGCCGAGGAGACCCACGTGCTCGAGCGCGGCGACGCGATCACCTACCAGCTGAGCAAGCCGCACACGTGGCGCAACGCCTCGCAGACGGAGCCCCTGCGCGTGCTCTGGGTCTCGGTCCCGAACCCGTACTGACCGGCGCTAGCCGAGCTCGCGGAAGACGTCGAGGGCGCTCCGGGCGACACGGCCCGCCAGGACGTCGGCGGCCGAGCCGACGCCGCTGCGGTCCCAGGTCAGGACCGCGACGACGAAGACCCCGCCGCGCCAGACGACGACCCCGTTGTCGTGCCGTGCGGTGCCGAGCCAGCCGGCCTTGTGCAGGAGGGACGTGGAGCCGTCGAGGTAGCGCCCCAGCTTGCCGCGGTCGCCCACGTGCGCGAGCAGCCAGAGCAGGTGCCGTGCCTCCGACGGCGTGACGCCCAGGTCGGGCAGCGGCCCGAGGCCGCTGGCAGCGAGGTGCACCGCCTGGGCCAGCCGCGCCAGGTCCCAGGCCGTCGTGTACTTGCCGACGCCGAAGCTCGGCTGCTCCTCGACGCGGACCGGGATCGGCCGCAACGCCGCCGGTCGCCGCAGCTCCTCGACCTCGTACCCGCCGTACATGAGCGAGTCGCGCAGGCCGAGCGCCCGCATCGTCTCGTCGACGCGCCACGAGCCGCCGAGGCGGGCGAGCAGCCGGTTCGCCGCCTCGTTGTCGGAGTGCACGAGCAGCTCGTGGAGCAACCGCTCGAGCTCGCTCCTCCGCGCCGGCTGCGCGGTCTCGGCCCGCAGCACCGCCACGGCGATCGCGAGCTTGAGGGTCGAGGCGGCGGGAAAGCGGGCGCGGGCGTTCCAGGCGGCGCCGTAGCCGCTGCGCAGGTCCTGGACGTACACGCCGCTCACGCCGCCGAACGAGCGGGTCAACGCGTCGACCCGCCGTCCGAGCGCGGCTTCGAGCCGGGGCGCCGCCGCGGGGGCAGCGGCTGCGCGCGCCAGCCCGACGACCTGGCGGACGACCGCCGAGGAGCGCCGGCCGCCCGCGCCGACGGCCGTCACGCGGACGTTCACCTCACGCGGCGGCAGGTCCACGCGCAGGGAGAAGCGCGTGCCGCGGAGTGGTCTGTCGGCGAGCACGCGCTCCCCGATCCGGACGATCACGCGGCGCGTGCCGCGCGGTGCCGAGCCGGCGACGTGCCCGAACGAGACCTCGCGCGGCGCAGGCGCGGTGATCGCGGGCGGCGGCTGTGCGGGCACGTCGAGCACGACCACATCATGCTCCGCCCGTAGCCTGTGGGGATGGCGATCCTCGCCCACCTCGACCTCGACGCGTTCTTCGCCGCGGTCGAGGAGTTGGAGCAACCGGAGCTGCGCTCGCGCCCGCTCGTCGTCGGCGGCGACCCGCGCAGCCGCGGCGTCGTCGCCACCGCGAACTACGTCGCGCGTGGGTTCGGCATCCACTCGGCGATGAGCTGCGCCGAGGCTGCACGCCGCTGCCCGCACGCCGTCTTCGTCCGGCCGCGCCACACGCTCTACCGCGAGTACTCGGAGGCCGTGTGGTCGGCGGTGCGGGAGGTCGTGCCGTTCGTCGAGCGGACCGGGCTCGACGAGGGCTATCTCGACTTCGCCGGCATCGCCGCCGAGCTCGGGCGTGCGCGCGTCGTCGCCGAGGCCGTGCAGACCTCGGTGCGGGCCGCGACCAGCCTCTCCTGCTCGCTGGGCGTCGCGCCCTCGAAGGTGGTGGCCAAGGTCGCCTCCGACCGGCGCAAGCCCGGCGGCATCACGGTCGTCCCCGCGGGCACGGAGGCGCGCTTTCTCGCCACGCTCCCCGTCCGCAAGCTCCCGGGCGTCGGCCCGCGCGCCGAGGAGCGGCTGCGCGCCGCCGGGATCACCACGGTGGGCGCGCTGGCTGCGCTCTCCGATCTCGACCTGCAGGCCCTCCTCCCCGGCCAGGTCGGCCGGATGCTGCGCGACCGCGCGAACGGGATCGACGGACGCGCGCTGGAGCAGTCGGCGGAGCGAGTCTCGATCTCCGTCGAGGAGACATTCGAGCGCGACCTGCACGACCGCTCGCTGCTCCACGGGGAGCTGCGGCAGATGGCGCGCCGGCTGGGCGAGCACCTGCGCCGCGACGGCCTGGCCGCGCGCACCGTCACGACGAAGCTCCGTTACGCCGACTTCTCGATCCGCAGCCGCTCCACCAGCCTCGAGGTCGGCATCGACGACGGCACGCGGATCGGCGACCTCGCCTGCGCGCTGCTCGACCGGGGCCTGCGCGACCGGCCAGGGGCGCTCCGCCTCGTCGGCGTCGGCCTCTCCGGCCTCGCCGACCACCGCCAGCTCAGCTTCGAAGAGGCCGTCGGAGCCCGGTGATCCCCGAGGCGCAGCTCGTCTCGACCGAGCACGGTCTCGTCCCGAAGGGACAGGGCTGGTTCGTCCTCAACGCGCGCGAGACGCAGTGGTGGGAACGCGCGGGCCGCGGCGTCCTCTGCGAGTTCGAGGGCGCAGGCTTCGAGGGCGCGGCCGATTTCCTGCAGCTCGGGATCAACCTCACCGTCCTCGGCCCCGGCGAGCCGATGTCGATGTACCACCGGGAGAACGACCAGGAGGACTTCCTCGTGCTCGCCGGGGAGGCCCTGGCCGTCGTCGAAGGCGAGGAGCGCCCGCTGCGCCGGTGGGACCTGCTGCATTGCCCTCCCGGGACGAGTCACGTCATCGTCGGCGCCGGACCGGGGCCGTGCGTGGTCCTCGCCGTCGGCGCCCGCGACCGCTCGCTGGGCCCCGACTGGGGCGCGTACACCGTGGACGAGGTGGCACAGCGCCACGGCGCCGGGGTCGAGCGGGAGACGACCGACCCGGCCGAGGCGTATGCCCGCTTCGGCCGAGGGGAGCTCACCCGCTATCGCCACGGCTGGCTGCCCGACTAGAGGGCCGGGAGCCGGCTACTCGAGCAGGTCGTTCGCCTCGAGGAACTCGCGCGCCACCTCGTCGGCGGGGCGCTGGTCGATCGCGACGGCCGAGTTCATCGCGATGATCGCCTCCTCCGTCAGCTGCTCGCTGACGGCGTCGATCGTCTCGCGGAAGTCGTCGCCGAGGTCGTCGGCGAGCTCCTGGCTCACGACCGGCGCGACGTTCTGGAAGCCGAAGTTCGCCTCGGGGTCGTCGAGCACGACGTAGTCGCCCGACGCGAGCGGCGGGTCGGTCGAGAAGATCGCGGCCACGTCGACGGCGCCCTGGTCGAGCGCCTCGTAGGGGCTGATGCCGGTGAAGGGGACGAAGGTGACGTCCTCGATGCCGTACTTCTCCTTCACGCCCACGAGCCCCTGGAGCCGCGTCTCGAACTCGGGCTGACCGCCGAGCCGGAAGGTGCCGATGCCGGCCAGGTCGCCGATCTCCTCGAGGCCCTCCTCCTCGGCGTACTCCGCCGTCACGGCGAGCGCGTCGGAGTCCGAGAACGGCGTCATCGCGAACAGCGTGAAGCCCTTCTCCTCGTACAGCTCCTTGGCGCGGTCGTACGTCGACTCGGCGCTCTCCTGCGGCTCGTCCTCGCCGAAGACGACCGTCAGCATCGTGCCCGTGTACTCCGGGTACATGTCGATCTCGCCGCTCGTCAGGGCGCGGTCGATGATCTCGGTCGAGCCGATCGAGCTCTTCAGCTCGACCGTGTAGCCCCTCGCCTCGAGCGCCTGGCGGTAGAGCTCCCCCAGGATCACGGCCTCCGTGAAGTTCTTGGAGCCGATCGTGACGGTGCGGTCGCTCGCCGCGCCGTCGCCGCCGTCGTCGTCGTCGCCGCCGCACCCGGCGACGGCGAGCACGAGCGCGGCGAGCAGAGCGAGCGGCCGGGCCATGCCTCGACCCTACCGATCGGAGAGCAGCGTCACCAAATCGCCGTGTCCCGCAGCAGCGGCGAGGTCGGCGGGCGTCGTGCCCTCGTCCGTGGCCGCGGCCGGCTCCGCCCCGCGCTCGAGCAGCGCCTCGGCGCTCTCGCGGTCGCCGTTCTGGGCGGCCGAGTGCAAGGGCGTGAAGCCACCGGGTTGCCGCGCGTTGGGGTCGGCACCCGCCTCGAGCAGCCTGCGGACGATCGCGGCGTGGCCGCCGGCGGCGGCGCTGTGCAGCGGCGCCACCCGCAGCGACTCGTTTCGCGCGACGACGTTCGCATCCGCGCCGTGCTCGAGCAGCAGTCGCGCTGCGTCGTCCTGGCCGAAGAACGCGGCCAGGTGGAGCGGCGTGAAACCGTCCGCGGCGAACGAGCCGACGAGCTCGGGCTCCGACTCGACGAGCTCCTCGAGCCCCCGCGTGCGCCCCACCGCGGCGGCGTCGAAGACGTCGAGCGACGGGTTGGCGGCGAGCAGGACGTCGACGAGCTCGCCCTGCCCGTGGTACAGGGCCCGGAGCACGGCCGAGAGGCCGTCGTCGTCGCGAGCCGCCGCGAGCTCCGGCCGTGCCTCGACGAGCTCGCGGACGCGATCGCCGTCGCCGGCACGGATGGCGGCGAAGAGCTCGGGAACCGACACGGCGCGAGCCTACTCGCGCAGCAGCGGCCGTGTCAGACAGGTCGGGCCGCCGTCGCCCTTGCGTGAGATCTCGTCGCCGCGGTAGACGACGACGTCGACGCCTGCGCGCTCCAGCCGCCGCCGCGTCTCGTCGTTCCCCTCGAGCGCGAGCGCGCGCCGCGGGCCGAGCGCGAGCACGTTCGGGCCCATCGTCTCGAACTCCTCCTCGGGTACCTCCACGGTGGCGATGCCGCGCTCGGCGAGCAGCTCCAACAGCCGCACAGGGGCGAGCCGCGGATAGACGAGCGCCAGGTCGTCGTCGAGCGGCGAGATCAGGCTCATCAGGTGCATCACCTCGGCGCGGCCGTTCCAGTGCGGCAGGTCGAACACGTGGAGCTCGGCGTCCGGGAAGGCCGCCGCCAGCTGCTCGACACCCGACGCGTTCGTGCGGTAGCCGCGGCCGGCGAGCAGCGTCTCGCGCCCGAGCCAGAGCGTGTCACCGCCCTCCACCGTGCCGGGCGCCTCGACGCGGGCGGCCACGGGGACGCCGGCACGCTCGAGGTCGGTGACGAGTGCGTCCGGCTCGCCGAGACGTCCGTCCTTGCCGGGGCGGAGGAGCACGGCACCCTCGTCCCCGACGAGCAGCGGGTCGTACGTGTAGATCGCGTCCGGGTTCCCGGTCTCGCCGGCAGCGATAACGACCTCGGCGCCCGCCTCCTCGAGCAGCGCGCAGAGCGCCTCGTGCTCCCGCGCGGCGGCGGCAGGGTCGGGTGCGGCCCGCCAGCCGTACTCGCGCCAGCGCGCGGCATCGGCGGGCTGCGGCGGCCGCACGAGCACGCGGCGCAGCGGCGCGGTCATCGACCGGGCGCCGTAGCTCACGGCACCACGAACGCGAGCTCGCCCAACCGCTGGTAGCCCTCGACGGACGGATGGTCGCCGTCGCTCGTCCACTCCTCGCGCATCCGCCCCGGCCGCTCCGGATCCTCCAGCGTCTCGTGGAAGGGGAGCACGGGCACGCCCAGCGCGTCGATCTCGGCGTTCAGACCGCGGATCGGCTGCTCGGCCTCCGGCCAGCCGTTGTTCCAGGGCAGCAGGTTCGCGACCGCGACGCGAAGGCCGAGAGCCTGCCCGCGGCGGATCATCGCGCCGAGGTTCGCCGCCGCGGCCGCGACCGGGCGGCCCTGCGCGAGGTCGTTGATGCCGCCCTGGACGACGAGCGCCTCGGCGCCAACCGCGGCGTCGTCGAGCCACGTTGCGATCTCGTCGGTGCGCCTGCCGTGCGCCGCGCGAACGGTGAAGCGGAGGCGCGGGTCGGCGGCCGCCGCCGCGGCCGGCCATCCGATCGTCTCGTCGTCGTCCCACGGGGAGCCCGCGGTGATCGAGTCGCCGATCGCGGCGATCCTGATCGTGGTCGCGCCGCTCGGCACCGCGCGCTAGCTCGCGAGCCGGAGCTGCTCGGCGGTGCGGTCGTGCTCCGGGGTGCCCGGCTCGAGCCGCTCGAGCGCGTCGTTCCAGACCGCGCGTGCCTGCTCGTCGTGCCCCTGCACACGGTGGAGAGCGCCGAGGTTCGCGAGCACCCGGCCGGCCCCGTGGCTGTCGCCGAGCTCGGTCAGCAACGCAACCGCCATCTCGTAGGAGTCCAGCGCGCCGGCCTCGTCCCCGAGCCGGGTCTGCGTGAGGCCGAGCCCGTTCAGGGTCAACGCCTCGCCCCGGGCATCCCCGAGCCGGCGGAAGAGGGCGAGCGCCTGCTCGCCGCGCTCGAGCGCCTCCTGGAGACGACCCACGTGACGCAGCGTGGCGGCCTCCTCGTTCAGGCGCAGCGCGTCGGCCTTCCCGGGTTCCGCGGGCGGCGGTCCCTCGCGCCGTTCCGCCAGCTCGCGGCGCAGCGCCTGCGTCCGCTGCCGCGCAGCCGCGGCGGCATCGCGACCGCGCCGGAGCGCCGGGTCGGTGCGGGTGCGCACAGCGGCGCCGAGCGCGCCCCACTCGACCGCCCGGGCGCGTGTGGACGCCGCGCCGAGGGCCTGGACGGCGCGGGCGTCGGCGGCCCGGCCGTGGGAGCGGGCGGCCGCCGCACGGCGGCGGACGGCGTCGCGGTGGCCCGCCCAGTCGATCCGGCCGGCCTGCGCCGCGCCCGCGCGCACGCCTCGGAGTGCGGACGCATCCGCGGCTCGCCCGCGTGCCGCCACCGCGCCGATTCCCCTCCGCGCGGCCGCCCGGCGCGAGGCCCAGTCGATCGCGGCGAGCCGCACGGACGTCGCCCGCACGGCGCCGAGCGCCGCCGCGTCGGCGGCGCGACCCCCAGCGGACAGCCGGCGACCGGCGCGGCCGAAGCGCGGCCGGAGCGCGGCGTAGAGGCGCGGGGCGCCGAGACCGACGGCGGCCGTCGCCACGAGGGCGCCCAGCACGACGGCGACGAGCGGCAGCGCCACGCCCAGGGCGACGAGGAACGCGCCCCAGAAGAGGGCGAACACCGCGAGGATCATCAACCGCCGTTCGCTTCGCGAAAGCTTTCGCGCCATGGTCGTTTCCCCCTCTTGACGGGCTCCGGCCGTGCACCTTTCGCCCCGCCGGGCAGCGCTCCTGCGAACGCTAGACGATCAGGTGGCGCTGCTGCGTCAGCGCGGCGAGGACGGCGTCGACGTCCGCGTTGGTGTTGTAGAGGTGGAGCGACACGCGCAGGTTGGAGTCGCGCTCCGACGCGACCACGTCGTCGGCCGCGAGTGCTGCGACGAGCGCCGGCGCGTCGGTGGAGCGGATGCAGACGAGCGGCCCGCGCGGCTCGGCCGCGACGGAGGCGCCCAGCTCGTCGAGCCCGGCCAGCAGCCGCTCGACGAGCCCGGCGACGTGTCGCTGGATCGCCGGCACGCCGGCCTCGAGGATGAGCCCGATGCCGGCGAGGCCGCCGTAGATGTTCGGCACCGGCGGCGTGCCGGCGTCGTAGCGCCGGGCCGAGCGGTGCGGCCGGTAGCGCTCGATCTGCATCTCGAAGATGTCCTCGTCCGCGAACCAGCCGGTCTGGGTCGGCAGCCGCTCCTGGACGGAGGGCGCGACGTACATGAAGGCGAGGCCGGCGGAGGCGAGGAGGTACTTGACGGTGCCGCCGACGACGATGTCGGCGACGGCCGGCGCCTCGAGCGGCAGCGCCCCCGCGCCCTGGTAGGCGTCCACGAGCATCAGCGCCCCGCGCTCGCGCGCGATCCCGTAGATCGCCTCGACGTCGTGGACGGCGCCGGTGCGGTACGAGACGAACGTGGAGGCGACGAGCGCCGTCCGCTCGTCGACGGCGGCCGCGTACGCCTCGGCCGCGGGCTCGACGTGCACCACCTCCGCCCCGCGCAGCTCCTGCGCGTGCGCGATCTGGCCGATCGCCGGGAACTCGTTCGCGGAGATGACGATGCGGTTCCGCCCGCCGCCGAAGTCGAGGCCGCTGACGAGCGCGCTGACGGCGGCGGAGACGGAGGTCTGCAGCGCGACCTCGTCCGGCTCGGCGCCGAGCAGCTCGGCGAAGCGGCCGCGGATCGCCTCCGACCGCTCGACCCAGAAGCCCCACTCCGCTCCGTTCGCGTCCCAGCCGTCCAGGTACTCCTCGTAGGCGGCGCGGACGGCGTCGGAGAGGGCCCCCTGCGAGCACGAGTTGACGTAGACCTTGGACGCGAGCACCGGGAAGCGGTGCCGGATCGCCTCACCGACCAAGGTACGCCTTGCGCAGGTCCTCGTTCTCGAGCAGGTCGGCCGCCCGGCCCTCGAGCACGACGCGGCCGGTGGAGAGGACGTAGCCGCGGTCGGCGATCGACAGCGACACGTTCGCGTTCTGCTCGACCACCAGCATGGCGACGCCCGACTGGTGCACCTGCTGGATGATCTCGAAGCTGCGCTCCACGAGGATGGGCGCGAGCCCCATCGAGGGCTCGTCCATGAGGAGCAGCTTCGGCTGCGACATCAGCGCCCGGCCCATCGCGAGCATCTGCTGCTCACCGCCCGACATCGTCCCGGCCAGCTGCCGGCGTCGTTCGTGCAGGAGCGGGAAGAGCGTGT
>DASUOK010000266.1:0-3790 GCA_036276675.1 Gaiellaceae bacterium | reverse complement strand
GCGGATCCTGCTCGAGAACGTCCTGCGCACCGGCGACGCCGACGACGTCGAGGCGGTCGCGACCTGGGTGGCGACGGACGAGCCGAGCCGCGAGATCGCGTTCTCGCCCGCGCGTGTGCTGCTGCAGGACTTCACGGGCGTCCCGGCCGTGGTCGACCTGGCGGCGACGCGGAACGCGATGGCCGACCTCGGCGGCGACCCGGGGCGGATCAACCCGCTGATCCCGGTCGAGCTCGTGATCGACCACTCGGTGCAGGTGGACGAGTTCGCGACGCGCCTGGCCTTCGCGCACAACGTCGACCGCGAGTTCGAGCGGAACCGCGAGCGGTACGCGTTCCTGCGCTGGGGTCAGGAGGCGTTCCGGGACTTCAAGGTCGTGCCGCCGGGGACGGGGATCGTGCACCAGGTGAACCTCGAGTACCTCGCGCGCGTGGTCGAGCTGCGCGACGGCGTCGCCTTCCCCGACACGCTGGTCGGCACCGACTCGCACACGACGATGGTGAACGGCCTCGGCGTGCTGGGCTGGGGCGTCGGCGGGATCGAGGCCGAGGCGGCGATGCTCGGCGAGGCGATCTCGATGCTCGTGCCGCAGGTGGTCGGGTTCCGGCTCACGGGCGCGCTCCCGGAGGGCGCCACCGCCACCGATCTCGTCCTCACCGTCACCGAGATCCTGCGCGCCACGGGCGTCGTCGGGAAGTTCGTCGAGTACTTCGGCCACGGCCTCGCCTCGCTGCCGCTCGCCGACCGGGCGACGATCGGGAACATGTCGCCCGAGTACGGCGCCACGTGCGGCTTCTTCCCCGTCGACGAGGAGACGCTGAAGTACCTGCGGCTGACCGGCCGCGATGAGGACCGCGTGGCGCTCGTCGAGGCGTACTGCAAGGAGAACCTGCTCTGGCACGACCCGGAGGAGGCGCCCACGTACTCGCAGGTCGTCGAGCTCGACCTCTCCTCGGTCGAGCCGTCGCTCGCGGGACCGCGCCGGCCGCAGGACCGCGTGCCGCTGCGCGAGGCGAAGCAGTCGTTCGGCGAGGCGCTCGGCACCTTCGGCGTCGACTACGGCAACGGCGGCGACGAGTCGCTCGCCGAGACCTTCCCCGCCAGCGACCCGACGACGGAGCAGGCTCCGGGCGGCGACCACGCCTCCGAGGGAGCCGTGCCGGTCGCGGCCCTCGCGCCAAGACGCCGCCGGATCGAGGTCGAGCTCGACGGGGAGCGCTGCGCGATCGAGCACGGCGCCGTCGTGATCGCCGCCATCACCTCCTGCACGAACACCTCGAATCCGGCCGTGATGGTCGCCGCGGGGCTGCTGGCGAAAAGGGCGGTGGAGCGCGGCCTCTCCCGCAAGCCGTGGGTGAAGTCGAGCCTCGCGCCCGGCTCGCGCGTCGTCACCGACTACTTCGAGCGCGCCGGCCTCACGCCCTACCTCGAGCAGCTCGGCTTCCACACCGTCGGCTACGGCTGCACGACCTGCATCGGCAACTCCGGGCCGCTGCCGGAGGCGGTCTCGCGCGCGATCGACGAGGCGGAGCTGGTCGCCTGCGCCGTCCTCTCCGGCAACCGCAACTTCGAGGCCCGGATCCACCCCGAGGTGAAGGCGAACTACCTCGCCTCGCCGCCGCTCGTCGTCGCCTACGCCCTCGCAGGCACGCTCGACCGCGACCTGACCACCGAGCCGCTCGGACAGGCCGAGGCCGGCGACGACGTCTTCCTGCGGGACATCTGGCCGAGCGAGCAGGAGGTGTCCGACACGATCGCGGCCGCGATCGGCGACGACCTCTTCCGCAGCGCCTACGCGGACGTGTTCTCCGGCACGGAGGCCTGGCGCGAGCTACCGGTGCCCGCCGGCGACCTCTTCGCCTGGGACGACGATTCGACCTACGTGCGGCGCCCGCCCTACTTCGACGGCATGAGCCCGACCCCGGGCACGGTGGAGGACGTCCACGGGGCGCGCTGCCTCGTCATGCTCGGCGACTCGGTCACGACCGATCACATCTCACCCGCCGGCGCGATCAAGCCCGACAGCCCGGCCGGCCGCTACCTCGTCGAGCACGGAGTCGAGCGGCGCGACTTCAACTCGTACGGCTCACGCCGCGGCAACCACGAGGTGATGGTGCGCGGCACCTTCGCCAACGTGCGGCTGCGCAACCTGCTCGTGCCGGAGTCGGAGGGCACGTGGACCGTCCACCTGCCCTCGGGCGAGGAGACGACGATCTACGAGGCGTCGGAGCGCTACCTCGCCGAGGGCACGCCGCTCGTCGTGATCGCGGGCAAGGAGTACGGCTCCGGCTCGTCGCGCGACTGGGCCGCGAAAGGGCCGAACCTGCTGGGCGTGCGCGCCGTCATCGCCGAGAGCTACGAGCGGATCCACCGCTCGAACCTGCTGATGATGGGCATCCTGCCGCTGCAGTTCCGCGACGGCGAGACGCCGGAGACGCTCGGCCTCACGGGCCGCGAGACGTTCGCGGTCGAAGGAGTGGAGAACGGCGAGGCGCAGGAGGTGACCGTGCGTGCCGACGGCGTCACCTTCAGGGCGCGGGTGCGGCTGGACACGCCGCGCGAGCGGGAGTACCTCCGCCACGGCGGCATCCTGCCGTACGTCCTGCGGCGCCTGCTCGCCGCCTGAGTAGAGTTCGCGCACCGGGGTGCCCCGCCGTCACACGGTTGGGGGCTGAGATCACACCCGTCGAACCTGATCCGGGTCATGCCGGCGAAGGGAGTGAGCCGAAGCGATGGAGCGAACACCGAGCTGGGGGATCGAGCCCGTGCCCGGGCGGCTGCGCGTGCTCGGCGTCCTCGACACCGGCCTCCTGTGGGGGAACCTCGGCGTCTCGCTGCTCGTCCTCGTCGCGGGCACCTACCTCGTGCCGGCGCTCTCACTGCCGCAGGCGTTCCTCGCGATCGCCGTCGGCAGCCTGATCGGCAACGCCATGCTCGGCGTAGCCGGGCTGATCGGCGCCGACGGCCGCGTCCCCGCGATGGTGCTGCTGCGGGCGCCGCTCGGCGGCCGGGGGTCGTTCCTGCCGACCGTGCTGAACGCGGCGCAGTGCGTCGGCTGGGCGATCTTCGAGCTGCTGATCATCGCGACCGCGGCTGCCGCGCTCTCCGACGAGCTGTTCGGCTTCCGCGCCCAGTGGGCCTGGACGCTGGTCTTCGGCGGGGCCGCGCTCGCACTGGCGCTGCTCGGGCCGATCGACGTCGTGCGCAAGGTGCTGCGCAAGTTCGCCGTCTGGGCGGTGCTCGCCTCGCTCGTCTACCTGACGTGGTGGGCGCTCGACGGCGCCGGTCTCGAGGCCCTGCTCGACCGGCCCGGGGAGGGCGGCTCCTCCGTGCTCGAGGGCGTCGACCTCGTGGTCGCGATCACCGTCTCGTGGATCCCGCTCGCGGCCGACTACACGCGCTTCTCGCGCTCGCGCGCGGCGGCCTTCTGGGGCACGGGCGGCGGCTACCTGCTCGCGAGCGTCTGGCTGTGGGCGCTCGGCGCGATCCTCTTCTTCTCGCGCGACATCACGGATCCGGCCGCGCTGCCGGTGGCGGTCGCGGCCGGCGGGCTCGGCGCCACCCTGGCGCTCCTGGCCGTCACCGTCGACGAGACCGACGAGGCGTTCGCGAACGTCTACTCGACGGCCGTGTCGATCCAGAATCTCGCGCCGCGGCTGCCGCAGCGCGCGCTCCTGGTGGCGGTGGCGGGGGTGGCCACGCTCGGCGCCCTCACGATCGACCTGCTCGCGTACGAGACCTTCCTGATCCTGCTCGGCTCCTTCTTCGTGCCGCTCTTCGGCGTCCTGCT
>DASUOK010000265.1:0-3419 GCA_036276675.1 Gaiellaceae bacterium | reverse complement strand
GCGACCGTCGCCTTCGGCAGCCACGGGCTGATCTGCTTCATCGTCACGGGCTGCCGGTTGCGCTCGGCCGGGATCACGCCGAGCGTCGAGCCGTCGGCGGCGTACATGAAGGAGTTCTCGCCGATCGACACCGGTTGCAGGGACTCGAGATCGCACGACGACCCGAAGCTGGCGACACTCGTGACGGCGGTGCCGCCCACGGCGAGGACGAGCGCGACCGCCGCGAGCAGGCCCACGATGACGGCGCGGCGCCTCGTGTGCTTGCGGTCGTTCCGGCGGCGCTTGCGGCGGCGTGAGAGGACGAGGTCCTCGTCGGCCGCCCGGCGGGGGCGGCCGCCTCGCGACGGGGGTGTCATGCGAAGACGCCCTGCTCGCGCAGGCGGTCGTGCACGCGCACGCGCAGGTCGTGCTCCAGCTGCTCCGCAGCCGCCTCGCTCTCGGTCCAGACGCGCACCGTCAGCGTGGGAGTCCCCTCGAGCGAGCTGACGAACACCTCGTCGCGTTCGCCGGCCGCCTCGGGACGAAGCGACTCGACGACCGAGCCGAGATCGGTTGTGGACGGAACCTGCACTGTCACCTGCGCGAACTTCGCCGGGCTGCGAATCGTGGAGTTGCGGATGGTATCCGACGCCAGTTTCTCGTTCGGGATCACGAGCCGGCCGTTGTCCTCGGTGCGGATGAACGTGTACATGAGGCCGATCTCCTCGACCACGCCCTCGACGCCGCCGACCTCGACGACGTCCCCGAGCCGCAGCGGCTGTGTGAAGGCGATCATCAACCCCGCGACGAAGTTGCCGAGCGTCCGCTGCGAGGCGAAGCCGACGATCAGCCCGATGACGGCCGAGGACGCCAGCAGCGCGCCGGCCAGCGTGCGCACCTGTGGGATCACGAGCAGCGCCGACAGCACGCCGAACGTGACGATGGTCGCGGCGATGCTGCGACGCAACACCCGGTAGCGCGTGATCGTCTGCGGCGAGCGGTCGCGGCGCGTCATCCGCCGGTCGATCAGGCGCGCCGCGACGAACGTGACGCCGAGCACGATGCCGACGACGAGCAGCCGCTCCCAGAGCTCCATGCGGACGCTTTCGACGGCGGCGGGCGCGTTCCTCAGACGCCGCGGCTATCGTCGCAGGGGTGCGCCGCCGGCTGCGACGGGCGCTCCTCGCGAGCCCCGCTCTGACGACGTTCCTCTGGAGCCGCCTCGCGCTGTGGGGCGCCGCGGTGCTCGCGCTCCTCGTCTTCGTGCCGAACCGGCATCCCGACGCCGACCGGTGGGACAGCGAGCGCCTGCACGAGCTCGGCTACGGCCTCGACGTCTGGGCGCGCTGGGACAGCGACTGGTACCTGCTGATCGCGCAGGAGGGCTACGCCGAGTCGCCCTCGAGCACCCCGGCGTTCTTCCCGCTCTACCCCGGCCTCGTCGCCGTCCTGGGCCGCCTGCTCGCCGGCCACTACGTGCTCGCGGGCATCCTGCTCTCGCTCGCCGCCTGCGCGGTCGCCTTCGTGCTGCTGCACCGGCTGGCACTCGCGCGGCTCGGGGCCGAGGGCGCTCACCGAGCCGTCCTCTACCTCGCCGTCTTCCCGACGTCGCTGTTCCTCGGCGCGGTCTACAGCGAATCGCTCTACCTGCTGCTCGCGCTCGCCGCCTTCCTGCTCGCCGAGCAGGGTCGCTTCCTCGGCGCCGGCACCGTGGCGGGGCTGGCGATGCTGACGCGGCCGGTCGGGATCGCGCTCCTCCCCGCGCTCGCGCTCCTCGCCTGGCGTGCGTCCGACCGGCGGCGCGCCTTCGCGGGTCTCGCCGCGGCGCTCCCACTCGCCGCGCTCTATCCGCTGGCGCTCGGGATCTGGATCGGGGAGCCGCTCGCGCCACTGCGCGCGCAGGAGGGGATCTGGGAGCGGACGCTGTCGTGGGCCGGCCCCTTCGGGGGGCTCTGGCACGGCGTCACCGTCCTCGGGGACACCGGCCCCGCGCGGACCTTCGCCCTGAACCTCCTGCAGCTCGCGTTCACCCTGCTGTTCCTCGTGCTCGCGGGGGTGGCCTGGCGCCGCTTCGGCGCGCCGTACGGTCTCTTCGCGCTCCTCAGCCTCGCGATTCCGCTCTCGCTGCCCGCCGAGGACTTCCCGCTGCTCTCGATGTCGCGGTTCGGCCTCGTCGTCTTCCCGCTCGTGCTCGCACTGGCGGCTCTGACGGCA
This sequence comes from Gaiellaceae bacterium, assembly GCA_036276675.1. Classification (GTDB taxonomy): domain Bacteria; phylum Actinomycetota; class Thermoleophilia; order Gaiellales; family Gaiellaceae; genus Gaiellasilicea. Next base: position 1,226 of record DASUOK010000265.1, on the reverse strand, counting down.
CGGCCGCGCCTCCACGAGGCGGTCGTGGCGGTCTCCTCGCTCCTGCTCGGCATCGGCGTGGTGCAATGGGCCCTGTGGCAATGGGTGGCATGAACGACGGCGGGTCGCTCGCGGCGAAGCGGGCGCTCTGGCTCCTGCTCGTCGGTTTGCTCGCCGCCGTCGCGTACGCCGGCCGTGCGCAGGGAGGCGACCCGCCGGAGGACGCGCTCTATCTCTACTCGACCGCGGTCAGCGGCATCGTGCTCTACGGGATCCTGCTCGGGATCACCTTGGCGCTGGGGCGCGGACTGCCGAAGCGCGAGTTCTTCGCGCTGCGACGGCCGGCCTCCTGGCCGCGTGCGGTCGGTCTCGCCTTCGCCGGCTACGTCGCCATCCTGATCGGCGCCGGCGTGCTGCTCCAGGTGCTCGGCGCCGGCGACGAGCAGGGTCTGACACCGGAGGGCTGGGACTCGAGCCGCGCGGGCGCGTACGCTGCCAACTTCCTCGCCGTCGCCTTGGTGGGGCCGATCGTCGAGGAGCTGCTCTACCGTGGCGCGGGCATGTCGCTCTTCGCCGCGCTCGGGTCGCTGCCGGCGGTGGCGATCACCTCGCTCGCGTTCGGCCTCGCCCACGGGCTCGTGCTCGCGCTCGCAGCGCTCGTCTTCTTCGGGATCGTGACGGCGCTCCTGCGACTGCGCACCGACAGCATCTACCCGTGCATGCTCGTCCACTGTGCGTTCAACGCCACGAGCCTCGTGGTCGCGGTCTCCGTCTGAGCGGGCTGTCTATGGTTCGGCCCGTGAGGGGTCACGCCGTCCTGCTCGTCGCGCTCGCCGCGGCGGCGCTCGCACCCTCGGCCGGGGCCGCACCGCCGGCAGTCGCCGTCAGCGCCGCGCCCGCCAGCGGGCCTGCGCCGCTGAGCGTGACCCTGACCGCCACGGGCGACGCCGCCTCGTACAGCTGGGATCTCGGCGACGGCGCTACCGCAGCGGGGCCTGTCGTGTCGCACGTCTACGGCCGCGGCGAGTGGACCGCGACCGTCACCGCGACGGCGGCGAGCGGCGAGACGGCGCAGGCGCAGGTCGTCGTGACGGCGCGCGGACCGGTGCTGACTCTCACCGCCGTGAAGCGGGCCGGGCACGCGAGCGCGGTGACGCTGAGGGGATCGCTCACGTCGGCGCGCGCCGGCGCGCGCGTGCAGATCTATCGGGGCCGCACCCACGTGACGACGGCGGTCACCGGCGCCG